>JBBSNO010000012.1:0-22833 GCA_038232615.1 Actinomycetales bacterium
AGGCACCGCGCGGGCCGTTCTTTTACCGGGTGCGGCCGACGCAGGCAAGCCCCGGAACCCTCCTTCGGACACCGGCCGGCCGCGCGGGTTCGCCCGACGGTCCTCGGTTCGTCCCGCCGGGCGCTGCGAGCCGGGGTGCCCGGTCTGCGGTGAGCAGCTGCGCCCGGGCCTGGTCGACGAGGACGCCCCGCTCGACCCCCGCAACGTGTACGCCGCCACCAAGCTGCACGGCGAGCACCTGCTGGCCTGCTGGGCGCGCGAGACCGGCGGTGGGGGCACGTCGCTGCGGTTCCACAACGTCTACGGGCCGGGTATGCCGCGCGACACCCCGTACGCGGGTGTGGCGGCGCTGTTCCGGTCCAGCGTGCTCGTGGGGAAGGCTCCGCAGGTGTACGAGGACGGTGCCCAGCGTCGAGACTTCGTGCACCGCGACGACGTCGGCGCAGCGGTCGGTGCGGCCGTCCGGTCGCCGGCTGCCGCCGGGTCGACGCGCGCCTACAACGTGGGTTCGGGACGCGTGACGACGGTCGGCCAGATGGCCTCGGCACTGGCCCGCTCGGCCGGCGCGCCGGAGCCCGAGGTGACCGGCCGCTTCAGGCTCGGCGACGTCCGGCACGTGACGGCCAGCAGCGAGCGCGCCGCCCGCGAGCTCGGGTGGCGCGCGAGCACCGATCTGGAGACCGGCGTCCGGAGCCTGCTGAGTCCCTGACGCCGCCGAGTGTCCCGCTCCGGCTGGACACGCCCGCGCGTCGCACCGGAGCGGGACACTCGGGGCTCGCGCGAACGCGACGGCAGGCAGGAGTCAGCCGGCGGGGGGGAGTGCGACCTCGAAACGGCAGCCCGCCTCGGCGTTGGCCACCTCGATCGACCCGTCATGAGCCTGGACGACGCCGCGCGCGATCGCCAGCCCCAGGCCGGCGCCGCCGTCCCCCGGCGTGCGAGCAGGCGCACCGCGCCACCCGACGTCGAACACGCGCGCCAGCTCGTCGTCGGGGATGCCGCCGCACCCGTCGAGCACGTCGAGGCGGACTCGGCCGTCCTGGCCACGGCCGCCCACCACCCGTACCGACCGACCGGACGGTGTGTGGCGGACGGCGTTGGCCACCAGGTTGGCCAGGGCCCGGGCCAGGTCCTCGGCCACGCCGTGCACGGGCAGCCGGTCGTCGCCGTCCACCTCGACGCACAGTGCGACACCGCGCAGCCTCGCGTGCTCGTAGGTCTCGCCCACGACGTCCTCGGCGATCTCGCGCAGGCTCACCGGCATCCGCGGCTGCCTGCTAGGCCCGTAGCTGACCCTCGACAGCTCGAACAGGTCGTCGACGAGCCCCGACATGCGGTCCACGGACATGCGGACCTGGGCCAGCGCCGCCGGCACGTCGTCGACGACCCCGTCCTCGATGCCCTCGGCCAGCGCCCGCAGGCCGGTCAGCGGCGAGCGCAGGTCGTGCGACATGAAGGCCACGAGCTCGCGGCGGCTGGCCTCGAGCCCACGCTCGCTGCGACGTGACTCCTCCAGCCGCTCCCGGGTCGCCTCGAGCTCCACCACGAGCCCGGCCAGCTCGGCCGGCACCGGGCCGGGCCCGACCTCGCGCGCGGCACCGGGCGGGGTGTCGTCGCGGTCGCCGAGCCGGCGGAGCCTTCGCTCCAGGTCCTGCGACCCGGCGACGAGCCAGCGACCGATCAGCAGCGCGAGCCCGACCCCGACCACCAGCCCCGCCGCGAGCGCGACCAGCACGACCGTCGAGTCGTGGCCCGAGATGAACATCGCCCGGGTGTTCACGAACACGGCCACCGTCACCGCCAGCAGCGGGACGAGCGTCGCCGTGACCACCAGGGTGGTGACGCTGCGGTGTCGCAACGCGTGGATCGCCAGCAGCCCGAGCGCACCGACGGCGAGGCAGCACGCGACCGTGATGACGGCGACCACCCACAGGTCCGTCATCGCGCCGACCCCGCAGTCCCGGCTGCCCCTGCTGCTCCCGGAGCAGCCGACCCCGCCAGCTCCTCGTCGGTCGCGAACCGGTAGCCCACACCCCGCACGGTCAGCACCAGCCGCGGGTCGGAGGGGTCGCGCTCGACCTTCTCCCGCAACCGGCGGACGTGGACGATCACGGTGGAGGTGTCGCCGAAGTCCCACCCCCAGACCCGCCGTAGCAGGTCGCGCTTGCCGAAAGCCTCTCCCGGGTGGTCCAGCAGGAACGCCAGGAGGTCGAACTCGCGCGTCGTCAGCGCCAGCGTGTCGCCGTCCAGGGACGCCGTCCGGGCCGCCGTGTCGACCCGCAGCGGGCCGCGCTCGACGACCCTGGGCACCAGGTCGGTGCGTCGCAGCCGCTCGTCGCGGCGCAGCAGCCCCTGGACCCGCAGCAGCAGCTCGCGCGGGCTGAAGGGCTTGCTCAGGTAGTCGTCGGCGCCGACCTCGAGCCCGACGACGCGGTCCTCGGCGTCCCCGCGAGCGGAGAGCACGACCACCGGCGTCCGCAGGCCGTCGGCGCGTGCGCGGCGCAGCACCTCCAGCCCGCCCAGGGTGGGCAGCATGAGGTCGAGGACGACGAGGTCCGGGCCCCACGTCTGCCACACCTCCAGGCCGGTCAGCCCGTCGCCGGCCACCCGCGTGACCAGTCCCGCCCGGAGCAGGTAGGCGTCGACGACGTCGGACACGGTCCGGTCGTCCTCGACCACCAGCACCTTCGCGGTCACGGCTCCTCGTTCCTCGTCGCCGTGACCGTCGCCCTGTGCCTTCTGGCTCGCTCGCTCACGCGACGGACACTAGGTCAGCTGGCGGCCTGTCGCTCTCGTTGAGACCGGCCGTCAGCGGACCGTCATCCTCGCCCGGGGTGCCGGAGGCCGGGTGGACTCCTACGGTCGACACGTGACCTCCCGTGTCGACGTGGTGCTGCCGTGTCTCGACGAGGCGGACGCGCTGCCGTGGCTGCTGCCTCGGGTGCCGCGGGGGTGGCGCGCACTGGTGGTCGACAACGGCTCGACGGACGGCTCCCCCGACGTGGCCCGAGCCCTTGGCGCGACCGTCGTGCGGGCCGCCCAGCGGGGCTTCGGCGCCGCCTGCGCCGCCGGCCTGGAGGCCGCGAGCGCGCCGGTCGTGGCCTTCATGGACGCGGACGGCAGCCTCGACCCCGCGCAGCTGCCCCTGGTGGTGGAGCAGGTGCTCTCCGGTGAGGCGGACCTCGTGCTCGGACGCCGGGTCCCCGTCTCGCGTGGGGCCTGGCCGTGGCACCTGCGGCTGGCCAACCGTGAGCTGTGCCGCCGGACCGCCCGCCGCACCGGGCTGCTGCTCGGTGACCTCGGCCCGATGCGCGCCGCCCGTCGCGAGCCGCTGCTGGGTCTGGGTCTGCGGGACCGCCGGTCGGGCTACCCGCTGGAGATGGTCGTGGCGGCCAGCGACGACGGCTGGGCGATCCGTGAGGTCGACGTCGACTACCGGAACCGGACGGGTCGGTCGAAGGTCACCGGGACGCCGCTGGGTGCGGCCCGCGCGGTACGCGACATGAGCCGGGTGCTGGCCCCGTGACCCGAACCCGCACGCTGCTGGTCATCGCCAAGGAGCCGCGGCCCGGCCACTCCAAGACGCGGCTGCAGACCCGGTTCCGGCCCGACGACGCGGCGCGGCTGGCCGAGGCCGCGCTCGCCGACACCCTGGAGCTGGTGGCCCGGTCGCCGGCGCGGCGACGCGTCCTGGTGCTGGACGGCCACCCCGGCCCCTGGGTACCGCGTGGCGTCGAGGTCGTGCCGCAACGCGGTGCCGGCCTCGACGAGCGACTCGCCGCCGCGTTCGAGGACGTGATGGCCGGCGGAGGCCAGGGGCCGGCGCTGCTGGTCGGGATGGACACGCCCCAGCTGACGCCCGCCGACCTGGACGTCGACTGGACCGGCCTGGACGCCGTGCTCGGCATGGCGGACGACGGCGGGTTCTGGGCCATCGGTCTCCGCGAGCCGCGCGCCGACGCGCTGCTCGGCGTCCCGATGTCCACGCAGTGCACGGGTGCGGCACAGCTGGCACGCCTGGAGTCCCTGGGGCTGCGGGTCGGCCTGCTGCGGCGGCTCACCGACGTGGACACGCCGGCGGACGCCGAGCTCGTCGCCGCCCGGGCTCCGGGCACGCGGTTCGCCCGGGAGCACGCCCGGCTCGTGGGCGCCGCGGTCCACCCGCTCGAGCTGTTCGAAGCGTGCCTTGACGGCGCCGTCGTCACCGCGCGGGACGCCACCGGCGAGCGGGTGCTGGGCGCCGGCCGTTGGCTCGGGGACGCCGACAGCGTGGACGAGCTGATGCTCAGCCGGTGCGAGGGCGCGGTGCTCGACGTGGGCTGCGGCCCCGGCCGGCTGGTCGTCGCCCTGTGCCGCCGCGGGACCCCCGCCCTGGGCGTCGACGTCTCGCCGGGCGCGGTGGCCCGGACGGTCCGGCGGGGAGGCAACGTCCTGAGGCGGCGCGTGCAGGACCCGCTGCCCGGCGAGGGCCGGTGGGGGACGGTGCTGCTGGCCGACGGCAACCTCGGCATCGGCGGGGACCCCCGCGCGCTGCTGCGGCGCTGCGCCACCCTGCTGCGCCCCGGTGGGCTGCTGCTGGTGGAAGCCGATCCCGACACCGAGGTCGACGAGCGGAGCCCGGTCGTGCTGCGCTGCGACGACGGGCGCCAGAGCCGCCCGCTGCCCTGGGCCCGGATGGGCTCGCGCGCCCTGGCCCGGCTCGCCGCCGAGCTGGACTACTCCGTCGCCGAGGAGTGGCACGCCGACGACCGTTCGGTGATGGCCCTGCGCTCGCTGCGCATGGCGCGGTAGCGCACCGGGACGGGCTCACCAGGGTGCGTCGGTCAGGTGCTCGACACCGAGCGCGACCACCGCCTGCGCGCCCAGCCACCAGCGATGGTCACGCAACGGCAGCAGGGCGCACGCCGCAGGGAGCCACAGCGACCAGGGCAGCCAGATGCGCTCGGTCTCGGCCTTGGACAGCCCGGTCAGGTCCGCCAGCAGCAGCGCCCCCAGCAGCCCGCCGACGAGCCAGGACAGCCCGGGGGCGGACGACGGCCGGGCGGCCAGCCGTCGGACGCCCGCCACGACGGCCACCCCGGTCGACAGGACGAGCGCCGCGAAGTTGGCCCAGACCCAGTAGGAGTACGGGCGCAGTCCACCGAAGCCCGTGGCGTAGCGCCCGCGAACGGCCTCCAGCCCCTCCCACCAGACGAAACCGCCCACCGCCACCGCAAGCACGACGGCCACCGTCGTGGCGGCCGTGACCGCCCCGGTGAGCCACGCGCGCCGGTGCAGCACCACGCCCGCCGCCGGCAAGGCCAGCAGCACCAGCCCGTACGAGAGCAGCAGGCAGGCGCCGAGGAGCAGGCCGGCCGCGGCGCCCACCGCGAGGGACCGGCGTCGGCTCACCCCCTCCTGCGTGGCCAGTACCAGCAGCGCCAGCCCCCACGCGGCGAAGGCCGCGAAGACCGCGTCACCGCTGGTGGCGGCGACGACACCAGGGGTCAGGACGACGAACGGCAGCGAGCGCCGGGCCCACCCTCGTCCGGCCAGCGACGAGAGTGCCAGCGCCACGGCGACCGGGACGCTGGCCACGGCGACCAGGCACGCGGTACCGGCCCAGCCCGGCCCCCCCAGACCGATCCGGTCGAGCCCGACGAAGAAGAGCAGGGCTCCGGGCGGGTGCCCGGCCGTGTGGGTCGACCAGCTCATCGCCGCGTCGGCGGGGACCCGGTCGGTGAAGGTCGCGAGCAGCTCGCCCAGCGGCGGCGCGGTGGGAACCTCCGAGAGGTACTCGCTGCCGTCGGCGACCCGGTCGAGCACCCCCCGGGTCCAGCCGCGCGAGAGGGCGAGCGCCGCCGTCCAGGCCAGCGACG
Source organism: Actinomycetales bacterium (assembly GCA_038232615.1). Classification (GTDB taxonomy): domain Bacteria; phylum Actinomycetota; class Actinomycetes; order Actinomycetales; family DASROP01; genus DASROP01. The sequence continues at coordinate 5,859 of JBBSNO010000012.1, forward strand.
TCGTCGCGACGACGCCGAGCAGGACCGGCCACGCGAGCCGGGCCCCGACGCGGGGCCCGAACACCGCGACCAGCGCGGCGAGGGCGACCGCGGCGGGCGTTCCGGGTCCGACGTGCGGCCACCAGGTCGCGAACAGCGGTGCGGCGGGAGCCTTGATGTCGACGCCGAGGGCGATCAGCAACTGCCCGACGGCGACCGCCAGGCCGACGAGGAGGATCGCGGAGAGCACAACCGCGCCGTCCGCCCGAGTGCGCGAGCTCTCGCGGCGTCCTGGGCTCCACGACCGCTCCGGCACACCAGCACCCTAGGTCAACCCTAGGTCGGCCACTCCGGGTCGCGGCGCCGGCGAGAGGCACCGGGACGGCCGGTTACGCGCACGCCTGCGCCGTCACGTTGACGTAACCGCCGGGGGTCTTCCGTCGTCCGGCGACGTCGAGGAGCCTGGGTCCGTGCCCCCTCCCGGTTCGCCACGGCCTCCGAGCCCGCGCCGAACGCCCGGTCCGCTGGGACTCGTGCCCCGCGAGGAGCAGTTCACGTCACGGCTGCACCACGAGCGGCTGGCGGCGCGCCTCGGGCTCGCTCTCGGCATCGCCTTCGGCCTGGCCTTCGTCACCGGGCTACTGAGCCACTACCTGCAGAACCCGCCCGGCTGGTTCTGGTGGCCCACGCGACCGGTGCAGCTGTACGGCATCACCCAGGCAGTGCACATCACCAGCGGTGTCGCGTCCGTGCCCCTGCTGCTGGCCAAGCTGTGGACGGTCTACCCGCGCCTGTTCACCCGGCCGCCGGTGCGGTCGGTGCTGCACGCGGTCGAGCGGGTGTCGGTGCTGGTGCTGATCGCGGCGGCGCTCTTCCAGCTCGTGACCGGCGTCCAGAACATGGTCAGCTGGTACCCCTGGGGCTTCTCGTTCCCGGCCGCGCACTTCGCCATGGCCTGGGTCGCCATCGGGGCCCTCGTCGTCCACGTCGGGGTGCAGCTCCCCGCTATCCGTCGCGGCCTCGGTGCGGACGTCGACGGGACGGTGCCGGACGGCGAGCCGACGCGGCGTGGGGTGCTGCTGGCTGCGCTGGCGGGCGCCGGCGTCGCCGTCCTGTCCGTGGCGGGGCAGAGCGTGCCCGGCCTGGGACGCATCTCGGTGCTGTCGCCGCGGTCGGGCGACGGCCCGCAGGGGATGCCCGTCACCAAGTCCGCGCAGAGCGCCGGTGTGACCGAGACCGCGGTCGACCCCGCCTGGCGGCTCACCGTGACCGGGCCGACCGGCTCGACGACGCTGTCGCTGGACGACCTGCGGGCCATGCCGCAGACCACGGCGAACCTGCCGATCGCCTGCGTCCAGGGATGGCGCGAGACGGGCACGTGGACCGGCGTCCGGGTGCGAGACGTGCTGGCGCTCGTCGGTGCCGAGCCGGGGCAGGGCGACGTACAGGTCGAGTCGCTCCAGCAGGGCGGCGCCTACCCCAGCAGCCGGCTTCCCGCCCGGCACGCTGCCGACGACCTGACGCTGCTCGCGCTGCAGCTGGCCGGCGAGGACCTGCACATCGACCACGGCTACCCCTGCCGCCTGGTGGCGCCGAGCCGCCCCGGCGTGACCCAGACCAAGTGGCTCACCTCGCTGGAGGTGCTGGCGTGAGGGACGTCGGTGCCGCCCTGGAGGACGACGGCGGCGCCCGCGTCGTGAGCAGCGGCGTGATGGCGTGGCAGCGGGTCCTGGTCGCCATCGGCACCACCGGGATCGCGGTCGGCGCCTTCCTGCTGCTGGGGAACCTGCTCTCGTCGGTGCCGCGGATCGCGCTGTGGGCACTGGGGCCCGTCGCAGTCAACGACCTGGTGCTCGCACCCGCCGCCGTCGCCGGCGCGTGGGTGGGACGCCGGGTACTGCCCCGACCGGTGTGGGCACCGGTGACCTTCGGTGTGGTCGCGAGCGCAGCGCTGGTCCTGGTGTCGCTGACCGTGCTGGGCCGCCCAGGAGCTCTCGCCGACAACCCGAGCCTGCTCGACCGCGACTACGGCACCGGCCTGGTGGTGGCCCTCGTGGTGGTGTGGGTCGTCGTCGCTCTGCTGTCGGTGGCGGCCCTACGACGTCGCCGGACGGCGGCGCCCGAGGCAGGGGCTGCGGGGGTCGGTAACGTCCGCGCGTGACTCCTGCCGCGCACCCGCTTCTGGGCGTCGCATTCGCCACCGTGGCCGCGATGCTGTTCGCGGTCAACGGCACGGTGAGCAAGCTCGCGCTGGAGTCGGGCCTGTCGTCGCTGCGGCTCGTGGAGGTGCGCTCCGCGGGGGCGGCCGTCTGCCTGGCCGCGCTGTGCCTGGTGCTGCGGCCGCGGGCGTTGCGGGTCGGACGGCGGGAGATCGGGTTCCTGGTCGTCGCCGGCACCGTGGGCATCGGGCTGGTGCAGCGGTTCTACTTCGTGGCGATCGCGCGGCTGCCGGTCGGCATCGCCCTGCTGCTGGAGTACCTGGCCCCGGTGCTCGTCGTCCTGTGGGTCCGCTTCGTCCGCGCCGAGCAGGTCCGTTCGCGCGTCTGGGCTGCCCTGGCGCTCTGCGTGGTCGGGCTGGCCGTCGTCGCCCAGGTCTGGCGGGGTCTCACCCTCGACGGGCTCGGCGTCCTGGCCGGGCTGGCCGCCGCCGTCTCGCTCGCCGCCTACTACCTCACGGGCGAGCGTGGCCTGGCCGACCGCGACGCCCTCAGCCTGGCAGCCTGGACGTTCACGTCGGCGGCGCTGTTCTGGTCGCTGCTGCAGCCCTGGTGGACCTACCCGTGGGCCAGGCACGGCGCCCTGGTCGACCTGCCGGGCCCGCTCGACGGCAACACCGTCCCGGTGTGGCTGCTCGTGTCCTACGTGGTGGTCGGCGGCACGGTGCTTCCGTACGTCTTCATCCTGGGAGCGTTGCTACAGCTCGGATCCGCGCGCACCGGCCTGCTCGGGATGGCCGAGCCGGTGCTGGCGGGGCTGGTCGCCTGGGTCGTGCTCGCCGAGGCGCTCTCGGCGGTCCAGCTGCTCGGCGGCGCCGTCGTCCTGGTGGGATCGTGCTGGCCGAGACCGCCCGCACCCGTGAGACCGGCGCGCGGGGCAGCTGCCCGAGGGCGTCGTGCCGTGACCAGCGCCTCGTCCGGTCACGCCCGGGCGGCTGGGCCCGACTCGGAGCACCGGTACGAGGTGGTGGCAGGCAGAGGCGTCCGCGGTGACCGCTTCTTCGCCAAGGCGGCCCACATGGACGCGGCGGTGACGCTGCTGGCCGTCGAGGCGCTCGACGCGGTCGCCGCCGAGCTGGGGGTCGCACCGTTCGACCCGCTGGCGGCCCGGCGCAACGTCGTGCTGCGCGCCCCGTCGTCGGGAGTGCTGCGGCCCGGGCCTGCGATGCTCGTCACCTCGGTGACGCTCGACGCCTCGCGGGCCGGGGAGGCCGCCGTCCGCCGTCACCAGTTGCCCTGACCCCGCCGCCGGCGCCGCCGGTAGTGTCACGGGCGTTCGCCTCGTCATCGGCGAAGGGCTGGTGCAGATCTGGTGGGTGCCGCCGCGCAGGCGTCCTCGGACGGTGGGGCGCGTGGCCTGCTGCGGTACGGGCAACCGGCAGGCCGCTGGGTCCTGCTGGCCACCGTCCTGGGTTCGGGCATGGCGTTCATCGACGCGACGGTGGTCAACATCGCGCTGCCGCAGATCGGGGACGACCTCGGCGACTCCGCTGCCGGGCTGCAGTGGGTGGTCAACGCGTACACCCTGACCCTGGCCGCTTTCATCCTGCTTGGTGGATCGCTGGGTGACCGGCTCGGACGCCGGCGCGTCTTCCTCGTCGGGGTCGGCGGGTTCGCGGTCGCGTCGCTGCTGTGCGGTCTGGCCCCGAACATCGAGACGCTGGTGGTCGCGCGGGCGCTGCAGGGCGTCGGTGGCGCCCTGCTCACGCCGGGGTCGCTGGCGATCCTCCAGTCGTCCTTCGTGGCGGAGGACCGGATGCGGGCCATCGGCGCCTGGTCCGGCCTGGCTGGGGTGGCCGGGGCGATCGGGCCGTTCCTCGGCGGGTGGCTCGTCCAGGTGTCCAGCTGGCGGCTGGTTTTCCTGATCAACCTGCCGGTGGCCGTGTTCGTGATGTTGGTCGCCGTCAGGCACGTCCCGGAGTCGGCCGGCTCCGGGACGCGCAGCCGCCTCGACGTCGCCGGCGCCGGGCTCGTCGCGGCCGGGCTCGCGGGACTGACCTACGGGCTGACCGCCTGGTCCGAACGCGGACCCGGGGACCCGCTCGTGCTCGGCACCCTCGCCGTCGGCGTCGTCGGGCTCGCCGCCTTCGTGGTCCACGAGGCCCGCTCGACCCACCCGATGATGCCGCTCACGCTGTTCGCCTCGCGCACGTTCAGCGCCGTGAACCTGGTCACCTTCCTGGTCTACGCGGCCCTGGCCGGCGTCTTCTTCTTCGTCGTCGTCCACCTGCAGGTCGTGGCCGGCTTCCCACCGCTCGCCGCAGGACTGTCGCTGCTCCCTGTGACCGTCGCGATGCTGCTGCTCTCCTCCCGAGCCGGAGCCCTGTCGACCAGGATCGGTCCACGCATCCCGATGACCCTCGGTCCCCTGACGTGCGCGCTCGCGCTGGTCCTGCTCGCCGGGGTCGGCGCCGACGCCGCGTACCTCACCGACGTCCTTCCCGCCGTCACGGTGCTGGGGCTCGGGCTCTCGCTCACCGTCGCCCCGCTCACCTCCACCGCACTGGCCGCCGCACCGGACCGGGACGCCGGCCTGGCCAGCGGCGTCAACAACGCCGTCGCGCGGACCGCTGCGCTGCTGGCCATCGCCGTCCTGCCGCTGGTCTCGGGGGTGGGCGCCACCCTCACCGACCCGACGACGCTGGCACCGGCCTACCGCACGGCGCTGCTGGTGTGCGCCGCGCTGATGGCCGGCGGCGCCCTGATCGCCCTGGTAGCCGTTCCCTCCACGTACGCGGCGATCCGCGAGCCGATCGAGCCGATCGCTGCGGACGCACAGCCGCCGGCGCCGCCGTCCGGGGCCGCCTCGGCCGGCCCCGCCCCCTCGTCCAGCCCCGTCCACACGCACTGCGCGGTCGGTGCTCCACCGATGCATCCCGAGCGCGAGCCCCACGCAGAGACGAGGCGCACGACCTGAGTCGAGTCACCTGAGACGAGCACCTGAGCCGCTGAGCGCGACACCCGGACGTCGGTCACGCACCGTCGTCGGCGCCGGACCGTAGGGTGCGGGCACGCCTGGCAACGACGACGTTCGGGGGACGTGTGCCGCAGTTCGAGGACGCGGTGAGGGCCTACGGTGCTGCCGCGAAGGAACGCCTCACGGTCACGGGTGACCCGGAGGCCGCGATCCGTACCCCGCTGGAAGGGCTTCTGCAGGCGATGGCCGGCCATCTCGGCCGGCAGCTCGTGCCGCACAGCGAGTCGCGGCTGGACGACCTGCAGGTGCGTCCCGACTTCCCATGCGCGTCGACGGAGCGATCACCGGGTACATCGAGGTCAAGCGGCCGGGAGCCGTCATCGACCCGGCAGCCTTCACCGGTCACAACAAGCGCCAGTGGGAGCGCCTGCACGAGCTTCCCAACCTGCTCTACACGAACGGCACTCACTGGCGGCTGTACCGGGACGGCGAGCTGCTGGGTGAGCCCGTGGTCCTCGACGGCGACCTGCGGAGCGCCGGCTCGGCTCTCGCCGGGGACGTCGAGGGACTGGACCGGCTCCTTCGCGACTTCCTGCAGTGGCACCCGGTGCCGATCCGGGCCGTCGGGCCGCTGGTCCGGGCGGTCGCGCCGCTCACGCGGTTGCTGCGGCAGGAGGTGGTCGACCAGCTCGCGAGGGAACGCGCGGCCCTCGCGGCCGGCGCCCACCGTTCCGACCAGCCCTTCTCCGGGCTCGCCTCGGACTGGCGGAACCTGCTGTTCCCCACCGCCGACGACGCGACCTTCGCTGACGGGTACGCCCAGGCGGTGACCTTCTCGATGCTGCTGGCACGGTCGCAGGGCATCGACGTCGCCCGTGTCGACCTGCACACCGTCGGGCAGCGGCTCGGTACCGACCACTCGTTGATGGGCCGCGCCCTGCAGCTGCTGACGGACGACGTGAGCGAGACCTTCCAGGTCAGCCTGGACCTTCTCGCGCGCGTCGTCGGCAGCGTCGACTGGCCCTCCATCCGAGGTAGGCGCGCAGACGCCTACCTGTACCTGTACGAGAACTTCCTCGAGGAGTACGACGACGACCTGCGCAAGGCCAGCGGCTCCTACTACACGCCGCGCGAGGTGGTCGACGAGATGGTCCGGCTGGTCGGGGACCTGCTGCGCGACCGGCTGGGGCACGCGGAGGAGTACCTCTCCGAGGGTGTGACGACGGTCGACCCGGCGATGGGGACGGGTACGTTCCTGCACGCGATCCTCGCCCGCGCCGGGGAGCAGGCCGAGCTCGTCGACGGCGTCGTGCAGCCGGCGGCGTGGTCGCCGGGCTCGCGGGCCGGCTGATCGGCTTCGAGCTGCAGATGGGGCCGTTCGCCGTCGCCGAGCTGCGCGCCAGCGACCTCCTGCGCTCCTACGGTGCGACCGTGCCCGCGGGCGGCCTGCCGCTGTTCGTGACCAACACCCTGGACGACCCCGCGGTGGAGCAGACCCAGCTGGGCAACACGTACGCGCCCATCGCCCAGTCACGTCGGCGGGCCGACCGGATCAAGGCGCGGACGCCGGTGACGGTCGTGATCGGCAACCCGCCGTACCGCGAACGGGCGGAAGGACAGGGTGGCTGGATCGAGGCCGGCCGACAGGGAGAGGGCAGGGCCCCACTCGACCACTTTCGCGCACCTGGCAATGGTCGCTACGAAAACGACATGAAGAATCTGTACGTCTACTTCTGGCGCTGGGGCACGTGGAAGGTGTTCGACGCGGTGCCGGATGACCGGGCAGGGGTGGTCTGCTTCATCACCACGGCCGGCTACCTGCGCGGCCCCGCATTCCGGGGAATGCGGGAGTACCTGCGCCGCACCTGCTCGGCCGGCTGGATCATCGACGCGACACCGGAGGGCCACCAGCCCGACGTCTCCACCCGGCTGTTCCCCGGCGTGCAGCAGCCGCTCGCCATCGGGATCTTCCTACGCGAGCCGGGGACGACGCCAGACCAGCCGGCGGACCTGCGCTACACCGCGCTCGGCGGACGCCGGACCGACAAGCACTCCCAGCTCGCCGGGTTGTACCTGGAGGGAGCGGCGTGGCGCGGCGTACGGAAGGCGTGGCAGGCACCGTTCACCCCGGCGGCGGAGACCTCCTGGGACGAGTTCCCCGCTCTGGACGACGTCTTCCCGTGGACGGTGCCCGGCGTCAAACCCAACCGCACGTGGGTCTACGCACCCAGCAAGAGCGTTCTGGTGGAACGCTGGCGCACCCTGGTCGCTGAGACAGACCTCGACCGCAAGAGGGCGCTGTTCAAGGAGTCGCGAGACCGCAAGGTCGACACGGTCGTCGATGGCCTGGCCGGCCTGGTCCCGCACAGAACGACGATCGGACGGGAGACGTCGACCAGCACGCCCGTAGCCCGCACCGCATACCGAGCGTTCGATCGACAGTGGGTCGTCGCGGACAACCGGGTGTTCCATGGGCCAAGCCCGGGACTGTGGCGCGCAGTGACTGCCGAAGATCAGGTGTTCCTCGTCGAGCAGCATGCGCAAGCGATCAACTCCGGACCTGCCCTGACCGTCACGAACCTCGTCCCGGACATGGACTACTTCAACGGTCGGGGCGGTCGCGTCCTGCCGCTTTTCCGGGCGGACGGCACACCCAACCTCGCTCCCGGGCTCGTCGCCGTCCTGCACGAGAGGCTGGGCGAGGCCCCCACGCCAGAGGACGTCGCCGCCTACGTCCTCGGCATCGTGGCGCACCCGGGCTTCACGCAGCGGTTCACCGACGAGCTGACCACTCCCGGCGTCCGGGTGCCGCTCACCGCCGACCCGACGCTGTGGCGCCGCGCCGTCGAGCTCGGCCGGGTCGTCGGCTGGGCCTCGACGTACGGCGAGCGCTTCGTCGATCCCGCCGCGAACCGACCTCCGGGCGACGTCCGGTTCCCCGTCGGCGACGGGCGCCGCGTCACGTCGACCCACGCCGTCCAGGGGATGCCGGAGACGATGGGCTGGTCTCCCGAGACCGGCGTGCTCCACGTCGGCACCGGAGAGTTCGGCCCGGTGCCTGAGGCCGTCTGGCGCTACGACGTCGGCGGCATGAACGTCGTCGCCAAGTGGTTCGGCTACCGCAAGACCAACCCGGCCGGCCGCCGGTCGAGTCCCCTGGACGACGTCCACGTCACCGCGTGGCCGAGCGAGTGGACCAGCGAGCTGAACGACCTCCTCAGCGTGCTGCGGAGACTCTGACTCGTCGAGATCGAACCCGCTCAGGCCGACCTCCTCGACGAGATCATCGCCGGGCCGCTCGTGCCGCTCGTGGAGGTCACGCCGGCCAGCACCCTCCCGGGAACGTGACTTTCAACGCCTTCCCGGTGCTGGGCGTGTCCGGTTGGGCGCCAGAGCCGGAGCCCGCCACCCGCGGCAAGGACGACAAGGCCTGGCTGACCGATCCCAGGACCGGTTTGGCGGTTCTCTTCAAGCCCGTGGTCGTCAACGCCCGAGGGCTGGAGCAGGGTGAGGACTGGTCGGAGAAGCTTGCCTCCGAGATCGACAGCTGCTGGGCGTTCCCTGCGCGAAGATCGACCTGGCTCAGCGGCACGGCGCGCCGGGGCTGATCTCGTACGACGTGCGACCCGAGAAGGATCTCGATCTCTTCGTCGGCGCGGAGGTGCTCGCTGCTGCGGACCCAGGCTACCGTCCCGGCCGCGAGAACCTGCCAGGACGCCCCGGCCACTCACTCGCGGCGATCGAGAATGCGCTGAAGGGGTACCGGCCGCCCCCGACCACGAAGGTCGACGGCCTCCGTGACGCGTTCGACGCGTTCGCCGGGTACCTCGTTCTTGACGCCGTCATCGCCAACCAGGACCGTCACGACGAGAACTGGGCAGTCCTGCGCGGTGCCGTGGACTACCGGCTGGACTGCCTCTCACCCTCCTACGACCATGCGTCCAGCCTCGGCTTCAACCTCACCGACGAACGTCGAGAACAGAAACGACGTCGCGACGGTCTCGCCACGTGGGCGGTCCGAGGCGCTGGGACGCGGTTCGAGCATGCTGCCGGAGGCAGACCGGCGACCCTGGTCGAAGTGGCGAACAGCGCCCTGGCGCGCGCGTCCGTCGGTGCGTGCGAGCTGTGGCGCGGGCGTCTGGCGGCTCTCGATATCGATGCCGTGGCGGCGGTCGCGGCCCGCGTCCCGCGGATGTCCGACCCGGCGCGTACGTTCGCCGTACGCTTGGTCGACACGAATCGAAGGAGGCTGCTCGATGTCCCTCTCGACCCTCCAGCGTGAAGCGCCCGGCTCGGGGTACCCGGCCCCTGCCACGCTCCTCGTGATATGGCAACACCCTGTGACGCGCTGGATGGACCCAGTCGCCCGGTTGGACCGGGATCCGAGCGGCTATCGCCTGAGGTACCTGGCGCGCACACACTCGGTCGCAGGCTTCCGCCCCCTGCTGGGCTTCAGCGACTTGGCCGGTGACTACCGGTCCCCCTCGCTCTTCACGCTCTTCGCGGGCCGCGCGATGAGCCCCCGCCGCCCTGACTACCGCTCGTACCGGGAGGCGCTGGGCCTCGACGCGCTGGAGGGGCCCTGGGAGGAGCTCGCCCGGTCCCAGGGCACCCAGGTAACGGACACCCTGCAGCTGTTCGCCGTCCCTAGCGAGGTTGCTCCTGGCGAGTGGGCCTGCCGTTTCCTCGTGCACGGGATCCGTCACGTCCGAGCCGCCAGGACGCCGGACGTCGAGGACAGGATCGACCAGCTGGGCGAAGGAGACCCGCTGCTGCTGGTCGATGACGCCGGTAACGAGCACAACCCCCGCGCAGTGCTGACGGCGGACGGCGGCGGCCATGCCCTGGGTTGGGTGCCCAACTTCTTGCTGGACCACCTGGCCCAGATGCGTGATGTCGCTGAGCCGGCTGTCGAGGTCGCTCGGACCAACCCGCGCGACGTCCCCGGTCACCTGCGTCTGACAGCGCTTTTGCGGGGGAGAGCCCATGCTGCGTACGCACCCTTCCGCGGCGACGGGTACGAACCGCTGGCGTAGCAGCCGTTCGCCGTGATCCGGCCGTGGGCGAGGTCTGGGACGATGGGGCACGTGACCGCTACAACCGCCATCGCCGATGCCGCACCCGGTCCGCTCGCCGATGCCGGCATGGCGCTGGGACCGCTCGACGGTCGGTACCGCCCGGTGGTGGCGCCGCTGGTCGAGTACCTCTCCGAGGCCGCGCTCAACCGCGAGCGGGTCCGCGTCGAGGTCGAGTGGCTGCTGCACCTGACGTCCAGCGGTGTCGTGCCGGGGGCGCCTTCTCCGACGAGCGAGGACGCCGCCCGCCTGCGTGCCGTCGCGGACGACTTCGGGCCGGACGACGTCGCGGCGCTGGCCGTGTACGAGCGGGAGACGGCGCACGACGTCAAGGCCGTGGAGTACTTCGTCAAGAGCCGGCTGACCGGGACGACGCTCGAGTCGGCGTCCGAGCTGGTGCACTTCGCCTGCACCAGCGAGGACGTCAACAACCTGTCGTACGCGCTGACGGTCCGCGGCGCCGTCACGCGGGTGTGGCTGCCCCGCGCCACGGCCGTCGTCGACCAGATGGCCCAGATGGCGCACGACCTGCGCGACCAGCCGATGCTGGCCCACACCCACGGCCAGCCGGCGACGCCGACCACGCTCGGCAAGGAGCTCGCCGTCCTGGCCCACCGCCTGCGCCGCCAGCTGCGCCGGGTCGAGTCGGCGGAGTACCTCGGCAAGCTCAACGGGGCGACCGGCACCTACGGAGCCCACGTGGCCGCCGTCCCCGACGCCGACTGGGTCACGGTCTCGCGCGAGTTCGTCGAGGGGCTCGGGCTGACGTGGAACCCGCTGACGACCCAGATCGAGTCGCACGACTGGCAGGCCGAGCTGTACGCCGACGTCGCCCGGTTCAACCGCGTGCTGCACAACGCGTGCACCGACGTCTGGACCTACATCTCGCTCGGTTACTTCACCCAGCGCCTCGGGGCCCACGGGTCGACGGGCTCATCCACCATGCCGCACAAGGTGAACCCGATCCGCTTCGAGAACGCCGAGGCCAACCTCGAGGTCTCGTGCGCGCTGCTCGACGTGCTCGCCTCGACGCTGGTGACCTCGCGCCTCCAGCGCGACCTGACCGACTCGTCCATGCAGCGCAACATCGGCACGGCGTTCGGCCACTCGTTGCTCGCGATCGACAACGCCTCCCGAGGCCTGGCCGGGCTCGACGCCGACCCGGTGGCGATGGAGCGCGACCTCGACGCGAACTGGGAGGTCCTCGGCGAAGCCGTGCAGTCGGCGATGCGGGCCCAGGCCGTCGCGGGCGTGGAGGGCATGGAGGCGCCCTACGAGCGACTGAAGGACCTCACCCGCGGGCGGCGTGTGGACGGCGACGCGATGCGCGCCTTCGTCCGCGGCCTCGGCCTCCCCGCGGACGTCGAGGAACGGCTGGCGGCGATGACGCCGTCCGCCTACACCGGTCTGGCCGCACGCCTCGTCGATCACCTCGACGTCGCCCCCCTGCCCCCTGGTCCCCTCCCCCGGTGATCAAGGACCCGCGTTCGTCCCCCGGTGATCACGGACTTCGTGTCGTGGCGAACTGACAGCGTCACCACAGGTCCGTCCCAGGGTCGGCGCCGACGCTCTCCTCGTGCAGGACCCACCGGGCCTGCCGACACGAGGAGACATCGTGCGCGCATCGAAGATCACCGGACTGGCCGTGGCTGGCGTGCTCGGGGTGGCAGGCCTGGGAGGAGTCGCCGTGGGGGGAACCGCCCTCGCCGTTTCAGCACCGACCGACAGCTCGACGCAGGGCAGCTCGATGCCGGACAGTTCGAGCGAGGACACCGGAACCCCGGACGACGCCGGCACCGAGGGGTCGGACGACGCGGGCCGCGCCGCCGACCGGCAGCAGCGCATCAGGGACGCCTTGTCCGGTCTCGTGGGTGACGGGTCCCTGACGCAGGAGCAGGCGGACGAAGTAGCCGAGACGCTCGACGGGTCCGACGCGCTCGGTGGACGCGGCGGCCAGGGTGGGCCGGGTGACCCGGGTGGGCCCGGGCACCTGATCGGCCGGGGCCTCGACGCGGCCGCGACCGCCCTGGGGCTGACCGAGACCGAAGTCCGTGAGGCCGTCCGCGGCGGGCAGACGCTCGCCGAGCTGGCCGACTCGCAGGGCGTCGACGTCCAGGCCGTGGTCGACGCGCTCGTCGCTGAGGGCGAGCAGGAGCTCTGCGACGCCGTCGCCGCCGGACGAGTGACCCAGGTGAGGGCGGACGAGATCGCGGCTGCTCTGCCAGAGCGGCTCGCCGAGATGGTGGAGAACGGCCGTCCCGAGCGGGGTGGGTCGGGTCGTCACGGCGGGTTCGGCGGCCCGGACGAGCCCGGCGACGACGACCAGGACCAGGACCGCGTCGGTGATGGGACCGGCGACTCGAGCAGCACGACTCCGCGCTCCTCCTCGACGACCTGAACCCTCCCCGGCGCGGTCGAGGACCCCGTGCACGCCGGACGGCCTGCACGGGGTCCTTGATCACCGGGGGGTCAGGCCAGGTCGGGCCGGAAGGACAGGGAATACCCTCGGGGGGTATGGTCGTTCCGTGGACATGAGCGAGACGACGACAGCGACGACGATGGCCCCCGGCGCGCAGGCGCGTGCGACGGCGAAGGCCGGGTCCGCGGGCAGCAAGGACGACTACCTCAAGCGGCTGCGCCGCGTCGAGGGACAGGTGCGAGGCATCGCCCGCATGGTCGACGAGGACACCTACTGCATCGACGTCCTGACCCAGGTCGCGGCCGTCACCAAGGCCCTGCAGGCCGTGAGCCTGGGGCTGCTGGAGGACCACGTGGCGCACTGCGTCGTCGAGGCGGCCCGCGAGTCCGACGAGGCCGCGCAGGTCAAGGTCCGCGAGGCCGCGGACGCCATCGCCCGCCTCGTCCGCAGCTGACAACCGACGTCCCCGACAACGACCGAGGAGCGAGCATGACCACCACGACCTACGCCGTCACCGGGATGACCTGCGGGCACTGCGTCTCCGCCGTCACCGAGGAGCTGATGGCCCTGGACGGCGTCAGCACCGTCGACGTCGACCTGCACGCGGGCGACACCTCGCCCGTCACCGTGAACAGCTCCGGTCCCCTCGACGACGCGGCCGTCCGCGCCGCCGTCGACGAGGCCGGGTACGCACTGGAGGGGACGACGCCATGACCAGCGGCACCGAGCAGCGGCCAGCGGTCACCGACCGCGAGGTCGACCTCACCATCACCGGCATGACCTGCGCCTCGTGCGCCACGCGCGTGGAGAAGAAGCTGAACCGGCTGGACGGCGTCCACGCGACCGTGAACCTGGCCACGGAGAGCGCGCGAGTCAGCGCTCCCGAGCAGGTCTCGGACGACGACCTGGTCGCCGCCGTGGCCAAGACCGGGTACGGCGCCCACCTTCCGAAGCCCGCAGGTGGCGACGAGGGCGCCGACGAGGACCACCTGAGCCACGGCCCGGACGCCGACGTGCTCCGCACCCGCCTCGTCGTCTCCGCGGTGCTGTCGCTGCCGGTGCTGCTGCTGTCGATGGTGCCGGCGTTCCAGTTCGACTACTGGCAGTGGGTCGCTCTCGCGCTGGCGACCCCGGTCGTCAGCTACGGCGCGTGGCCGTTCCACCAGGCCGCGGCCGTCAACGCCCGCCACCGAGCCTCGACGATGGACACGCTGGTGTCCATCGGCGTCATCGCCGCGTACGTCTGGTCGCTGTGGGCGCTGCTGCTCGGCGGTGCGGGGGAACCGGGGATGCGGATGGAGTTCACGCTCCTGCCCGCCACCGGCGGCTCGGGCATGGAGATGCCCGAGATCTACCTCGAGGTCGCGGCCGTCGTCACCACGTTCCTGCTCGCCGGCCGGTTCGCCGAGTCACGCGCCAAGCGACGCTCCGGCGCCGCGCTGCGGGCGCTGCTCGACCTGGGTGCCAAGGACGTCGCCGTGCTCCGCGAGGGTCCCGACGGCCGCACGGAGGAGCGCATCCCCGTCGACGACCTGGTCGAGGGCGACCTGTTCGTCGTCCGGCCAGGAGAGAAGGTGGCCACCGACGGCGAGGTCGTCGAGGGCACCAGCGCCGTCGACGCCTCGCTGCTGACCGGCGAACCGGTTCCTGTCGAGGTCGGTCCTGGCGATGACGTCACCGGCGCGACCGTCAACACCTCCGGTCGCCTCGTCGTGCGGGCCACCCGGGTCGGCGCCGGGACGCGGCTGGCGCAGATCGGCCGGCTCGTCACGCAGGCACAGACCGGGAAGGCGCAGGTGCAGCGGCTGGCCGACCGGGTCTCCGCCATCTTCGTCCCCGTCGTGCTCGTCATCGCCGTCCTGACCCTCGCCACATGGCTCGCGCTCACCGGCGACGTGCAGTCCGCGTTCACCGCGGCGGTCGCCGTCCTGATCATCGCCTGCCCGTGCGCCCTGGGGCTCGCGACACCGACCGCACTCCTGGTCGGTACCGGCCGGGGTGCGCAGCTCGGCATCCTGATCAAGGGGCCACAGGTCCTAGAGAGCACGCGCCGCGTCGACACCGTCGTCCTGGACAAGACCGGCACCGTGACCACCGGGGTGATGACGCTGGCCGACGTCGTGGCCGCCGAGGGTGAGGACGCCGGGCGCGTGCTGGCGCTGGCCGGCGCGGCCGAGTCCGGCAGCGAGCACCCCATCGCGAGGGCCGTGGCCGACGGAGCGCGGTCGCGCACCGGCCGGCTGCCCGAGGCGACGACGTTCGCCAGCACCGCGGGGTCCGGCGTCCGGGCCGACGTCGAGGGCGAGTCGGTTCTCGTCGGCCGGGCCACGTGGCTCCGCTCCGAGGGCACCGACGTCCCGGACGACCTGCTGCGGACGCTGGAGCAGCAGCAGGACGCCGGTGGCACCGCCGTCGTCGTCGCCTGGGGCGGGCGCGCCCGTGGCGTGGTCGCCGTTCGCGACACCGTCAAGGAGACCTCGGCCGAGGCCGTCGCCGCGCTTCGCGAGCTCGGCCTGACGCCGGTCCTGCTCACCGGCGACAACGAGGCCACCGCGCGGACCGTCGCCGCCGGGGTCGGCATCGACCCCGACCAGGTGTTCGCCGAGGTCCACCCAGAGGACAAGGTCGCCGTCGTCCAGCGGCTGCAGGGCGAGGGCCGTGTCGTCGCGATGGTCGGGGACGGCGTGAACGACGCCGCCGCACTGGCCCAGTCCGACCTCGGGCTGGCGATGGGGACCGGCACCGACGCCGCGATCGAGGCGAGCGACCTCACCCTGGTGCGCGGTGACCTGCGGACGGCGGCCGACGCCATCCGCCTGTCGCGCCGGACGCTCGGCACCATCAAGGTCAACCTGTTCTGGGCGTTCGCCTACAACGTGGCGGCGATCCCGCTGGCTGCGTTCGGGCTGCTCAACCCGCTGGTGGCGGGAGCGGCGATGGCGTTCTCCAGCGTGATCGTGGTGAGCAACAGCCTGCGGCTGCGCACGTTCAGCGCCCGCCGCTGAGGCACGATGACGGGGTGGATGCAGCCCCGACCGCGGCCTCCGGCGCAGCCGGGACGCCTGCGCGCGTGCGCGGGCGTCTCGGCGCGGAGGTACTCATCGTGCTGGGCCTCAGCCTCGGCCAGTCCGCGGTGTACGCGGTGGTCAGCCTGGTCGCGAAGCTGACGCGCGGCCCGCTGTCGCAGCAGACGGCGACGCTCAACGCCTCGCAGAGCCCGCGCCCCTACCTCGACCTCACCTACCAGGTGCTCTCGCTGGGGTTCGCGCTCGTGCCGGTCGCCCTGGCGCTGTTCCTGCTCAGCGAGCCGGGGCGCTCCGCGGTGCGAAGGATCGGATTCGACCTCGCTCGTCCAGTGCGTGACCTGGCCTGGGGCGCGGGTCTCGCAGCCCTGATCGGAATCCCCGGGCTGGGCCTGTACTTCGCCGGCCGGGCCCTGGGCATCACCGCCACGGTCGTGCCGTCGGCCCTGGACGCCTACTGGTGGACGGTGCCGGTGCTGCTGCTCTCGGCGGTGAAGAACGCCGTGCTGGAGGAGGTCGTCGTCGTCGGCTACCTCGTCGAGAGGCTCGAGCGCTTCGCCTGGTCGGTGCCGGTCATCATCGCGGTCAGCGCGGTGCTGCGAGGCAGCTACCACCTGTACCAGGGCTTCGGGCCCTTCGCGGGCAACGTCGTGATGGGCGTCGTGTTCGCAGTCTTCTACCTGCGCACGCGGCGCGTGATGCCGCTCGTCGTCGCCCACACGATGCTCGACGTCATCGCGTTCGTGGGTTACGACCTGTTCGGTGAGGCGCTCGGCCTGCCCTGATCTCGGCAGGCTCCGGAGGTCTCCGCGTCCTTCGCTCCGTCGGCGATCTCAGGGCGTGCCCGTCGGCCCGACCCCCGACCGCAGCGCCAGCAGGCGCGCGGCGGCGGCGTCCACCAGCAGCGAGCTGTCGAAGCCCGAGGCGATGAAGGTGTACCCCATGGAGCGATAGGTCGCCGCCAGGCCGGGGTCGTGCAGGTACACCCCGGCGACCTTGTCCGCCCGCCGGGCAGCAACGGCGATCCGCTCCGCTGCCTTCAGCACGTCCGGGTGCCCGGCCGTGCCGGCGATCCCGACCGAGCGGGCAAGGTCCGCGGGCCCGAGGAAGAGGACGTCCACGCCGTCCAGCATCGCGATCTGGTCTGCCTGGGCCAGTGCTCCCGCCGTCTCGACCTGCACCACGAACAGCCGGTGACCGTCCGCCTCGTCGGAGTAGCCGCCCGCCCGCCCGTAACGGGCGGCGCGGGCGCGGGGGGCGGCCCCGCGAGAGGCCGCGAACCGGGTCGCGGCCTCGGCGACCCTGACCTGGTCGACGGTCTCGACCCGGGGAACCACGACACCGAC
>JBBSNO010000013.1:0-21739 GCA_038232615.1 Actinomycetales bacterium
CCGTTCTGCCACAACGGGTGCCCGCTGGGAAACCTGATCCCGGAGTGGAACGACCTGACGTGGCGCGGTGACTGGCGCGAGGCCGTCGAGCGCCTGCACCAGACGAACAACTTCCCGGAGTTCACCGGCCGGCTGTGCCCCGCGCCCTGCGAGACGGCGTGCGTCCTGGGCATCAACCAGCCGCCGGTGACCATCAAGCAGGTCGAGGTGTCGATCATCGACCGCGCGTTCTCGCAGGGGTGGGTCCAGCCACAGCCGCCGGAGCGACTGACCGGACGGACCGTCGCCGTGGTCGGCTCAGGGCCGGCCGGGCTCGCCGCGGCGCAGCAGCTCACGCGTGCCGGCCACACCGTCGCGGTGTACGAGCGCGCCGACGCCATCGGTGGCCTGCTCCGCTACGGCATCCCCGAGTTCAAGATGGAGAAGCACCACCTCGACCGGCGCCTGGCGCAGATGTCCGCCGAGGGCACCCGCTTCCGGCCCGGCACCGATGTCGGGGGCGAGAGCGAGGGAGCCATCTCCGGCACCGATCTCGTGCACCGCTACGACGCCGTCGTCCTCGCCGTCGGCGCCACCGCGCCGCGTGACCTCGACATCGGTGGACGCGAGCTGTCCGGCGTCCTGCAGGCGATGGACTTCCTCCCGCCGGCGAACCGTGCCGCCCTCGCCGAGCCGGACCACGGTCGCGCGCCGGTGCTCGCCGGCCAGGTGAGCGCCCGTGACAAGGACGTGGTGATCATCGGCGGCGGTGACACCGGGGCCGACTGCCTGGGGACGTCCCTGCGCCAGGGCGCGCGGTCGGTCACCCAGCTGGAGATCATGCCGAGGCCGCCGGACGAGCGCCCGGAGGCCCAGCCGTGGCCCACGTACCCGATGACCTACCGCACGTCCAGCGCCCACGAGGAGGGCGGCGACCGTGTGTACGCCGTCAGCACCCTCGAGTTCACCGGTGACGAGTCGGGCGCCGTCGCCGGCCTGCGGCTGGTCGACGTCGAGATGCGCGACGGCCGGTTCGAGCCGGTCGCGGGCACCGAGCGCGAGCTGCCCACCCAGCTGGTGCTGATGGCGATGGGGTTCACCGGTCCGGAGCGCGTGGGCGTCGTCGGCCAGCTCGGCGTCGACCTCGACGAGCGGGGCAACGTCGCCCGCGACCAGCGGTACATGAGCAGCCGGCCCGGCGTCTTCGTCGCCGGTGACGCGGGCCGTGGTCAGTCGCTGATCGTGTGGGCGATCGCCGAGGGCCGCGCCTGCGCCGCCGGGGTGGACGAGTACCTGACGGGACGCACGACGCTGCCGGTGCCGATCGGCCCGGACGCGCGCCCCCTGATCGCCTGACCCGGTGATCAAGGACCCCGTGCTGCTCCGACCGACGTGGAGTCCTTGATCACCGCGGGGATGCGTGGGGCTCGAGATGCCGTGGGCGGATGCGCGGGCGAGGCTGATGGTGTTCTCGAGCACGAGTTCCGCAATCACCAATCCGAGGAGTTGAGCACCGATGGCATCGAAGGTCGCGTTCCTGGTAGCCGCCGAGGGCATCGAGCAGGTCGAGCTGACCGAGCCGTGGAAGGCTGTGGAGCAGGCCGGTTTCGAGCCTGTGCTGGTCTCGCCCGCCGGGGGCAAGGTCCAGGCGTTCAACCACCTCGACAAGGGCGACGAGTTCGACGTCGACGTCACGGTCGCCGACGCGAACCCGGGGGACTACGTGGCGCTCGTGCTGCCCGGCGGTGTCGCCAACCCCGACGCGCTGCGCACGGACCCCGCTGCGGTCGCCTTCGCAAAGGCGTTCTTCGACGCCGGGACGCTGGTGGCCTCGATCTGCCACGCGCCGTGGACGCTGATCGAGGCCGACGTCGTCCGAGGGCGCCGGATGACGTCGTGGCCGAGCCTGCGGACCGACCTGCGCAACGCGGGCGCCGACTGGGTCGACGAGGAGGTCGTCGTGGACACCTCAGGCGCCGGACCCTTCATCACCAGCCGCAAGCCCGACGACCTTCCGGCGTTCTGCAAGACGCTGACCGACCACCTCTCCAGGTAGAGCTGTCGTCGCGCCGACATGCGGCCGCCTCCCTCGTCCAGAACGTGGGACGGCGACCGGGCGGCGCCGACGTCCACGGGTAGGCAGCACCTAGGCTCGGACCATGCGCCGCGCGAAGATCGTCTGCACCCTCGGCCCCGCGACCTCCAGCCGCGAGCAGGTGCGCCAGCTCGTCCAGTCGGGGATGGACGTCGCCCGGCTCAACCTGAGCCACGGTGACCAGACCGACCACGCCATCGCCTACGACAACGTCCGCTGGGCGAGCGACGAGACCGGCCACGCGGTCGGCATCCTCGCCGACCTCCAGGGCCCCAAGATCCGCCTCGGCCGTTTCGCGTCCGGGCCCGTCGACCTCGAGGTCGGCGACACGTTCACGGTCACGACCGACGACGTCCTGGGGACGGCGGAGCAGGTCTCGACCACCTACAAGGGGCTCCCGGACGACGTCACCGTCGGAGACATGGTCCTGGTCGACGACGGGAAGGTGGGGCTGCGCGTCACGGCGGTCGACGGTCCCCGTGTGGTCACCGAGGTCGTCGTCGCCGGACGCGTGTCCGACAACAAGGGCTTCAACCTGCCGGGTGTCGCGGTCAGCGTGCCCGCGTTGTCGGAGAAGGACGCCGACGACCTGCGGTGGGCGCTGCGACGACGCGTCGACCTGGTGGCGCTGTCGTTCGTGCGCAGCGCCGCGGACGTCGACGACGTGCGGAAGATCATGGAGGAGGAGGGACTGCGCGTCCCCGTCATCGCCAAGATCGAGAAGCCGCAGGCGATCGAGAACCTCGTCGAGATCATCAACGCCTTCGACGGCATCATGGTCGCCCGCGGTGACCTCGGCGTCGAGATGCCGCTGGAGCAGGTCCCGCTCGTCCAGAAGGAGGCGGTCGAGCTGGCTCGCCGCGCCGCCAAGCCGGTGATCGTCGCGACCCAGGTGCTGGAGTCGATGATCTCGGCGCCGCGCCCGACCCGCGCCGAGGCCTCGGACTGCGCCAACGCCGTGCTCGACGGGGCCGATGCGATCATGCTGTCGGGTGAGACCAGCGTGGGGAGCTACCCGTTCGAGGCGGTCCGCACGATGGCGCGCATCATCGAGACCACCGAGGATAACGGCCTCGAGCGGATCCAGCCGCTCGGTACCCGCCCGCACACGATGGGCGGGGCCATCACCCTGGCGGCGTCGAACGTGGCCGAGCTGATCGGCGTCGACTTCATGGTGACGTTCACGCAGTCGGGTGACTCCGCGCGGCGGATGTCGCGCCTGCGCTCGAAGATCCCGCTGCTGGCGTTCACCCCTGAGCAGTCGGTGCGTTCCCAGCTCGCGCTCACGTGGGGTATCGAGACCTTCCTGACCCCCTACGTCAAGCACACCGACGACATGGTGCGCCAGGTCGACCAGGCGCTGCTGGGCATCGGTCGATGCCAGGTGGGTGACCTGGTGGTCATCGTCGCCGGCTCCCCGCCCGGCATCCCCGGCTCGACCAACGCGATGCGCGTGCACCGGATGGGGGACGCCGTCGGAGGTTTCGCCGCGGCGTACCGCACGGACGAGTCCGACGTCGTCGGCGCCGAGGCCGAGGAGAGCGCCAAGCACCCCTCGGCGTAGCTCAGGAGGGCAGCTTCGGTGACATCGTGCCCCGACGCGCCCGGCGTGTCGCCGGGACATCGTGCCCGAAGCCAGGTCGGAGAGCAGCAGCCCGGTGTCGACGATGACCTGCGGCCTGATGTGGGGCATGGTCGATGCTCTCGCCGAGCACCGACAACCGTGCCGGGTGCGGGACTCGAACCCGCACGCCCTTTCGGACAAAGACTTTTGAGGCCTCAGCGTCTGCCATTCCGCCAACCCGGCGCAACCGGCCCGCGCCGGTGCGTGGCTAGGCTACCTGGCGTGACCGACGACCAGGAGGCGACCAACGGTGTGCGCACGCGACGGCGTGTCGTCGTCGCCGAGGACGAGGCCATCATCCGCCTCGACGTGGTCGAGATCCTGCGCGAGGCGGGGTTCGATGTCGTGGGCGAGGCCGGGGACGGCGAGGCCGCCGTCCGGCTGACCGAGGAGACGCGCCCCGACCTGGTGGTGATGGACGTCAAGATGCCCGTCCTCGAGGGGATCTCCGCGGCCGAACGCATCGGGGCGGCCCGGCTGGCGCCCGTCGTCCTGCTCACGGCCTTCTCGCAGCCCGAGATGATCGACCGCGCCCGTGACGCGGGCGCGATGGCGTACGTGGTCAAGCCGTTCACCGCGGCGGACCTCCTGCCCGCCGTCGAGATCGCCATCTCCCGGCACGCGCAGATCACCGCGCTCGAGTCCGAGGTCGGCGACCTGACCGAGCGGTTCGAGACGCGCAAGCGGGTGGAGCGGGCCAAGGGCCTGCTCATGCAGGAGATGGAACTGTCCGAGCCGGACGCCTTCCGGTGGATCCAGAAGGCGTCGATGGACCGGCGCCTGACGATGCGCGAGGTGGCCGACGTCGTGCTCGCGCAGGTGGGCAAGGGCGCCGCGCCCCCCTGACGCCGTGCGTGGTAGGTCACGACTCCGCAACGGGTCGGTATCCGATCAACGAGTTCCCTGTCGGCTGGCCCCCGCGTGAAGTAGGTTCCGCCTGACCAGCAGAGCCATGGCCTGCACAACAGGCCATGGCCGAATGAAGGAGACAGTTCATGCTTCGATCCTCGCGCACCCTGCGCTCGGTGGCGGTGCTCGGTATTTCAGGGCTCGCCCTGGCGGCCTGTGGCGGCAGTGAGACCGCTGAGCCCGGCGACGAAGAGACCCCCGCCAGCAGCAGCGCCACCGAGTCCGAGAGTGCAGCCGCCGCCGAGGGCGACGGCACGCTGACGATCGGCACGCTGCTCCCGCAGACCGGCAGCCTGGCGTTCCTTGGCCCACCGGAGTTCGCCGGTGTCCAGCTCGCCGTCGACGAGATCAACGAGGCCGGCGGCGTGCTCGACACGGATGTCGTCAAGTTCGACGGCGACTCGGGCGACACCACCACGGACATCGCCTCGCAGACGGTCGACCGCCTGCTCAGCCAGGACGCCGACGTCATCGTCGGCGCCGCGTCCTCGGGCGTGTCGTTAACCGTGATCGACGCGATCACCGGTGCGGGCGTCGTCCACTTCTCGCCCGCGAACACCTCGCCCGACTTCACCAACTACGACGACGGCGGCCTGTACTTCCGCACCGCCCCGTCCGACGTCCTGCAGGGTCGCGTGATGGGCAACACCCTGATCGACGACGGGTTCCTCGACGTCGGCATCCTGGCCCTGGACGACGCCTATGGCACGGGCCTGGCCGACAACGTCGAGCAGTCGGTCGTCGATGGTGGCGGCACGATCACGGACAAGATCATCTACAACCCGCAGGCGGCGACGTTCTCGGCCGAGGTCGGTCAGCTCAAGGCGTCCAACCCCGAGGCGATCGTCCTGATCGGCTTCGAGGAGACGAAGAAGGTCATCCCCGAGCTGATCGCCCAGGGCATCGGCCCGCAGGATGTCCCGCTGTACCTGGTGGACGGCAACCTGGCCGACTACAGCGCCGACTTCCAGCCGGGCACGCTCGAGGGCACCAAGGCCACCCTGCCCGGTGCCGAGACGACCGGGGACTTCCGCGAGCGCCTGCTCGAGGTCGACCCGGAGCTCACCGAGTTCAGCTACGCACCCGAGTCGTACGACGCGGTGATCCTCTCGGCTCTCGCAGCCGTGGCCGCCGAGTCCGACAGCGGTGAGGCCATCGCCAGCATGCTGGTGGACGTCAGCACGGAGGGCACCAAGTGCATGGCGTTCGCCGAGTGCGTCGAGCTGCTCGATGCGGGAGAGGACATCGACTACGACGGCGTCTCCGGCCCGGTGGAGTTCAGCGAGGCGGGTGACCCGACGCAGGCCACGATCGGCATCTACCAGTACGGCCCGGACAACACGTTCACCAACGTGGACTTCGTGTCGGGTGAGATCTGATCCGACCTGACGAGTCGACGGACGAGGCCCCAGCCGATACGGCTGGGGCCTCGTCCGTCCGGCGTCGGGTGCGCTTCAGGCCTTGGCGAGCGTCCCGAGGTAGAGCTCGATGACCTTCGGGTCGTCCGCGAGCTCCTTACCTGTGCCGCTGTACGCGTTGCGGCCGGAGTCGAGCACGTAGCCTCGGTCGCAGATCTGCAGGCAGCGGCGTGCGTTCTGCTCCACCATCACGACGGTGACGCCGCTCCGGTTGATCTGCCGCGTCCGCAGGAACACCTCGTCCTGGAGGACCGGTGACAGGCCTGCCGACGGCTCGTCGAGGAGCAGCACCGAGGGCTCCATCATCAGCGCCCGGCTCATCGCGACCATCTGGCGCTCACCACCGGAGAGCGACCCGGCCCGCTGGTTGCGGCGGTCGCCCAGGGTGGGGAAGAGGGACGTGACGAAGTCGAACCGGTCCTTGAACCTCTTGGGGGACTGGTAGGCGCCCATCTGCATGTTCTCGGCGATCGTCAGCGACGGGAACACGTTGTTGGTCTGGGGGACGAAGCCGACCCCTTGGCCGACCAGCTTGTTCGCCTTAAGCCCGGTGATGTCCTCGCCCCGCAGCGTCACGGTGCCGCTGGTGACCTTCACCAGCCCGAACAGCGCCTTGAGCAGGGTGGACTTGCCGGCACCGTTCGGCCCGATGATGCCGACGAGCTCGCCCTCGTTCGCGTACAGGTCGCAGTTCTTGATGATGGCCACGCCCGGCAGGTAGCCGGCGATGATGTCGTCGGCCCGCAGCAGGGCGGACGACGAGCTGCGCTCGTGGCCGGCCCGTTCGGCGCGCTGGGCCTCCGAGCCGCCGTCGTCCGCCGCGGCATGGGCGTTCACCGGTGACCCCCCTCGTGCTTGCTCTTCAGTTCGGCCGCCACCTGGGCGTCCGCCTCTGCCAGGGCAGCCTTTTCGTCCTCTTCGGTCAGGGGAGCGTCGTGGTGGCTGCCCAGGTAGGCGTCGATGACGGCCTGGTCGGCCATCACGGCGTCCGGCGGGCCCTCCGCGACGATCTTGCCCTGCGCCATCACGATCACCCAGTCGGAGATATCGCGCACCATGTCCATGTCGTGCTCGACGAAGAACACCGTCATCCCCTCCTCCCGCAGGTCCTTGACGTGGCCGAGCAGCGACTGGGTCAGGGCCGGGTTCACCCCCGCCATCGGCTCGTCGAGCATCACCATCTCCGGCCCGCCCATCAGGGCCCGCGCCATCTCGAGCAGCTTGCGCTGGCCGCCGGAGAGGCTGCCCGCGAAGTCGTCGCGCTTGGTGTCGAGCTTGAACCGGGAGAGCAACGACTCGGCGCGGTTGGTGATCTCCTTCTCCTGGTCGGCCCACAGCGGCCTGAACATCGCCCTGAGCAGGCTCTCGCCTCCCTGGCCGGTCGCACCCAGCCGCATGTTCTCGATCACCGTCAGCAGCGAGAGGGACTTGGTCAGCTGGAAGGTACGGACCATCCCTCCGCGGGCCACCTTGTGCGCAGCCACACCCGCCAGGGGCTTGTCGTTGAACGTCCACGACCCCGAGTCGGGCTTGTCGAAACCGGTGAGGAGGTTGAAGAGCGTCGTCTTGCCGGCACCGTTCGGCCCGATCAGCGCCGTGATCGCGCCGCGCTGGATCTCGACGTGCTCGACGTCCACGGCCCTCAGCCCCCCGAACGTCCTGGTCACCGAGTCGGCGACCAGGATGGGGTCGGGCTTCTTGGCCCCGGGCGTGTTCGGAACGTCGGCGAGCGCCGCGACGGCGGCCCGCTTGCGCTCCGGGTGGGCCTGGACGCCCGGCGTCCGGTCGTCCTTGCTCAGGCCCACTCGGGCCTCGTGGTCGGCGGGCATTGACTGGTCAGCGGGCATTGATCGCGATCTCCCTCTTGTCGCCGAAGATCCCCTGTGGTCGGAACACCATGAGCGCCATCAGCGCGGCACCGACCAGCATGAACCTGACCGGGCCCACCTGGACCCCCGTCATGATGGCCTCGGGCATGTACCCGGCCCGCACCGTCTGGTTCAGGATGTTGTCCGTCAAGGAGAGCACGACCCAGAAGATGATTGCTCCCACGACCGGACCGAACACGCGGGCAGCCCCTCCGAGCAGCAGGATCGTGTAGGCGAAGAACGTGAACTCCGTGCTGTACAGGTCGGGCTGCACGGCCGACCGGCCGAGGGCGAAGATGAACCCCGCGAGTGCGCCGATGACACCACCCAGGATCAGCGCCTGCATCTTGTAGGCGTAGACGTTCTTGCCGAGGCTGCGCACCGCGTCCTCGTCCTCGCGGATGCCCTTGAGCACGCGGCCCCACGGGCTGCGCATCAGCAGGAAGACGACGAGGCAGGAGAGAGCGACCAGGACCCACCCGACCAGCAGGATCCAGGTGGACCGTTCGCTGTACCGCCAGACCCAGAAGCCGTAGGTCCCGTCGGGCAGGGGGTTGAGCTGGTAGAACGCGGTGTCGAAGCCCTGGAGGCCGTCGGAGCCGCCGGTGACGTCGTTGAGCGACACCGACCTGAACACGAGGCGGACTATCTCGGCCGCGGCGATGGTGGCGATGGCGAGGTAGTCGGCGCGTAACCGCAGCGTCGGGATGCCGAGCAGCAGGGCGAGCAGCACCGCGCCGCCGATGCCGGCCAGCAGACCGACCCCGAAGGGAAGGCCGAAGGTCGTCACGGTCACGGCGATGCCGTAGCCGCCGACGGCCACGAACGCTGCCTGGCCGAAGTTCAGCAGCCCCGCGTAGCCGAAGTGGAGGTTGAGCCCGATGGCAGCGAGGGCGTACACGATCGTCGTGTCGCTGATCGCAGCTCGCAGCGCGTTGCCGAGGATGTTGGCCCAGTCCATGAGTGCTCCCTCAGCCGACTCGCTCGGCGCGACCCAGGATGCCCTGGGGTCTGACCAGCAGGATGATGATGAGGATGCCCAGGGCACCGATGTTCTTCAGCTCGGTCGGTACGACCAGGGTGCTCACCTCGATGAAGATGCCGACGACGATGCTGCCGAACAGGGCCCCGAACGCCGTCCCGAGCCCGCCCAGGGTCACTGCGGCGAACACCAGCAGCAGGATCTGGAATCCCATCAGGAAGTTGACCTGCTGGGCGAGCCCGAGCAGGACCCCGCCCAGGCCGGCGAGGGCGGCACCGCCGATCCAGACGGTGCGGATCACTCGGTCCACGTCGATGCCGGACGCCGCCGCCAGAGCGGGGTTGTCGGCGACTGCCCGAGTCGCCTTGCCGAGCCGCGTGCGAAGCAGCGCGATGCTGACGGCGACGAGCACCACGACCGCGAGGCCCATGCTGATGAGGTCGTACGGGCGGAGCCCCAGCAGCACACCGGCCTGGCCCTGGTAGTCGTCGTACGAGGCGGTACGTGCGCCGAACACGTACTGGAAGAAGTAGCGCAGGAAGATCGCCAGGCCGATCGAGACGATCATCATCGCGATGAGTCCCGTGCCTCTGCTCCGCAACGGGCCCCAGAGCGTCCGGTCGCTGACCCAGCCGCCGAAGCCGCACACGATGACGGTGACGATGCCGGCGAGGATGAGCGGCAGACCGAGGACGACGTTGGCGAAGTAGGCCGTCAGCGCCCCGAAGGTGATCAGCTCGCCGTGGGCGAAGTTCGTCAGCCCCGTCGTCCCGTAGATGAGTGACAGACCGATCGCCGCCAGCGCGATGATGAGGCCGAACCGCAACCCGGACAGGGCCAGCTGCGGCGTCAGTGACCAGTTGATGCCGCCGGATCCTGCCGCCTCCCCTCCGCCCTCGCTGAGCCGGAACGCCACGGTGCGTGAGTTGGCCTCCCGCACCGTGGTCTCGATCGGGTTCCGCTCGACGCTCAGGTCGGCGACGTCGTCCGGCAGGCTGTCCTCGTCCAGGACGACGCTGTAGTCACCGGGCTCGTCCAGGGGGATCTCTGCGATCCCGGAGTCGTCCGTGGTCCCGGTGCCGACCTCCTCGCCGTCGCGCTCCACCGAGATGTCGACCCCGGCGAGGTCCATCCCGTCGTCGGTGCGTACCCGGGCCGCGATCTCCTCGCCCTCGGCCTCCTCGGTGGGGGCGGCGGACTCCGTCGGTGTCTCGGCCGGCGTCTCTGCCGGTGTCTCGGCCGGGGCTGACGCCGAGGGCGTCGGGGTCGAGGTGGCGGTGGACGAGCCGGCGCCGACGACGACGACCATCACCCCCAGCACCAGGCCCACACCGACTGCGGTGAGCTTCCGCACGCTGCGTACCTCCGGATCGTGTCGGGACATCCGGTCACCTCAGGTCTGTTCGGTGGAGCGAAGTCCCCACCTGGCTGCCGGGGAGCATAGCCATGCTGATCCCGCCAGGGACGCAGGTTGCGAGGGTTGGCCTGATCGTGACCAGATTGCCTCCGATCAGGCCTCAACCCAGCCGGACGAGGACCTCGACGAGGAGCGGCGCGACGGCCAGCGCGGGGAGCATGTCGGCGACCGCCACGTCGCGCACGCGCAGCAACCGCAGCGCGACGCCGACCAGCAGCAACCCGCCGGTCGCCGTCAACGCCGAGACGTGCGCGTCCGGCAGCACGTCGCCGAGAGCGACACCGACGAGCGTCAGGCTTCCCTGGACGCCGGCCACCGTCAGCGCGGAGGCGGCGACCCCGGGTCCGAGCGAGGCCGCGAACGCGATGGCGGCGAAACCGTCGAGGGTGGACTTCAGGGCGAGCTGGTCGATGCCGCGCCCGAGCCCGTCCGAGAGTGAGCCGAGCACTGTCAACGGCCCGACGCAGAACACCAGTGACGCCGTCACGAAGCCCTCGATGAAACGGGCATGGCCTGCGTCGTCCGCCCCGCCCCGCCGGACCAGGCGCGTCCGCAGCCAGCCGCCGAGGTGGGAGATGCGGTCCTCCAGGCGCAGCAGCGAGCCGATCACCCCACCGACGACGAGGGAGGCCAGGACCACGAGCACCGGTGCGGAGGACCCGATGGCTACCACCAGCGCGCTGTCGAGGACCGCGACGGCGGACAGGGCAGCCACCAGCAGGGTCAGCAGACCCAGCGCGTCGGTCACCACCTCGCGCGTGCGCTGGGGCAGCCGATGACCCAGGGCGACACCGATCCCCGCTCCCAGCAGCACCGTGGCGACGTTGAGGACCGTGCCCGCTCCTGTGAACACCAGTCCTCCTGCGCTGCTGCGGCCCGGACCGCGCCTGACCGCCCTCGACGAGGCAGAGCCCCGACGAGAACCTGAGCCCGGGCTGTCGCTGCGCCACCGGGCGGCCTAGTCTCTCCGGTGGCCCGTGGTGACGTGCACAGCGGTGGGGTGCCCGCTGGTTCGCAGCCCGGGTCCCGCAAGGGTCCGTCCGACCAGGAGGCAGCAGTGCCCAGAGCAGCGGTCGAGGTGCGCAGTGCCGGGGTGCAGGACGCAGGCGTTCTGCTCGTGCTGGCGGCCAGCGCCCGTTCCGAGCTCGGCGGGGTGCCCCGCCCCGAGCCCGCCCACCACCGTGACCGGCTCTCGGCCGCGCTCAGGCGCTCGGACGTCGAGGTGCTGGTCGCCGAGGTCGGGCAGGAGCCCGTCGGGCTGCTGGTGCTGCGGGTCGGCGAGCTCGTGCCGCTCGCCGACTCGGCGGCGTGCCACGTGGAGCAGCTGTTCGTGCACCCCGGCTGGCGCCGCCGCGGTGCCGCGCGGCAGCTGCTGCTGGCCGCCGCGTCGCGCAGCGAGCAGCAGGGTCTCGGCGACGTCGTGTGCACCGTGCCGCCGTCCGGCCGCGAGGCCCACCGGTTCCTGGCGCGGCTGGGGTTCGTCCCGCTGGTGAGCCAGCGTGTCGTCCCGGTGGCCACCCTGGTGCGTCGGCTGGCGGGCGAGCGGGCTGCCGGTCGCCGGCGCAGCGGCATCGAGCAGCTGCTGGCGCGCCGCCGCCGTGAGCAGGGCCGCGGCGACCAGCCCCCACCGGTGCAGGTGCCGGTCGCAGCACCCCATCCGGGCGAGGTCGGTGCACCGCAGGAACGGCGTCAGCAGGAACGGCGTCAGCAGGATCGTCGACCGCTCGGAGCTGTCTGAGCGGGCCCTAGTCTGGATCGGGTGACGGAACAAGCACTGGACGCGGCGGGCACGGGCACGTCGGCGACGGCGGCGACCACGACGACGGGGGAGCGACCCCGGCTGCTGCTGGTCGACGGGCACTCGCTGGCGTACCGCGCCTTCTTCGCGCTCCCGGTCGCGAACTTCTCCACGACGACCGGCCAGCACACCAACGCCGTCTACGGCTTCACGTCGATGCTCATCAACGTGCTCCGTGACGAGCAGCCGACGCACGTCGCGGTGGCGTTCGACGTGTCCCGGACGACGTTCCGCAGCGAGGTGTACGCCGAGTACAAGGCGAACCGGTCCAAGAGCCCCGACGAGTTCTCCGGGCAGGTGGCCCTGGTCAAGGAGGTGCTGACGGCGCTGCGCGTGCCGATGGTCGAGAAGGACGGCTACGAGGCGGACGACGTCATCGTGACCCTGACGACGCAGGCCCGGGCGCAGGGGATGGAGGTGCTGATCAGCTCCGGCGACCGTGACGCGCTCCAGCTCGTGGACGAGGCCTCGACGGTCCTCTACCCGCGCAAGGGCGTCTCGGACCTGGCGCGGATGACGCCGGACGCCGTCGAGGAGAAGTACGGCGTGCGACCCACCAGCTACCCCGACCTGGCGGCGCTGGTGGGAGAGACCAGCGACAACCTGCCCGGCGTCCCGGGGGTCGGGCCGAAGACCGCCGCCAAGTGGATCGCGACCTACGGGGACCTCGACGGCATCGTCGCGCACGTCGACCAGATCAAGGGCAAGGCCGGCGAGAGCCTGCGCGAGCACCTCGGCCAGGTGCTGCGGAACCGCCGGCTCAACCGCCTGGTCACCGACCTCGAGCTACCGCTGGTGGTGGACGACCTCGCCGTGCGGCCGTGGGACCGCGAGGAGGTGCACCAGGTCTTCGACGGCCTGGAGTTCCGCGTGCTGCGTGACCGGCTGTTCGAGACGCTCAGCACCCCCGAGCCGGAGGCGGAGTCGGGGTTCGACGTCGAGGTCGACCGGCCCAGCGGTGCGGACGTCGGCACGTGGCTGCTCGAGCACGCCGCCGGCACGGCCGGCGTGCACGTGCTCGGCACGTGGGGTGCCGGCTCCGGCGACGCGCGGGCCGTCGCCGTCGCCGGATCGCGCGGTCGCGTGGCCTACCTCGACCTGCACGAGCTGGACGCCGAGGGCGAGCAGGCATTCGCGGCCTGGCTCGCCGACGCCGACCGGGGCAAGGTGCTCCACGACGCGAAGGGTCCCCTGCACGCGTTGGCCGCTCGCGGCCTGGAGGTCCGCGGTCTGGTGGGCGACACCGCGCTGTCGGCCTACCTGAGCAGGCCCGACCAGCGGTCGTACGACCTCGCCGACCTCGCCGTCCGCCACCTCAAGCGCGACCTGCGCGTCGAGGACGCCGACGGCGGAGGCGACCAGCTGGCGCTCGACATGGGCGAGACCGGTGGTGAGGTGCAGCTCGCTGCGGTCCGGGCCACCGCCGTCCTGGAGCTGGAGGGCGTGCTCGCCACAGAGCTGGCCGAGCGGGGCGGAGACCGGCTGCTGGCCGAGCTCGAGTTGCCGCTCGTCGGGGTGCTGATGGGGATGGAGCGCACCGGCGTCGCCGCGGCGCGGGAGAGGCTGGAGGACCTGGAGCAGCAGTTCGCGGACGTCGTGGAGGCCTCCGCGCTGCAGGCCTACGAGGCGATCGAGCGCCCAGTGAACCTCGGCTCGCCCAAGCAGCTGCAGGAGGTGCTGTTCGACCAGCTGAAGATGCCCAAGACCAAGAAGATCAAGACCGGGTGGACCACGGACGCCGAGTCCCTGGCCGAGCTGTACGTCAAGACCGAGCACCCCTTCCTGCAGCACCTGCTGGCGCACCGCGACGCCAGCCGGTTGCGCCAGACGGTCGAGGGGTTGCTCAAGACGGTGGCGGCGGACGGTCGTATCCACACGACCTACCAGCAGACGATCGCCGCGACCGGCCGGCTGAGCTCGGTGGACCCGAACCTGCAGAACATCCCGATCCGCACCGAGGAGGGCCGGCGCATCCGCGAGGCCTTCGTGGTCGGCGACGGCTACGAGTGCCTGCTGACCGCCGACTACAGCCAGATCGAGATGCGGATCATGGCGCACCTGTCCGGTGACGAGGGTCTGATCGCGGCGTTCCGCTCCGGTGAGGACCTGCACTCGTTCGTGGGCTCCCGCGTGTTCGCGGTGGAGCCGGCCGAGGTCACGTCCGCGATGCGCTCGAAGATCAAGGCGATGTCGTACGGGCTCGCGTACGGGCTCTCCGCGTTCGGGCTCTCCAAGCAGCTGCGGGTCTCCACCGACGAGGCGCGCGGCCTGATGGACGAGTACTTCGCGCGGTTCGGCGGCGTCCGCGACTACCTGCGCGGCATCGTCGACGAGGCCCGACGCACCGGCTACACCGAGACGATCCTGGGCCGGCGCCGCTACCTGCCCGACCTGACGAGCGACAACCGCCAGCGCCGTGAGATGGCCGAGCGGATGGCCCTGAACGCGCCGATCCAGGGATCGGCCGCCGACGTCATCAAGGTGGCGATGCTCGGCCTCGACGCCGCCCTGGCTTCGTCCGGCCTGAGGTCGCGGATGCTGCTGCAGGTGCACGACGAGCTGGTGCTGGAGGTGGCTCACGGCGAGCGGGAGCCGGCCGAGGCCCTGGTGCGCGAGCAGATGGCCGCCGCAGCCGAGCTGGCCGTGCCGCTGGACGTCTCCGTCGGCATCGGCGCCTCGTGGCACGAAGCCGGCCACTGACGCCTACCCCCGGGCGACCGCGCGCACCCGCTCGGCCTGGGGGTGCTCGAAGGCTGGCGCCATGCTCGCGACCGCGCGAGGGAGAAGTCCATGGGCGGCGGCCACGTCAGGCCACTGCGCGTGGGCACCGACCACGTCTGCCAGGACGGCGCGGGTCCGGTCGGGGCCGAGCCGGAAGACCGGAGCGACCTGCAGCAGCAGGTCGATGCTGGCGTTCGTGTCCTCGCCGTCGATCGCGGTCGACAGGTACGTGGGGCCGGGGCCAGGGTCGGGGTTGAGGTCGAAGGCCGGCGACAGCGACCACTGACCCGTGGTTGTGCGAAGGAACCCGTGGTTGCGCAGGTGGTCGTCGGTGTTGGAGATGAGCACGGAGAACGCCACCGGTCGCCAGAGCTGGCGAAGCTGCTCGGTGGTGGCGGGTGAGCGTTCCTCGATGACTTCGGCGATGCCGATGTAGCTGCGAACGTCACCGTCCGCCTGGACGACGGGGCGACTCAGATCGCCGACGGGACCGGTCAGCTCTCTACCGGCGCCGGTGCGCTGGCCGATGGGCTCGTCCAGGCCGAGGGCGGTGCGCCGCAGATCGTCGACGGCGCGCAGCGGCTCTCCGACGAGGGAACGAGCCTGCTGATTGAGGCGGGCTCGCAGACCGCGTTGGAGTTCGTCTCCAAGTGCGCGCTCATCGCCGCCGTCAACGAGCGGGCCACGGCCGAGGGCATGGCCTACGGCGCCCCCGAGGTGCGCGCGGCAACACCGCGTACAGCCTCGAGCTGGCCAGCGTGGACGGCGAGGGGTCCCGCAACGTCGGTCGCGCGCTCGGCGCGCTCGGCGTGGTCGGGCTGGGCGCCGGCTGATCACGGCCGCCCGGGGTCGCCTCATCTGACACCCGCTAGCGTCCGTAGTTGTGGTTGCCGTGGCGACCACAACTGCGGACGCGAGGGAGTGCTGTCAGGGGAGGTGGCAGCGGAAGATCGCGGTGCCGGGCAGGACCCGCCCGCGCTCCGGACTCCAGCCCCCCCAGGTCTGCGTGTGCCCCTGCGGCCACTCCGGCTCGACCAGGTCGTCCAGCACGAAGCCGGCGGCGACGAGCTCGCGGACGCGGTCGCCGACCGTCCGGTGGTGCTCGGCGTACACGACAGTGCCGTCCTCGGACGACTCGACGTAGGGCGTCCGGTCGAAGTAGGGGAAGCCGGCGGTCAGCCCGGCCGGACCCGGGTCGTCCGGGAACACCCACCGGATCGGGTGCGTGAGCGAGAAGACCCACCGGCCGCCGGGCCGCAGCACCCGCGCCACCTCGCGCATCACCGCGGCGCTGTCGGCCACGAACGGCACGGCGCCGTAGGCGGAGAAGGCGAGGTCGAAGGCGCCGTCCGCGAGCGGCAGCCGGGTCGCGTCGGCCTGCAGCAGCGGCACCGGGGTGCGGGCGGCGCGGTCGAGCTCGCGGGCCTCGCGCAGCATCCCCGCCGACAGGTCGGCCGCCACCACCCGCGCACCCTGGCCGGCCACCCACCGGGCGCCCTGCGCCGCGCCGCACCCGACCTCGAGCACATCGAGCCTGGCCACGTCGCCGAGCAGGTGCGCCTCGTCCTCGCGCAGCCGCTCGGGGCACCAGGTCAGGTCGGCGTCGCCCAGGAACGTCCCGTGCTCCGCCATGTAGCCGAAGGCCTCGGCGTCCCACCAGCCGCGGTTCGCGCGGACCGTCGTGCCGGCGTCCACGGCCCGGTAGCCCGCCGTCGTCCCCGCGTCCAGTGCACCGTCAGCAGCCGGTCCGCCGTTCCCACCGTCGTCCGCCCCGTCGTCCGCTCCGTCGTCCGCCCCGTCGTCCACGACCCCATCCTGCCGCCCGCTCGTGCTTTGACCCCCCATCGGCCGCACGGGTACCCTTCCTCCTGCGTGCTTCCACGCGCGCGATCAGCCATGTCCATCGAACGCCCCTGCCCGTGGATCAGCCGCGGGCGGCGGCCCGACACCAGTCCACCTACGGAGCCCCCCACCACATGACCACCGTCACCGAGCGCACCACCCCTCAGGTCGCCATCAACGACATCGGTTCGGCCGAGGACTTCATGGCCGCCATCGACGAGACGATCAAGTACTTCAACGACGGCGACATCGTCTCCGGCACCATCGTCAAGGTCGACCGCGACGAGGTCCTGCTCGACATCGGGTACAAGACCGAGGGCGTCATCCCCTCTCGCGAGCTCTCCATCAAGCACGACGTCGACCCCTCAGAGGTCGTCGGCGTGGGCGACGAGGTCGAGGCCCTGGTCCTCCAGAAGGAGGACAAGGAAGGTCGCCTGATCCTGTCCAAGAAGCGCGCGCAGTACGAGCGCGCCTGGGGCACCATCGAGCAGATCAAGGAAGCGGACGGCGTCGTCACCGGCACCGTCATCGAGGTGGTCAAGGGCGGCCTGATCCTCGACATCGGCCTGCGCGGCTTCCTGCCCGCGTCGCTGGTCGAGATGCGCCGCGTGCGCGACCTGCAGCCGTACGTCGGCCTGGAGCTCGAGGCGAAGATCATCGAGCTGGACAAGAACCGCAACAACGTCGTCCTGTCGCGCCGCGCGTGGCTGGAGCAGACGCAGTCCGCGGTCCGCCAGAACTTCCTGCAGACCCTGCAGAAGGGCCAGGTCCGTTCGGGCGTCGTCTCCTCGATCGTCAACTTCGGTGCGTTCGTCGACCTCGGCGGGGTCGACGGCCTCGTCCACGTCTCCGAGCTGTCGTGGAAGCACATCGACCACCCGTCCGAGGTCGTCGAGGTGGGCCAGGAGGTCACGGTCGAGGTCCTGGACGTCGACATGGACCGCGAGCGTGTCTCCCTCTCGCTCAAGGCGACGCAGGAGGACCCGTGGCAGCAGTTCGCCCGGACCCACGCGATCGGCCAGGTCGTGCCGGGCAAGGTCACCAAGCTCGTCCCGTTCGGTGCGTTCGTGCGCGTCGAGGAGGGCATCGAGGGCCTCGTGCACATCTCGGAGCTGGCCGTGCGCCACGTCGAGGTGCCCGAGCAGATCGTCAACGTCAACGACGAGATCTTCGTCAAGGTCATCGACATCGATCTCGAGCGTCGCCGGATCTCGCTCTCGCTCAAGCAGGCCAACGAGGGCATCGACCCGACCAGCGAGGACTTCGACCCCTCGATGTACGGGATGGCGCAGGAGTACGACGAGAAGGGGAACTACAAGTACCCCGAGGGGTTCGACTCCGAGACCAACGAGTGGGTCGAAGGCTTCGACACCCAGCGCGAGGAGTGGGAGCGGCAGTACGCCGAGGCCCACACGCGCTGGGAGGCCCACAAGAAGCAGGTCGTCGAGGCTGCCAACGCCGAGGTCGATGCGGCGGCCGGTGGCGGCACCACCGCTGCCAGCAGCTCGTCGTCGTCCTCCTCCGCGGGGGCCGCACCGACCTCGTACTCGTCCGGTGGCTCTCCCGCCGACTCGTCGGCTGCCCCCGCCGGTGGCGACGACCGCACCGAGTCGAGCGAGTCGCAGGAAGGGACGCTGGCCTCCGACGAGGCGCTCGCTGCACTGCGTGAGAAGCTGACCGGCGGCTGATCCGCCGCTCCCGACGTCTGACGAAAGGCCCGCCGAGCAACTCGTTCGGCGGGCCTTTCTGCGTTGTCCGAGGTCGTTTCAGGTGTCGCTGGACGCTGCTGATGTGTTGAGGCGGCAGATCAACGCCACTGGTCGCTGACCAGGTCGCTGACAGTCCCGCGTGCGGACCCCGGCTCCGGCGACGTCTGCTTGCGTGTGCAGGTGGGGTGCACGCGTCCTTCGGCGATCAGCCGCTGCAGGGGAGAGGGAGTCCCCGACGGGACGATCCGCGCGGTCTGCATCGACTCTCCCGTATGGCACGACCCGACTAGATGATCGTGAACGGCAGGAAGGTCCAGACACGCCACTGCGAGTCCTCGGCCATCCCGCTGGTGACGATGTCGAACGCGACGTCGTCGGCCAGCGTCGTCCCTGTCCCGCGCAGGAACGACCCGGTGACGTCAAAGCGCAGCGACTCGTAGGCGGCGTCCGGGCACTGGACTGTGACGAAGCGACCGGTGCCCGCGGTGACCTGCACCGACCCGGGGCCGATGCACTGCACGCGCACCGCCGCGACCCGCCCGTTGCTGCGCAGCAGCGGTGCCGTCACGGTGCCGGAGCTGGTGCCCTCGACCGTCCAGTAGGAGGGCACCTCCTCGTCGGGGAGGACGGTGATGGGTGTCGCGGCCCGGCGAGGGGGCTCGGGCGCTCGGCTCTCGGTCGGCGCCGGGGGAGCGGTGCGCGACTCGGGCTCGTCCCGGTTCTCCTGCACGAGCACGACACCCAGCGCGAGCAGGCCCGCGGCCAGCCACCCGGCGCGACCCAGCCGGGGACGCACCGGACGTGAGGACTCACTGCCGCTGACCAGCACCTCCACGTCGTCGCGAACCATCGGTCCATGGTGCTACAACGACCGAAGTCGTTCAGCGGCGCTACACCATCAGCCAGCGCGGTGGGCGGCGTCGTTCAGTGCCCGACGCACCCACTCCGAGCGTGAGGCTCCAGCGTCCTCGGCGGCCTTCCGGACGGCGTCATCGAGCTCGCGGGAGATGCGCACTCGCAGCAGCGGTGACTCGCCCGTCTCAGACAGAGAGGGGCGCCCCCGACTCCGCACCTGTCGGAGGGCGTCTGCGACTGCCCCGTCGACGTACGCGTCGTCGACCACCCTTTCTCTTGAGTCGTGCAGCGTCTCACCGTCCGGCACATCAGGACCTCGTTCGTACCGCGCCTTCTTGTTCATCCCGTCATCTCCGCAGACGTGTCGGCATGACGTGGATGACGACGACAGCGTCTTCGCGATCCAGCGCCACGATCTCCAGCTCGATGCCGCGGTCGTCGGTGCCGATCCAGACCAGGCGCGCGTCCGAGGACGAGGACGCCGGGACATGAGAAGGCTCGACCGAACGAATCACGTGCATCGCGTGGGCCTTTGCCGATGCGATGGCGTCGCGCCGAGCGGTACCACCTGACGACCCGATTCCCTCGCTTATTGTGGAACAGAAATGCGAGGCCATGCAACGACTAGGCTCGTTCGGTGCTGAGGATCGGGCTCACCGGTGGCACCGGGAGCGGCAAGTCGACGGTGGCGGCGCGCCTGTCCGAGCTGGGCGCCGTCGTGGTGGATGCCGACCTGCTGGCCCGCGAGGTCGTGGCGCCGGGCACGCCGGGGCTCGCTGATGTCGCCCGCGAGTTCGGTGACGGCGTCCTCGCCGCTGACGGCTCGCTGGACCGGGCGGCGATGGCGCGCATCGTGTTCGCGGACGACGAGCGCCGGCGGGCGCTGGAGCTCATCACCCATCCCCTCATCGCCGCGCGCACCCGCGAGCTCGCCGCGGCCGTGCCGAGCGGCGGCGTCCTCGTGCACGACGTTCCGCTGTTGGTGGAGAAGGGCATGGGGGCGAACTACCACCTGGTCGTCGTCGTCCACGCCGACGCTGGCGAACGCGTGCGCCGTCTCGTGGCAGGTCGGGGGATGGACACCGACGACGCGCGGGCCCGGGTGAGGGCGCAGGCGTCGGACGACGAACGGCGCGCGGCTGCCGACGTGTGGCTCGACAACGCCGGTTCTTCGGAGGACCTGCGGACGGCGATGGATGGGCTGTGGTCGTCGCGGCTGGCGCCGTTCGCGCTCAATCTCGCCGCGGGGCGGACGGCGGCGCGCTCGACGCAGGCCGTGCTGGTCGACCCTTCGCCCGAGTGGGGCGCGGCCGGTCAGCGGCTGGTGGCTCGTGTGGCCCGTGTGGCGGGGGAGCGGGCGCGTGGCGTCGAGCACATCGGGTCGACGTCCGTGCCCGGACTGCTGGCCAAGAACTGCATCGACCTTCAGGTGGTCGTCGCCGACCTGGCGACGGCGGGGCAGGTCGCCGACGACCTGCGCAGTGCCGGGCTGGTCCGGCGGGACGGGCGGTGGTGGGACGGCGACCCCGACGCCGGTCACGACAAGGCGCTGGCGCAGAACGCCGACCCCGGGCAGATGGTGAACTGCCACGTGCGGACGACGGACTCCCCGGCGTGGCGCGACGCGTTGCTGCTGCGCGACTGGTTGCGCGTCACGCCGTCCGGTGTCGAGGAGTACGCGGCCCTGAAGACTCGGCTTGCCGCGCAGCCGCACGAGACCATCGACGAGTACGCCGACCGCAAGACGCCGTGGATGCTTGCGGCGTTGGTCAGGGCTACGGAGTAGGCGCAGTCACCGGGTGAAACGGGTTAGATGCTCCGTCGAGCCTGGGGCGCGCGCCACGACCTCCGGCCAGCCACCCCGCGAGGATGGCAGCATGATTCCGTACGTCGTCGGGGCCGGGGGTCTCGGCCGAGAAGTGCTGGACGTCGCGACAGCGCTCGGGCTCGTCGTGACCGCCTTCGTCGACGAGCGATGCGTAGGAACTATCGTCCGCGACCTGCCCGTCGTCGATCCCCACGAGGTCGAGAACTCGGCGGAGTACCCCATCGGCATCGCCGACCCTCGGGTCCGCGCCCGGTTCGCTGACTTGCTGGACTCACGAGGCGCCGGGGCCAAGGACGCTCGTCCACCCGACGGCCGTGGTAGCCCCCGAGATGTCATTCGGGTCCGGGAGCTTGGTCATGGGCACCGCGCACGTCTCCAGCAGCGTCACAGCCGGACGGCACTGCCTGGTGCAGTACGGCGCGACCGTGGGTCACGACACGATGATGGCATCGTGCGTGACCGTGTTCCCTGGTGCGAACGTCTCCGGGTCCGTCGTCCTGGGCGAGGGGCGACGGTGGGCAGCGGCGCGGGTGCTGCAGGGCCGCTTCGTAGGTGCTGGGGCGTTCGTCGGGGCGGGGGCCGTGGTGACCAAGGACGTCGCCGAGGGGGTGGTGGTCGTCGGCAACCCGGCCCGCGAG
This sequence comes from Actinomycetales bacterium, assembly GCA_038232615.1. GTDB lineage: Bacteria > Actinomycetota > Actinomycetes > Actinomycetales > DASROP01 > DASROP01. The sequence goes on from JBBSNO010000013.1 coordinate 21,684, forward strand.
CTGCTCCGCTGACCGGCCGCGCAGACGGGAACACAGGTGTCGGTGGTGGCGCTTAC
>JBBSNO010000014.1:0-21354 GCA_038232615.1 Actinomycetales bacterium
TCGACCGGAGCTCACGCGAGCACCTCCACCAGGAGCGCCAGCAGCACGGACACCTGCTCGGGATCGTCGACGCGGTGAGCGGCAGCGGTCCGCCCCTCACCCACCTTGACCCCGACGTCGTCGTCGCGCAGGACAGCGAAAGCGTCCTCGTCGGTCGTGTCGTCGCCCACGTAGAGAACGGCTCCGGCTCCCACGCGCGCGCGCAGGGCCGTCAGGGCCGTCCCCTTGTCGGCCCGGACGACGGACAGCTCGACGACCTCCTTGCCGGTCATGGCGTGGACACCGGAGCGCGCGGCGGCGCCGCGGCGGACGGCATCGGCAGCTGCCGCGGCGACGTGAGGCTCCGCCCGGCGGGTGTGCAGGACGCCGCCGGCGGGCTTCGTCTCCAGGTGGGTCCCTGGGTGGTCGGTGACGACTCGCTCGAGGTCGGTCAGGACGTCGGCCAGCAGGGCGCGCGCCTCGTCGTCCAGGGGCGATGGCGCACCGTCGATCTCCGCACCGTGGCTGGCGACGAGCACCGCACCTGGCGGCGGGTCGGCGACGGCGCGCAGGTCGGCCAGGGCGCGCCCGCTGACCAGGGCGACCTCGACGCGCTCCAGCCCGGTGAGCTCGACCACGGCGCGGGCGGACGACGGCAGCGGCCGGGCGTCGGACGGCACCGGCACGAGCGGGGAGAGGACCCCGTCGAAGTCCAGGGCGACCAGGACGTGGTCGTGCCGTGCGAGGCGCTCCAGAGCCTGCGTCAGGTCGGGCGGCAAGACCGTGGTCATGCGTCGTACGGCTGCTGCAGCGCGGCCAGGAACCGTTCGGCCCAGCGGGCCACGTCGTTCTCCAGCACCCGGCGGCGAAGCGAGCGCATCCGCCGTCCCTGCTCTCTGGTGCCCATCGCCAGGGCGGCCACGATGGCGTCCTTGACACCGTCGATGTCGTGGGGGTTGACCCGCAGGGCCCGGCCGAGTTCGTCGGCGGCACCGGTGAACTCGCTGAGTACCAGGACGCCGCGCTCGTCGTGGCGTGCCGCCACGTACTCCTTGGCGACCAAATTCATGCCGTCGCGCAACGACGTCACGAGCATGACGTCGGCGACCTGGAACAGCGCCGCCATCTCCTCGCGCCCCTGGGAGTGGTGCAGGTACGCGATCGCGGCACGGCCGAGCGAGGAGTGGTCGCCGTTGATGCGGCCCACGGTCAGCTCGATCTCGTCGCGCAGCAGGCGGTACTGCTCGACGCGTTCCCGGCTGGGGGTGGCGACCTGCACCATCACGGTGTCGGCAGGATCGACACGGCCCTCGTCCAGCAGCTCGCCGTACGCCTTGAGCCGGTGGGTGATCCCCTTGGTGTAGTCGAGCCGGTCGACGCCGAGCAGGACCTGGCTGGGGTTGCCCAGGTCGGCGCGGATCGCCTGCGCGCGCTCAGCGACGGGGTCCGTGCGGGCGAGGGCATCGAGGCTGCCCGAGTCGATGGAGATGGGGAACGCCGTCGCGCGGACCGTCCGCTGGCTCCCGTCCGGGTCGGTGACCCGCGCCCGGTGGCCCCGCGAGGGCAGGTCGACCGAGCGCCGGCACGCCCGCAGGAAGTTGTTGGCGTCCTGGACCCGCTGGAAGCCCAGCAGGTCGGCCCCGAGCAGCCCCTGCACCACCTGGCGGCGCCACGGCAGCTGGGCGAAGATCTCGTACGGCGGGAAGGGGATGTGGTTGAAGAACCCGATGCGCAGGTCGGGTCGCTGGATCCGCAGCATCGCCGGGACCAGCTGCAGCTGGTAGTCCTGCACCCATACGGTTGCGCCCTTGCTGGCCTGCGCGGCGGTGGCAACGGCGAACCGCTGGTTGACGCGCTGGTAGGACTCCCACCAGGCCCGGTGGAACTCCGGCGCGACGATGACGTCGTGGTAGAGCGGCCAGAGCGTGCCGTTGGAGAACCCCTCGTAGTACTCCGCGACCTCGGTCACGGACAGCTCGACCGGTACCAGCCTCATCCCGGAGTGGTTGAACGGGTCGTCCGGCTCCCCGGCCGAGCCCGACCACCCGATCCAGGCGCCTTCGGCGCGCTGCATCACCGGCTCCAAGGCGGAGACGAGGCCGCCGGGGGAGCGGCGCCACTCGGTGTCGCCGTCGGGCGACTCCACCCGGTCGACCGGGAGCCGGTTGGCCACGACGACGAAGTCGTACCCGGACGTGGGGCCCTGCGGCACTGCTGACCAGCTCCTCCCGTTCGGTGCTGCGACCCTACCGACGCCGGTCCCGGGCCGCCCTTCGGCAGCCCACACGGGCAAGGGGTGCCGCGACGCCGTCCGGGCAGATATCGTCGGGGGTCACCGATGGAAGTCCCCGCGGGCCGTCCGCGGCGGGCGACGGGTCTGGGAGGTGGCACCGGCATGAGGATCTCCGACGTTCTGCGGCGCAAGGGCGACCAGGTCATCACCGTGCCGCCCGACGAGTCGGTCCGCACCCTGCTCTCGCTGCTCGCCGAGCACCGCGTCGGTGCCATGGTGGTCTCGACCGACGGACGCACCGTGGACGGGATCGTGAGCGAGCGGGACGTCGTCCGGCACCTGCACGACGACGGTGAGCAGATGCTGGAGGAGACGGTCGCGCAGATCATGACCGCCGACGTGCACATCTGTGCCCCCGGTGACGCGGTCACGGACCTGATGCGGACGATGACCGATCAGCGCATCCGGCACATCCCGGTCGTCGTGGACGGCGCCCTGGCGGGCATCGTGAGCATCGGGGACGTCGTCAAGCACCGCATCGACGAGCTCACCGACGAGCGTGACCAGCTGACGGCGTACATCAGCAGCTGACCCGGCGGCTGCTCACGTACCGTGGGGGCATGGACGGTGGGGTGGCGGCGACGACCGGCACGCGCCTGGGCCGCTACCGGCTGGTCCAGCGCATCGGCGAGGGCGGCATGGGTGTCGTCCACCTGGGCCTGACGGACGACGGTCGCGCCTTCGCGGTGAAGGTGCTGCGGCCCCACGTGGCCGGTGACGCCGACGCGCGCCAGCGTCTGGCCCGCGAGGTCTCGACCCTGCGCCGGGTCAGGCACCGGCGGATCGCCGAGGTGGTCGACGCGGACACGGACTGCGAGACCCCTTACGTGGTCACGCAGTACGTGCCGGGGCAGCCGCTGGACGCCCACGTGCGCGAGCACGGGCCGGTGACCGGGCGGTCGCTCGCCCAGCTCGGCGACGGGCTGGGTGAGGCGCTGGCGGCGATCCATGCCGCGGGGATCGTGCACCGTGACCTCAAGCCCGGCAACGTGCTGATGCTGGACGGCGACCCCGTCGTCATCGACTTCGGGATCGCCCACGTCGCGGACGACGTCCGGTTGACCAGCACCGGGCTGGTGATGGGGACGCCGGGCTACCTGTCACCCGAGGTCGTCGCCGGCGACGACGTGGGTCAGGCCACCGACTGGTGGGGCTGGGCGGCGACGATGGCGTTCGCCGCGACCGGCCGGCCCCCCTTCGGGCGTGGACCGCTCGAGGCGGTGCTCGACCGCGTCCGCCGCGGTTCCGCCGACCTCGAGGGTGTCCCCGCCGCGCTGGTGCCCGTGCTCGTGGGGGCACTGTCGGTCGATCCGCGCGGTCGCCCCGCACCGGGTGTGCTGCGCCTGGCCGTCGCGGACCTGCGGGCGAGCGCGGTCGCGCGGGTGGACGGCGCGCGGGAGGAGCCCGTGACGGAGCGGATCGCCGTGCCGCCCGCGCCGGGCGGTGTGCCGCCCCGTCCCGACGTGGCGCACGAGCTCCGCGACCGTCACGGCGCCGAGGGGAGCACCTCGGCGCTGCAGGCGCCGCCCACGCGGGCGCTGCCGCGCGCCGAGCCCCGCCGTCCGGAGCACGTTGCGGCCCGCGGGGTACCGGCTCGTCCGGCCCCGGTGCCCCACGAGGTCGGACAACGGCACGATGGACGCCGTCATGATGGACCCCCTGCCGATGCCGGACGCCGTCCGCCGCCGGCTCTCGACGCCCGGCCGCGGCCCGTGGCTCGCCCCGTGGAGCCGTCCCCGGTCGAGTCGTCGTGGTCGGCGCCACGGCGTCCGCACCGCAGCGGCACCTTGGCGGTCGGGCTCCTGGCGCTGTGCGGCACCGCAGCGGTCGCGCCCGTCGGCGCGGCGATCATCGGGGCGTTCGGGATGGTGCTCGCCCGAACCGTCGATCGTTCCTCCGGCGCCCTGGTGCGGCGCCGCTACGAGAGCGGTCCGCGCCGAGGAGACCGCTTCGTGGCAGCGGCGTCGTCCCCGTGGCACCTCGTGGTCGGTGCCCTGACGACCGTCCCCGTGCTCGTGCTGCCGTTGCTCGTCGGCCTGAGCGCCATGTTCATCACCGGTTTCGTCCTCCAGCAGTCGAACCCGGCGCCGGGGCGGTCGCTCTCCCTTGCCGTGGCTGCCGGTGCTGCCGTCGTGACCGCCTGGTGGGGGCCCGGAGGGTCGTCGTTGCGCCGGGGCACCCGCTCGGTCGTCCGCGGGGTCTCACCGGGTCGGGTCGGCGCCCAGCTGCTGGTGGCGCTGCTCGTCATCGTCCTGGTGGCCGCGGTCGTGGTGGTGCTGCGCAGTGGTGGAGCTCCGGACTGGAGCCCCCTGACCGGCCCGCCCCTGGGCCTGTGACGCAGACCCGCCGCCCGGCCGTCGCGCTCCTGCTCCTCGCCGCGTTGCTGGCGGCGGTCGCCTCGGCCCTGCCGGCGGTCGCGCACACCGTTCTGCGGTCGTCCGTCCCGGCCGACGGGGCGGTGGTGCCCACTCCTCCGCAGCGGGTCGAACTCCGCTTCGACGGGTCCGTCGTCACCCTCGGCACCGAGGTCGCCGTCGACGGTCCGGCGGGACCGCTCGGGCTCGACCCCGTCGTGGTCGAGGGCGCGACGGTCACGCAGCCCCTCCCGCAGGACCTGCCCACGGGGACGTACACCGTCGCGTGGCGCGCCACGTCGGCGGACGGGCACCCGGTCAGCGGCGAGCTGACCTTCTCCGCCGACGCGCCCTCGTCCTCGCAGCCGCCGACCGCGCAGCAGTCCGCGCCAGCGCCGCCGTCGACGCAGCCGGACCCGTCCCCACAGCCGGAACCGTCGTCCACCGACGCGGTGGTCGGGGCGTCCCCGCCGGGCGGCGGCGGTCTGCCGACGGTCGCCTGGGTCGTTCTCGGGGGTGGGGCTGTCGCCGCGCTGGGTGGTGCCACGGTGGCACTGAAGGGGCGCAGACCTCCGCCGCACGGCTGAGTCGCAACGGTCGGCGTCCGACCACCTAGCCTGCACCTCATGATGCGTACCGCACTGGTGAGGCCACCTGCCGACTCGCTCGCCGACGGCATCGTCACCCACATCGCACGGAAGCCGGTCGACGTCGGGCTGGCCCGGCGTCAGCACGCCGGCTACGTCGCCGCGCTGGAGTCGGCGGGATGGCGTGTGCAGCACGTCGAGGAGGCGCCCGACCACCCCGACTCGGTGTTCGTGGAGGACACCGTCGTGGTCGTCGACTCGGTCGCCGTCCTCACCCGTCCCGGGGCTCCCGAGCGGATGGGGGAGGTCGACGCGGTGGAGGGTGTCGTGCGCGACCTGGGTCTCGAGGTGACGCGCACCGAGACCGGCACCCTGGACGGCGGCGACGTGCTGCAGGTGGGTCGCACCGTCTACGCCGGTCGGGGTGGTCGGACCGACGGGGCCGGTATCCGTTCGCTGCGCGAGCACCTGGAACCGTTGGGGCGCAACGTCGTCCCGGTGCCTCTGCGGGCCGTTCTGCACCTGAAGTCCGCGGTGACGGCACTGCCCGACGGCACCTGTATCGGGCTGCCCGACCTCGTCGACACCGCGCCGTTCCCCTCGTGGCGCGATGTCGAGGAGGAGGCGGGCTCGCACGTCGTGCCCCTGGGTGGTGGGCGGCTGTTGATGGCGTCGTCGGCGCCGGCGACCGCCGCGTGGCTCGACGACCTCGGCTTCGACGTCGTCAGCGTCGACATCAGCGAGTTCGAGAAGCTCGAGGGGTGCGTGACCTGCCTGTCGGTGCTGGTGCCCTGAGGCCTGCTCAGGGACGCCGACCCAGCAGCCCGAGCAGCTGGTCCTGCGGGTCGTCGGAGTCCACCTGCACGGCGTCGCCGAAGATGCCGGCCGCCCGCCACCGGTCGGCCTGCGGACGGACGTCGTCCAGCACGCGGCGGACACAGGCCGGATCCAACCGCTCCTCCAGTCCGGCGCCGCGGGCGAGGTCCCACGCGTGGACGGTCAGGTCGAGCAGCATCTGCTGCGCGTACTCCCCGGCAGGGGTCGGCCCGGCCGACAGGTGCACGACGGCGTCGTCGTCGGTCGCCGACCAGCGCGCCAGGGACGCCCGGATCGCGCTGTCCCAGGCGGCGACGGGGTCGTCGCCCAGGACGTCGCCGCCGAAGCGGTCGCCGACCGAGTCGGTCGTCTCGCCGTCCAGCAGGGGCACCGCCCAGAGGTGCTCGGAGACGAGATGGACGACGAGGTCCCGCACCGACCAGTCCGCGCACGGAGTCGGGTCGTCCCACGCCGTGTCGGGGACCTGGTGCACGCGCTCGGTGAAGCCGGTGGCAGCGCGGGGGAGCAGGTCTCGGGCACTCGCGTCGGTGGCCATGGCTCCTGCTTACCGAACCACGGGCCTGAGCGCACGCCGTAAGGCTCTACGCTGGTGCTGCTCTCTTTGCCAGCATGGCGCAACTGGTAGCGCACCCGCCTTGTAAGCGGACGGTTGCGGGTTCGAGTCCCGCTGCTGGCCCCACACGTAAGTCGCTGGATCACGACCCGCAGCAGCTTGGCGACAACGCACACCCACGACGCGCCCTCGCGCTCGCCGCTAGCCGGTGTCTGGTGGGTCGTGGCCGAGACGTAGCTGTTGCCCGGTCTGTCGCGTCTGGCGGGCTCGCTGGTGTTAGCTGTTGCGGATCGGTGTCCGGGCGGGGTCGATCCAGGCGGGTGGGGTGAACCAGGGGACGCCGTCGCGCATGGTGACGGTCCACTCCTGGGCGTGGATCTCGGTGTGGTGGCGGGGACAGAGCAGGACCATGTTCTCGATGACGGTCTGGCCGCCTCTGGTCCACCACAGGACGTGGTGACTGTCGCACCACTGCGGTGCCGGCGCTGAGCGGGCCGGTCTGCTCGCAGGTGCCGGCGTTGGTCGCCAGTGCCGCGCGGATCAGGTGCAGGTAGGCCGCCTCGCACTGCCCGCGCAACGCGTCCACCCCAGTGAGCGCCTGACGAACCTGCGCGGCGGGCAGGGACCATCCCCGGGCTGCCAGCACCGACAGCGAGTCGCCCAGAAACGACCCAGAACCGTTGCGGCACATCTTTTTTCGGTCACAATGCCGGCGGGACCTGCAGCCAGGCGGTGACGTCCGTGGCCAGCTGGCCGTCGTCCACCGAACCGCTGGCGAGCACCACGCGGGCGCCGTCCGGCAGGGACACGGGGGCGGACCCCAGGTTGGCCACGACGAGCACATCGGCGGCGCGGCCGGCCACCCGGAACGCCAGCACGCGCGGCCCGAAGGTCTCGTCCCAGGCCAGGTCGCCTACGCCCAGCCCGAGGTCGCGACGCAGCCGCAGCGCGGTGCGGTACAGCTCCAGCGTCGATCCTGCGACGCCCTCCTGGACGTCGACGGCGTAGCGCGAGAACGACTCCGGCTGAGGCAGCCAGGACGCACCCGTCGCGCTGAAGCCGTACGCCGGTGCGTCCGCCTCCCAGGGGATCGGCACCCGGCAGCCGTCGCGCCCGGCGACCTCGCCGTCGTGGCGGAACCACGTCGGATCCTGGCGGGCTGCGTCGGGCAGCGTCGTGTGCTCGGGGAGTCCGAGCTCCTCGCCCTGGTAGACGTACACCGACCCCGGCAGGGAGAGCATCACGGCAGAGGCGGCGCGGCCACGACGCAGTCCGAGCTCCTCGTCCGGCTGCGGGTCGGTGGCCCGGATGCCGTTGGGGCGTCTGATGTCCGGCGACATCGTCAACCGTGTGGTGTGGCGGACGACGTCGTGGTTGCTCAGCACCCAGGTCGTCGGGGCACCCACGGCCGCGTTGGCGGCCAGCGACGACGCGATCGCCTTCTGCAGATCGGTGACGCGCCAGGGGGTGGTCAGGTAGTCGAAGTTGAAGGCCTGGTGCATCTCGTCCGGGCGCACGTACCGCGCCAGCCGCGCGGGCCGGTCGATCCAGGCCTCGGCGACGAGCATGCGGTCGTCGTAGGAGTCCACGACTCGCCGCCACTCGCGGTAGATCTCGTGCACGCCGTCCTGGTCCCACATCGGGGCCGCGTCGTCGCCGCCCAGCAGCTCCTGCTCGGTGTCCCACTCGGGCAGGCCCTCGGCCTTGACCAACGCGTTGGCGACGTCGACGCGGAAGCCGGCAACGCCGCGGTCCAGCCAGAAGCGCAGGATGTCGTGGAACTCCTCGCGGACCTCCGGGTTGGTCCAGTCGAGGTCGGGCTGCTTGACGTCGAACAGGTGCAGGTACCACTGGCCGGGCGAGCCGTCGGACTCGCTGACGCGGGTCCAGGCGGAGCCGCCGAAGACGCTGCGCCAGGAGTTGGGTGGCTGGTCGCCGTTCTCGCCCAGACCGTCGCGGAACAGGTACCGCGCGCGCTCACGGCTGCCCGGCGCCGAGGTGACAGCGGCTTGGAACCACGCGTGCTCGTCGGACGTGTGGTTCGGAACCAGGTCGACGATGACGCGCAGGCCGAGCCGGCCGGCCTCCGCCAGCAGGGCGTCGGCGTCCGCCAGGGTGCCGAAGAGCGGGTCCACGTCGCGGTAGTCGGCGACGTCGTAGCCGGCGTCCGCCATCGGGGAGACGTAGATGGGGGACAACCAGACCGCGTCCACCCCGAGGGCAGCCAGGTAGGGCAACCGGGCCGTGATGCCGGGCAGGTCGCCCATGCCGTCGCCGTCCGAGTCGGCGAACGAGCGCGGGTACACCTGGTAGATGACGGCGGAACGCCACCACGGTGCGTCCGACGCCGCGCCGGAGGGCGGGAGCAAGGTCTGCGTCTGGGTCACCGCACCATGCTGAACCATGGCGTCACCTGTCACCAACCGCAAGAAGACGTCACGCGCGGGAGCCCGACCACCCGGCCTCCCCAGCGCCCGATACCGACGGAGCTCGTCGTCGAACGTCCACGGCGCTAGCGCCTGGTGGTGCTCCGGGACGTCTGCGCGCGCTCGGCCGCCGAGAGGTCGCGCGCCGCCTGGCGTGCTGCACCGGCGGCAACGTCGGCAGCCCGGTCGGCGCGTCCCGCCTCGCGTGTGGCGTCGACCAGGCGGTGCCGGACGTCGGACAGCTCACGTTGCAGGCTCGCCGCGCGTTCGGTGAGCTCGGCGGTGCTCGCGTTCGCCGCCTCCCGGCGTCGCGCCGCCTCCGCGGCGGTCTCGGCGGTGCGGGCCACCGCCTCGCGCGCGGCCTCCAGCCGGGTGGCCGACGCGAGCTCCCTCGCCTGCTCCGTTGCCTTCGCTGCCTCGTCGCGCCACGCTGCGCCTTGCCCCCGGCACCCGCCGTCACGCCGGCTCGCCTCTTCCCCACGCCCCCTCGCGCTCGGCCCGGCTGACCTGCGGGCCTTCGCCTCGCGGCGCTCCGTCAGGTCGGTGGGGCGCGGCGACGTCCCTGCTCGGGGCTGTGCGCGGCGTCCGGCTGCGAGGTAGGGCGGTCGCGGCGCTGAGGTCGACCTCGCCGAAACCGCTGTAGGACAGGGCCCTAGTGAGACGCCCGGACGCCACGACACCGGCTGCCGCCTCGTCGGCGACCGCCGCCACGAGAGTGGCCTCCACCTCGCGCCTCACCGACTCCGAGGCCGCCTGCGAGGCGGTGGCGCGCCGCACGATGGCGGCAACCAGCCGGTGGCGCTCGGTCGTGAGCTCCTTGAGCCGGTCGCCGAGCAGTCCTGACTGCGCCGCGCGCATGTCGTGGCCCAGTGCCAGCAGCTCGTCGAGGCTGCCGTCGCCCGACGCCACGAACCGGTTCACCAGCCACGCAGCCACCGTTGGGCGCCGCAGGGAGGCGAGCTGCTTCGCGAGCCCGCGGTCGCCGTCCGCCCGCGCCTGTGCCACGAGCTCGGCGCGCCGCGCCGTGAACCCCGCGGGCGCCAGGGCGTACAGCTCGTCGGCCGCCGAGTCGGGGTCCACAGGTGAGCACCTCCACGGGATCGCTTCGAGCGTATGACACCAGCGGACCCGCCAGGCTGCAAGGGGCAGCGACGTGGGCAGGCGCGACAGGGCAGGATGCGGGGATGCCCGACGACCTGTGCTTCCTTCCCGCCACCGAGCTCGTCGCGATGGTCCGCGACCGGCGGGTGTCGGCACGTGAGCTGCTGGAGGCTCACCTGGCGCGGATCGAGCGGGTGAACCCGACGGTCAACGCCATCGTGACCCTGGATGTCGAGGGTGCCCGGTCGGCCGCGGACGCCGCCGACCGTGCCACCGCTGCCGGTGAGCGGGTGGGGCCTCTGCACGGCCTGCCGGTGGCCCACAAGGACACGCACCTGACGGGCGGGATGCGCACGACGTGGGGGTCGCCCTTGCACGCCGACTTCGTCCCGTCGCAGGACGAGCTCGTCGTCGAGCGCATGCACCGTGCGGGCGCAGTCCGGGTGGGCAAGACGAACGTGCCCGAGTTCGCCGCCGGCTCCCACACCTTCAACACGGTCTTCGGCGTCACCCGCAACCCCTACCGTGCCGACGTCAGCGCGGGTGGTTCGAGCGGTGGGGCCGCAGCGGCACTGGCGACGGGAATGGTCGCGCTCGCGGAGGGCAGCGACATGGGAGGGTCGTTGCGCAACCCCGCGGCCTTCTGCAACGTCGTGGGTCTGCGACCCAGCCCGGGCCGGGTGCCTTCGCACCCGGTGCAGATGGGCTGGTCGACACTGAGCGTGCAGGGCCCGCTGGGTCGCACCGTCGCCGACGTCGCCCTGGGCCTCTCGGTGCTCGCCGGGCCCGACCCGCGCTCTCCGATCTCCCTCCCGGAGGCCGGCGGCGTCTTCGCGACGGACCTGTCCCGCGACCTGCGCGGGCTGCGGGTGGCCTGGGCGCCGGACCTCGGCGGTCTCATCCCGGTGGACCGGGCCGTGCGGGACGTGCTCGCCGGCCAGGTGGAGGTCTTCGAGCGGCTGGGGGCGACCGTGACCGAGGCCTGCCCCGACCTCTCCGGCGCGGACGAGGTGTTCGACGTCCTGCGGTCGTGGCACTTCGTCGCCGCGATGGGCGACGTCGTGGCCAGGCACCCCGACCAGGTGAAGGCGGCCATCCGCTGGAACGTCGAGCGAGGCAGGGCCCTGACCGGCGAGGACGTCTCGCGCGCCGAGGTGCGGCGCACGCGGCTGCACCTGCGCGTCGTGGAGTTCTTCGACCGGTACGACGTGCTGCTGACGCCGACGACGCAGGTGGTGCCCTTCGACGCCGACGCCGAGTACCCCACGGTGGTCGAGGACGAGCGACAGGACAGCTACCTCGGCTGGATGCGGTCTTGCTCCTCGATCTCCGCGACCGGGCTGCCGGCGCTGTCGGTGCCGGCAGGGTTCACCGACGACGGGCTGCCGGTCGGTCTGCAGGTGGTGGGACCCCCCCGGGGGGACCGTCGTGTCCTGGAGGTCGGCCACGCGTTCGAGCAGGCGACCCGGCACGGGCAGCGGCGCCCTCCCTCCGCGTGACTGCGAGCCCGACGCACGGCGTTCCCGGGTGGCGCCGACGTCCCGGTCGCGTCAACATCGTGCGGTGTTCTTCTCTTCAACAGCCGGATGGGCTGCCTGGGTTCGCTGCTGGTCTCGGTCGTGCTGACCGTCGTCCTGCTGCTGGGCCTGGGCGTGCTCTGACGAACCCACGCCCTCCAGGAGACCCATGCGCACAGCCCCGCCCCGGGCGCTGAAGGCCATGGACGCCGTCATCGCGTGATGTCCGGCGACCGGGCACCGACGGAGCCGCTGGTGGTGCTGGTGCCCGGGCTCGGCCTGGACGACCGCGTCTGGGCGAGCGTGCGCCGGCGCCTGCCCGGGCGCCACCGCGTCGTCCTCCTGCCGTCGCTGGGACGACGGGCTGCGGGTGGTACCGACCTGCGGGTCGAGCGGCAGGCCGAACGGCTGCTGGACGAGCTGCACGCCGACACCTCCGTCAGCGCCGTCGGCGTCGTGCTGGTCGGCCACTCGGCGAGCTGTCCCGTGGTGGTCGAGGCGGCCGCACGCTCGGACCTCGTCGTCGGGCTGGTGCTCGTCGGACCGGTCACCGACCCCCGGGCGCGGACGTGGCCGCGCATGCTCGGGCAGTGGCTCAGGACGGCGTCGCACGAGCGGCTCCGGGAGGTACCGGTGCTCGTGCCGCAGTACCGACGTACCGGGCCGTTCGCCATGGTGCGCGGCATGGGCTCGGTGCGCGGCTACCGCACCGACGAGACGCTGGCCAGGCTCGAGCTGCCCGTGGTCGTGGTCCGCGGCACCGGCGACCGGATCGCCCGGCACGACTGGTCGAACCGGTTGGCCAGGCTCGTCGGCGGCCGTCTCGACACGGTTCCCGGGGCGGCCCACATGGTGCCTCTCACGCACCCCGGGGCGCTGGTGACGGCGGTGCTGGCCGTCAGGTCGGCCCGGCTCCTCGGCCCGTCACGGGGATCTCGGCGCGGCCACGTCCGTGAGCCGTTGACTCGCGGGTTAGGGTGATTTCGACTCTTTGAACAGATCTCGAGAGATGGTGCGCCGGTGACGACGGATGTGACATGGGTGGGGCCGCAGGACGCCGCCTACGGCATCGAGGTCTCCTACGACGACGAAGCGACGCTGGTGCGCCTGAGCGGCGAGATCGACGCGGCGGCCAGCGAGACCCTGGACCAGGTGGACGACGAGGTCGTTCGCGCGCGCCCTCGGCTCGTGGTCGACCTCTCCGCCGTCACCTTCCTGGACTCGATTGGTGTCTCGTTCCTCGTCAGGCTGGCGACGCAGGCGCGCGCGCAGGACCGCAGTGTCAGTCTGCGCGAGGTACCTCCGCCCGTGGGAGAGGTGCTGGCCCTGGTCGGTGCCACCGAGCTCTTCGACGTCAACGTCTGAGCCCGAGTGCTGCTGCGGCGGCGACCAGACCTCGGCGAGCGGGGTCCGCGTCGCGCGGGTAGCGTCGGTGCCCGAGGACACGGTCGGCAGAGCCGGTAGGAAGGCCGCCGACCTACCGCGCAGCGTAGGGAGTCGGTCATCGGTTTCGAGTTTCGCGATCCCGTGCCGGCGATCGCCCAGCCGAGGGGGTCGTGGGTCCTGAAAGGGACTCCGGACCTGCCCGTCGTGCGCGAGGAGCTGCGGCGAGAGATGGGCGACCGTGGCGAGGCGTCCGGCCACAGCTTCGCTCTGGCCGACCCGGTCGAGCGCGTCCTGCTGGTCTCGACCGAGCTCGCCGGCAACGCGATCCGTCACGCTACCCCACCGGTGACCTTGCAGCTCCTACGCAGTGCGCGAGGCTGGATGGTCAAGGTCACCGACGCCCGTCCCGGGTCGCCTCCGCGGCAGCCTGAGAAGGTCGCCGGCGGGCAGGGCAAGCGCGGGCTGCTGATCGTCGACGCCCTCAGCACCGGGACGGGTTGGTGCCCGGACGGCGGTCTCAAGCACGTCTGGGCCTTCGTGCCGGACCAGCCGCCGGACCAGCTGGTGCGCAGCCTGCGGCCCGAGAGCTTCGGGTGAGCGGTGACGAGCTGGGCCGTCGTCCGGCCGGCGTCGACGACGCCACCGTCGAGGCGCTCGGCAAGCTCAGCGAGGCGCTGGAGACCGTCGAGGACGCCCGGGGCCACCTGTACGCGATGCACCGGCTCACCGGGTCGGCCGATCTCGCTCTGGGAGAGGCGGTGCGTCAGCTGCGGGAGGCTGGGCACGTCGAGCTGGCAGCAGTGCTGTCCGAGGAGCTCGTCGGTCGCAACGTGCTCTTCGGCCGATGGACCTACCAGGTCCTCGAGGAGTACGACGACGGCTACTATGCGGCGTTCAGGCGGCTCGAGGCCGCAGCCCGCGACGAGCTGATGGCGGGACGACGACACGTCTTCGAGGCCGAGATGAAGGCCGAGCGGCGGACGCCGGGCCGCGGCGGGCACGAGGCCGCGCCGTAGTCGCTCGTCCCTCCTCGTGGCGTTGCTTGGCCTCGCAAGGAGTCGCGCCATCGCGACTCCCGCTGGCAGCGGTGGTTGTGGTCTCGGCCGGCTCAGAAGTCGCCGGCGTCCCGCCGCAGCCCGGCCAGCACGCCGACGAGTGCGGTGACGTCGTCCGCCGGGATGCCTGGGGCGCCGAACACCTCGGTGTTGAGGTGCTCCGTGGCCGCCAGCGCCAGGGCGCGACCGCCGTCCGTGAGTGCCACGAGCGTCGTCCGCCGATCGGTCGGGTGCGGTTGGCGCTGCACCAGTCCGGCGGCCTCGAGGCGGTCCACGGCGTTTGTGACGCTGGTGGGGTGCACCTGCAGCCGGGCGCCGATCACGGTCATGGGCAGGGCGTCGGCGCGGCTGAAGTGCAGCAGCATGAGCACCTCGTAGCGGGCGAACGTCACGCCCAGGGGCCGCAGCACCGCCTCCACCCTGGCCAGCACGATCTGCTGCGCCCGCATCAGCGAGGTGACCGCGGCCATGCCGTCGGCCGCGTCCCCCCAGCCGTGCACAGTCCACTGGCGGCGCGCCTCGGCGACGGGGTCGAACGGCAGGGACGCTGGCACGCGACGCAGGCTAGTGCGCCTGCCCGGTCGGGAGTTCCTTGATCGCCGGTGGGGAGTTCCTTGATCGCCGCGGGAGAGCGCGATCAAGGAACTCAGTCCCCGCGATCAAGGAACTCGTGCAGGGCTACGTCCGCGATGTGGACGGAGGTAGTTGGATGTCCTAGCATCGGTCCATGGCCGACCCGGACAGCCCCGTTCCCGCGCTGCACGTCGCCACGAACCCGGTGCGGTTCGTCACGGCGGCGAGCTTGTTCGACGGGCACGACGCGGCGATCAACATCATGCGGCGGCTGCTGCAGAGCCAGGGCGCCGAGGTCGTGCACCTCGGCCACGACCGCAGCGTCGAGGATGTCGTCACCGCTGCCCTGCAGGAGGACGCGCAGGGCGTGGCGGTCTCGTCGTACCAGGGCGGCCACGTGGAGTACTTCGGCTACCTCGTCGAGCGGCTGGCCCAGCGAGGTGCCGGGCACGTGAAGGTGTTCGGCGGCGGCGGCGGCGTGATCGTGCCAGACGAGATCGCCGTGCTGCGTGACAAGGGCGTGCACATCTTCAGCCCTCAGGACGGACAGCGGCTCGGGCTGCCGGGGATGATCAACCAGCTGATCGCGGAGTGCGACGTCGACCTGACATCAGGCGGCGCAGACCTCCAAGCCCTGCGGTCGGGGTCGGACGCCGCACTGGCCCGCGCGATCACGGTGCTGGAGCGCGGCGCCGACGAAGGCCTGGCGCAGCAGGTGCACGAGGCCGCGAACGCACGCACCGTCCCGGTGCTCGGCATCACCGGCACCGGTGGCTCTGGGAAGTCGTCGCTGACCGACGAGCTCGTGCGCCGGCTGCGCAGGGACACCGAGGACAAGCTGCGCGTGGCGGTGCTGGCCATCGACCCGAGCCGGCGTCGCGGCGGCGGGGCGCTGCTGGGTGACCGCATCCGGATGAACAGCCTCGAGCCCGACGTGGTGTTCTTCCGTTCGATGGCGACCCGGACGCCGGGCACGCAGACGCCCGAGCACCTGGATGACGTCATCGCGGCCTGCAAGGCGGCCGGTTTCGACCTCGTGGTCGTCGAGACCCCGGGCATCGGGCAGGGCGACGCGCCGATCGCCGAGCTCGCGGACGTCTCGATGTACGTGATGACACCGGAGTTCGGTGCGGCGAGCCAGCTCGAGAAGATCGACATGCTCGACCTCGCGGACGTTGTGGCGATCAACAAGTTTGAGCGGCGCGGGGCCCAGGACGCGCTTCGCGACGTGGCGCGGCAGATGGTCCGTAACCGCGAGGCCTTCGGCGCCCGTTGGCAGGAGATGCCGGTGTTCGGCACCAGCGCAGCCCGGTTCGACGACGACGGGGTCACCGCGCTCTACCACCACCTGAAGGCGCAGCTGCTCGAGCACGGGCTACCCGGTGGTCAGGGCGTGCTGCCCGAGGTCGCGACCAAGGTGTCGACGGGCCTGACGAGCGTGCTGCCCACCGGCCGCGAGCGGTACCTGGCCGAGGTGACCGAGACCGTGCGCTCGTACCACCGTCGCACCGCCGAGCAGGTGGACCTCGTGCGACGACGGCAGCACCTGGGCACGACGCGTGGGCTCCTGGACGCGGACCAGGACCAGGCCGTGCAGGCGGTCGAGACGCTGCTGGAGCGCACCGAGCGCGAGCTGGGCACGGACGTCCGCGACCTGATGGACCAGTGGCCCACGGTCCGCGAGCGGTACGACGGCGACGAGCAGGTGTACGTCGTCCGGAGCAAGGAGGTCCGCACACCGTTGACGCGGACGACGCTCTCGGGGACGAAGGTGCCGCGCGTGGCGCTGCCGCGCGAGGGCGACGACGGCGAGACGCTGCGGTTCCTGCGCGCGGAGAACCTGCCGGGCGCATTCCCTTTCACCGCAGGTGCGTTCCCGTTCAAGCGCACCGAGGAGGCACCGGCGCGCATGTTCGCGGGAGAGGGCGACGCATTCCGCACCAACCGGCGCTTCCACCTGCTCAGCGCCGGGCAGCCGGCCACCCGGCTCTCCACGGCGTTCGACTCGGTGACCCTGTACGGCCAGGATCCCGAGCGCCGCCCCGACGTCTTCGGAAAGGTCGGTACCTCGGGTGTCTCGATCGCGACCGTGGACGACATGCGTGAGCTGTACGCGGGCTTCGACCTGTGCTCACCCACGACGTCGGTGTCCATGACCATCAACGGTCCTGCGCCGACCATCCTCGCGATGTTCCTCAACGCGGTGATCGACCAGCAGATGGACGCGTTCCGCGAGAAGGAGGGTCGCGAGCCGAGCGACGCCGAAACCGACGGGCTCCGTGCGAGCGCGGTCTCGACCGTGCGCGGCACGGTGCAGGCCGACATCCTCAAGGAGGACCAGGGCCAGAACACGTGCATCTTCTCCACCGAGTTCGCGTTGCGCTGCATGGCTGACATGCAGGAGTGGTTCATCGCGAACCAGGTCCGCAACTTCTACTCGGTGAGCATCAGTGGCTACCACATCGCCGAGGCCGGGGCGAACCCGATCAGCCAGCTCGCGTTCACGCTAGCCAACGGCTTCACCTACGTCGAGGCCTACCTGGCGCGCGGCATGGCGATCGACGACTTCGTGCCCAACCTGTCGTTCTTCTTCTCCAACGGCATGGACGCCGAGTACACGGTGATCGGCCGCGTCGCACGCCGCATCTGGGCTGTCGCCATGCGCGACAGGTACGGCGCCGGCCAGCGCGCGCAGAAGCTGAAGTACCACGTGCAGACGTCGGGCCGCTCCCTGCACGCGCAGGAGATGGACTTCAACGACATCCGCACCACGCTGCAGGCACTGTGCGCCATCTACGACAACGCGAACTCGTTGCACACCAACGCCTACGACGAAGCCGTCACCACACCGTCCGCCCAGTCGGTGCGTCGCGCGCTCGCGATCCAGATGATCATCGACGCCGAGTGGGGACTCTCCGACACCGAGAACGCGCTGCAGGGGTCCTTCGTCGTCGACCAGCTGACCGACCTCGTCGAGGAGGCGGTGCTGGCCGAGTTCGACCGTATCGCCGAGCGTGGCGGCGTGCTGGGCGCGATGGAGACCGGTTACCAGCGGGGCCGGATCCAGGACGAGTCGATGCTGTACGAGCACAAGAAGCACGACGGCTCCCTGCCCATCGTGGGCGTCAACACGTTCCTCGCCGAACCCGCCGGGGCGACGCCGGCCCACGTCGAGCTCGCCCGTGGCACGGACGACGAGAAGCAGTCGCAGCTGCGCCGGCTCGCCGACTTCCACGAGCGTCACTCGGGCGACGCCCCCGCTGCTCTCGAGGAACTGAAGCTCGCAGCCACCAGCGGCGGCAACGTGTTCGCGGCCCTGATGGATGCGGTGCGCAGCTGCTCGCTCGGCCAGGTCAGCGAGGCGTTCTTCGAGGTCGGGGGCCAGTACCGCCGCAACGTGTGAGAGCCACGCAGTGGGTCGACGGCGGGAGTGCGGCTCCTGCTGGACCTGGCAGACTGCGCCGCATGGCTGTCAATGCGGAGTTCGTCGGGCGGCACTACCCGCCCGAGGGCGTGTACGAGGTGGGCCGGGAGAAGATCCGCGAGTTCGCCGAGGCGGTGGCGGGCGCCGACGCCGGTGCGTTCGTCGAGGGCGAGCGCTCGGCCGGGTCGCCGGTGCACCCGGTGCACACGGACCCGGAGGCGGCCAGGGCGCTCGGGTACCGCGACGTGGTGGCGCCGCCGACCTTCGCCGTCATCGTCGCCCAACGCAGCGACGCCCGGCTGATCCGCGACCCCGAGGCCGGCATCGACTTCACCCGGGTGGTCCACGGTGAGCAGCGCTTCGTCCACCACCGCCCGATCGTGGCCGGAGACCGGTTGGTGGCGACCCTGCAGGTGGACGGCGTCCGCGGGTCGGGTGGGCACGCGATGGTGACCACGCGCAGCGAGATCACGACCGAGGACGGCGGGGCCGTCTGCACCGCCACGTCGACCATCGTCGTCCGGGTGCCCGATGCCGGCTCCGACAACGGTTCCGAGACCGCAGGGGAGTCCTGATGGGCACGCAGCGACCGGACCTGTCATCCCTCACGCTCGGCGACGAGGTCGGGCGCGCCACCTACCACGTCCAGCGCGCCGACCTCGTGCGGTACGCGGGGGCGAGCGGCGACTTCAACACCATCCACTGGAACGAGCGGGTGGCGCGCGACGTGGGGCTACCCGACGTCATCGCGCACGGCATGTTCACCATGGCGACCGCGGTCCGGGTCGTCGTGGACTGGTGCGGTGACCCCGGCGCCGTCGTCGACTACGGCGTCCGCTTCACCAAGCCCGTCGTCGTCAGCGACGCCGAGGGCGCGCAGGTCGAGGTCGTCGCCACGGTCGGCACGCTCGACCTCGAGGCCGGGACGGCACGCATCGACCTGGCCGCCACCAGCGCGGGCGCAGGTGTCCTGGGCAAGGCGCGTGCCGTCGTCCGCCTCGCCTGACTGCGCACAGCGCCGCGCCTCGCAGGTTCCGCAGGGAGAATTGCGCGGAACCGCGCGTAACCACCGCCGTCCGGCCCCGTTGAACCTCGCAGGACGGCAGGAACCTGCCGTCCCTCCCACGAGGAGGACGACGGATGAACCTGCGACGCACCTGCGGCGCGGCAGCGACCGCCACCCTGGTCCTGTCAGCGGCCCTGGCCGGCTCCGCCACCGCATCAACCGCCCCCGACGCGACCGGCGCCACGATCGACCCGCTGCTCACCAGGGCCCTGGACGGCGCGACCACGCCCGTCGAGGCCGTCGTGACGTTCGACGGCGACGGCGCCCCGGACACCTCGGACGTCGACCTGCTGCGCGACCTCGGCATCACCACCGGGACGACGCTGCGCTCGATCCCGGTGGCAGGGGTGCTGGCCACCACGTAGCAGGTCGAGCAGCTCTCCGAGTCACCCGGCGTCCGCTCGGTCTTCCTCAACCGCGAGCTCTCGTACGAGAACGACGACTACACGGCACTGACCGGCGTGGACGACGTCCGCACGGACGCGAAGCTGACCGAGCGCAACGGCGGGCTGCCGGTCACCGGCGCGGGCGTGGGCGTCGTCGTCAACGACAGCGGGACGACGGCACGCACCGCGACCTGGCGTACCCCTCCCACGTCGTCCAGAACGTCGAGGGGGCGACGAACCGCAACGCGCTCGAGCCCACGCTCCTGCCCGTCACCTACGTCGAGGACGTGGCCAACACCGACGCCACCGGCGGTCACGGAACCCACGTCGCCGGCATCGTCGGGGCCACCGGCGGGCAGTCCGGCGGCAAGTACGAGGGGTGTCGCGCCCGGCGCCGACCTCATCGGCTACGGCTCCGGGGCGGGCCTGCTCCTGCTCGACGTGCTGACCGGTTTCGACTACGCCCTGACCAACCAGCAGCGCTACGACGTCCGTGTCGTGACGAACTCGTGGGGCAGCAGCGGCGACTCCTGCACGGACGTCGACCCGACCGACCCGATCAACGTCGCGACCAAGGACCTCTACGACCGCAACGTCGTCGTGGTGTTCTCCGCCGGAAACTCCGGGCCCGAAGAGTGCACGATCAGCGGCAACTACAAGAAGGCCCCTGGGTCATGAACGTGGCATCGGGTGACCGCAAGCGCGAGCTCGCGGAATTCTCCTCGCGCGGCACCCCGGGAGGCGGCGGTTCGTTCGAGATGGACGGCGAGACGTTCACCTGGCAGGACCGCCCGACCCTGACGGCACCTGGCGTGGACGTCGTCTCCACCCGCACCGTCTCGCCCGTGGGCGCGCTCGGTACGCCGAAGGACCTGGAGACGGTCGACCCCGCGCCCGGACCACCGCTCTGAACCCCCGACTGGGGACGCACTGCCCCCCGATCTCCGGATCGCAGGGGCAGAGCGCCCCAGTGCGACGTTGGCGGGAGGATGGGCACATGTCCGCCCCTGCGACCCCGGTGGCCTCGCACGTGGTGCGCGCCCGCACTGCTGTCGCGGGGGTCTTCGCGCTGAACGGCTTCGCCTTCGCCTCGTGGATCTCGCGAATCCCCGAGTCGCGGACGGCCCTGGACCTGACCCCGGGCGCGCTGGGGACGCTGCTGCTCGCCATCGCGGTCGGCTCGGTGCTCGCGCTGCCGGCGACTGGCCCGGTCGTGCACAGGGTCGGGGCAGCAAGGGTCGTGGCCGCGGGCGCGCTCCTCGACGGGCTGGGGCTCGTCGTCGCCGGTGCGGGTGTCGCGACCGGGCAGGTGCTGCTCACCGCGCTGGGCCTGTTCCTGCTCGGGGTCGGCACCGGCAGCTGGGACGTGGCGATGAACGTGGAGGGCGCGGTCGTCGAGCGCCGGCTGGCCCGCTCGATCATGCCGCGGTTCCACGCAGCCTTCAGTCTGGGCACGGTCGCGGGGGCCGGCGTGGGTGCAGCGCTCTCTGCGCTCGCGGTGCCCGTCGTCGGGCACCTGGTCGCTGCGGGGCTGGGCGTGGCGACGTCGGCGCTCGTCGTCGTCCGCGCGTTCCTGCCGCCGGAGTCCGAACCCGAGCCCGGCGGCCCCGGAGCCCCGGTGGCACGGCGGAACCCGATGCGCGCGTGGGCAGAACCTCGCACGATCGTGATCGGTGTGATGGTGCTGGCGATGGCCTTCACCGAGGGGGCCGCCAACGACTGGCTCGTTGTCGCCCTTGTGGACGGGCACGGCGTGACGCAGGCCGTGGGCGCGGTCGGGTTCGCACTGTTCGTGGAGGCGATGGCGGTGGGGCGCA
>JBBSNO010000015.1:0-21154 GCA_038232615.1 Actinomycetales bacterium
CCGACGACCTCGGCGGCCGGGTCTGCGGCGAGCGAGTACGTCAGGATCGCGACCGCGACCGCGGCCATGACGACGAAGCCGCGGGCCGGTGCGGTGGCCGAGCTCCCCCGCACCGCCGCGATGAGATGCTGGGCACTACCAGCACCAGCACCAACCCGAGCACACCGCCGAGCAGCCGGTCGGCCTGCCGGCCCGTCACGTCGTGGGTCCACCCCGGTTGGCCTCGGCGGCTGCCGGCAGGACCCCGTCCTCCAGGGCCCGGTGGTACAGGTCGAGCTTCGTGCCCGACGGCCTGTCCAGGGCCGTGTACTTGGCCCGGGCCCGCTTGAGGTACTCCTTCGCCGTCCCCTCCGACACCCCCATCCGCCGGGCGAAGCTCTTGGCGGGCATGTTGGAGGCGTACAGGCGCAGGGCCTCGGCCTCGCGCTCGGACAGGGCAGCGGGCAGCCGGGGTGCGCTCTGCAGGACCGCCGAGAGCACCTCCCGGCCGGCGGCGTTGTCGAGCCCGTCTGTGTAGATGATGTCGACAGGCCCCGCGGCGCGGAGGCGGGAGACGTTGTCGAGGGGACGTGAGCCGTCCCCCAGCCGGAGGTCGAGCAGGACGACGTCGTACTGCTCGCCGGTCGCCAGCAGCTCGGCGACCGTGGCTGCCGTGCGTCCGAAGACCAGGTCCGGGTCGCTAGGCGCCAGCTCGGTGCGGATGCCGGTCAGCATCACCGGGTGGTCGTCGACGGCGCCGACGCGCACTGGAACGCCCCGCTCGGACGAGCCGTCATCGTCCACGCGTCCTCCCGTCGTCGCTGCCACGCGCACGTGCGGGCAGCGTAGGGGCGTGGGGCCTACCGTGGACGGCCTGTCTCGGGGATTGATCGACGACGTGTCCCCCGTTGAGGGGACACGTCTCAGTCGCTCACCAGCTGGACGACGACCCACCGCGGCCGGTGATGGCTCGCAGCGCCGGCTTGACGTCCACGAGGTAGACCGAGGCGGCCACGAACGCGACGAGGTTGAAGATGTTCAGCGGCCCGAACACGGACACGAAGCCGATCGCCACCGCCACACCGAGGATGATCAGCCAGCGCTGCTTGGTCTGCTTGCTCGCCGCAGCGAACGCGTCGGCGCGCTGCCTCGCCGCGTCGACCAGCGCGAAGACCATCACGGCCAGCGCGCCCCAGCCGAGCACCACCAGCACGAAGCCCTGAGCCTCGAACACCGTCCACCTCTTCCGTCGTCGGTCCCCCGAGCGTAGCCGTGGGCGTCAGGCCTCGATGATGATCGTCATCGGACCGTCGTTCACCAGCTCGACGGCCATGTCCGCCCCGAAGGTTCCGGTGGCGACCTCGAGCCCGTGACTCCGTAGCGCCGCGGCAACCGCGTGGACCAGGGGTTCGGCGACCGGGCCGGGCGCGGCGGCGTTCCAGGTCGGACGCCGGCCCTTGCGCGTGTCGGCGTAGAGCGTGAACTGACTGACCAGCAGGACGGGTGCCCGCTCGTCGATCGCCGAACGTTCGTCGCGCAGGATCCGCAGGCCCGCGACCTTGCGCGCGATCAGCTCGACCTGCGCCGGCCCGTCGTCGTGGGTGACGCCGAGCAGGACGACGAGCCCCGCACGGTCGATCGCGCCGACCACCTCACCGTCGACGGTCACCGATGCGCGCGTGACGCGCTGGACGACGGCTCTCACGAGGCACGCCATGTTGACGGACCGTTCGAGTCACTCACGGGCGAGTTCCCAGTATCGCGAGGGTCCCTCGGGGACTGGCCGACCCACCGTAGGAGGCCCAGCTCACGCATGGCGTGCAGCCTTCCAAGAGCAGTGGGCCGGCTGACTTGCAGCATCTCGGCAAGCTCCCCGGTGCCGAGCCGCCGGGCCTGCCTCAGTGCCTCGACGATCGCGCGGGCTTCGTCGGGCAGCCGCTGGTCCATCTGCTGGTCACGAAGCCGACCGGACAACGTCACCCTCACACTCCCAGCCGTCTGGACGTACTGGGGCTCATCCAGCCCTGCGAGCCCCATCTCCTCGAACATCCGAGCGATGCCTTCGCCGAACTCCTGCCCGAAGTGGAGATCGGCGAGGACCCGAGCGATCCGCGGGTTCCGGGCGAAGCGTTGAACTGCCTCAGGGCTCCGCAGATCCACGATCCCGGGAAAGCGCCCCGGGCTCTCTACCTCGATCCGGTCATCGAGCACGTCGACCCTGATGTGGTCACCGGACATGCTGTACGACCGGTGGACGACGGCGTTCACCACCGCCTCGAGCCACGCGTCCGTCGGGACGAGCGGGAGGGCCTCGAACCGCCCCGAGGCTCCCAGCTCGCGTCGGCACGGCTGCCATTCGTCCACCAGCAGCGCCACGCGCAGCAGCATCCCCGGCAACGGACCTTCGACACGTTCGTCGCGTTCGAGCTGTTGGCGAGCACCGAGACCACGCTCACGACCCAGGAACCGGCTCACACGCACACGGACGTGAGCCGGCAGATACCGGTCCTCAGGGTGGCTCGCGAAGAGCAGGTAGCCGGCGATCGCCGGCGTGTGGTCGATCAGCAGACCGCGTGCGTTGAGCAGCGACTCAAGCCCCGCCGCATCGATGGAGGTCGCGTAGTCGCTGACCGGCTCCAGGTCCAGGTCGTCGACCGTCGCTCCTGCCACGCCCCCGCTCTCGTAGACGACCTGTCCCTTGTCGTAGAGAAGTTGCTGACGCTGGTTGAA
This sequence comes from Actinomycetales bacterium, assembly GCA_038232615.1. GTDB lineage: Bacteria > Actinomycetota > Actinomycetes > Actinomycetales > DASROP01 > DASROP01. Next base: position 2,710 of record JBBSNO010000015.1, read on the forward strand.
GGACAAATTGTAGTTGCTGTCCGCGACACGCAGGAACACGACACGAGCATGGGTCGCGTGGACGACGTCGTCGGGTTCCACACGCAGGCAGAGCAGGTGATCTGGCTGGCCGTCGCGGTTGATGCGGGGCACCGGCTCGGCGGCGGTACGGACGGGCGGCACGCAGAACTCGACCGACGCGCGGATCAGTGCGTTGCGACCGTGAACGTCGGCGTCCATGCCCTCGACCTGGCCCTCCGACAGTCCGACCACCAGCGCGCCACCCTCCGCGTTGGCCATCACGACCTCAGCCTCGGCCAGCGTTCGTGGAGCGATCCTCACGGACTTGCGGTGAAACCACTGGTCCTCTTCGAGCGTCTACACGGCATGACCTACGTCGGCGGCACTCCGACTCAGCGCTTCCTCGACCCGGAGGCTCGACATGCTCGTACACCAATGTTGTTAGAGTACGTGCCAGCCACGCCTATCGGCCGGTAGCGCTCGGTCCTACCGGCTCCACCGCGCCCACGGGCTCACCGTGCCCAAGCACGGGCACGCTGCCGACCCGGTCGAGCACGGGCGCGTCAACGCCCAGCGCGCACAGCGCGGCGACCATCACCACCGGCCGGGGTCGCTGCGCACCGTCGAGCACCTTCAGCGCCACCGCGCGCCCGTCGCCCAGCGCCACCGCGTAGACGCCCTCGGCGCCGTCCTTGGCCACGAGCCCCGGGACACCGGCCATCAGCGTCGTCACGTCGCGGTCGGTACCGCCCACCATGAACGGGTGGGCGTTCATCGCCTGCCCGACCCGGGCCTCGGCCGAGCCGTCACCCTCGGCCGCAGCGCGAGCGATGCGGGCGAAGGCACGCGCCAGCCCGGAGAGGGTGCAGGAGAACAGCGGCGCCCCGCACCCGTCGACGGTCGTGTGCTCGACGGGGTCCCCGGTCAGCTCCTCGACGACGGACCGGACGGCCCGCTGAAGGGGGTGGTCCGGCGAGAGGTAGGTGTCGGTGTCCCACCCGGCGGCGACGCAGGTCGCCACCATCGCCGCGTGCTTGCCGGAGCAGTTCTGCGCCAGCGGCTCGTTGCTGCGGCCCGACGTACGCCAGGCCAGCGACGCGGTGACGTCCAGCGGGAGGTCGGGGGTGTTCTGCAGGTCCGCCTCGGACCGACCGGCACCGGTGAGGATCGACAGCGCGCCGCGCAGGTGCACCGGTTCCCCGTTGTGGCTCGCGCACGCCAGGGCGAGCAGCTCGCCGTCCAGGTCCAGGCCGGAGCGAAGCATCGCGACGGCCTGCAGCGGTTTGAGCGACGAACGAGCGAAGACCGTGACGTCAGGGTCACCGGCACGCACGGCGACGTCCCCGCTCGCGTCGAGACCGACGACGTGGCCGTGGTGCACGGACTCGACCACACCGCCCCGGACGACGTGCGCGATCGGGACGGCGGAGGACGAGATGGAGGTCACGGACGGCGAGCCTAGGGCGCTGGACGGGACGTCGAGGAACGGTGTCTGCCCGCATGCCCGCGAGACAGCAGACACGGCCGCCCGGTCGCAGAGACGAGTCTCCCGCAGCGTGACTCGACGAGCGCCGTCGCGTCCGGGAAGGGACCGCTGTTCACGTCTTCGATGACCGCGCGGGCGAAGATCACGAGGTCGTCGGTGTCCCCGAGTGCCTCTGACTCCTCGCCGTAGACGACAACGGCGACCTGCACCGCCTCCTCCGCGGAGGTGATGCCCAGAAGGCCGCACAGACGGCGGATGTCCTCGACGTCCCGCCCGCGCGCGGCGGCCAGCTTCATGGCCAGCATCGGTCTGGGGCCGGCGATCCTGATGACCAGCCCCCCGAGTCGGTGAAGCTCGTCGCCGTCGTCCGGTGGTGGCGCCCACGCGCTCATCCCGGGACTGAGCCAGTCGCGATCCAGCCCGCGCTCGGCGGCGAGCTGGCGCGCTTCCTCGGCGACGACGGGACTGATGGCTGCGACGTCCACGTCGCGGGTGGAGGTCAGGCGTCCGTAGCGCAGCTGCATCGCGGCTCCACCCGCGACATAGATCTCCGCTGTCTCCCCACGCATCTCGATGCGTCGCCCTAGCTCGCTCAGCAACTCGAGGACGGCTCTCGTCGACAGTCCCTCGGACGCCGTCACATCGTGTCCAGGGAACGTGCATCCAGCCAAACCCCCACGCGGGCCAACTCGGGTGGGGTGCGCTCGACGAGGAAGTCGCGCAGCCCCGGCGACGGGACCGGCGACCAGCCGGCAGGCAGCGGGCGAACACTCGTCCACCGTGGCGGCTCCACATCCAGCCCCTGGCACTCCCGTGCGACGGCAGCGGCGAGCAAGGCGTTCCACTCCCGGCGCCCGGTGCCGCTCGGCGGTGACAGGTACAGCGCACGGTCGGTGGGACTGCCGCCGACGCGCCGCAGGTCAGCGAGTGACTGGGCGAGGAGCTGAAGGGGCCACTCGTACTGACCCTCTGTTGTGACCACGCGCCTGATGGCCGCACTGGTCGACGCGGCGGTCATCAGGGGCTGGGTGATGTACATCGACGAAGGGGCAAGGCCTGACAGTGCGGCGATCCGCGATCTCACTGCTGGTCCTGCCGTGAGTCGACCGCTCTCGTACGCGCTGACGTTGGCCGCGGACGTCCCGAGCAGCTCCGCCACGCGCGCCTGCGTCAGCCCCGTCCGTGCCCTGGCCTGCCGAAGCGCACTCACCACTCGATTATAACCTCGCGCCCTCAGGGCAGTGCGATCCGCAAGGCCACGCTGACGGCCCGCATGGTCTCCGGTCCCACGGCACCGAGCAGCGCCCGGCTCCCGCGCGTGCCAGTGCCCGCAGGATCGCCGCTTCGGACGGGGAGGCCCCGAGCCGGAACCCCCGCGGGGATCGAGACGAGACTCCGGACGACGGGCACGCAGCGGCCGATCAGCACCGCCGTCCCGCCGTGACGGTCGAACCAGCCCACGGCCCGCTCGACGTCGCGGACCTCCAGCAGCATCCGTTCGGCCCAGCGCCGCAACCGGTCCACGCCGACGCGAGCCCCGAGCCAGTACAGCGTCCAGGCCCCGACGAGGAAGCCGATGTTGGCGGCGACCAGCGCCCAGCGCAGCGACATCCGGCCCTGGCTGGCCACGAAGCCGGCCACCGGCAGCACGACCTCGGAGGGGGTCGGCGGGAAGATGCTCTCCACCGCCACGAGCAGCCCGACACCGATGGGACCGAACGCGCTGACGACGTCCGCCACCCAGCCCGTGAGGCCGGTCAGGTCCTCCGTCGACGCGCTCATCGGCCGATGCTCGCAACCCCAGGCCCCCCGTGCGCCACCGGCCACCGCGTGCCACCGTGAGGCCATGACGCGATTCGGGTACACGCTGATGACCGAGCAGAGCGGGCCGAAGCAGCTCGTGGGGTACGCGCAGGCGGCCGAGCAGGTCGGCTTCGACTTCGAGGTGAGCAGCGACCACTACTCCCCCTGGCTCTCGGCCCAGGGCCACGCGCCGTACGCGTGGACGGTGCTGGGCGCCGTCGCCCAGGTCACCGAGCGGGTCGAGCTGATGACGTACGTGACGTGCCCGATCCTTCGCTACCAACCCGCCGTCGTGGCACAGAAGGCCGCGACGCTGCAGCTGCTGGCGGACGGCCGCTTCACCCTCGGCCTCGGCGCCGGGGAGAACCTCAACGAGCACGTCGTCGGCGAAGGCTGGCCGAGCATCGACGCCCGCCAGGACATGCTAGTCGAGGCCATCGAGATCATCCGCGAGCTGCACACCGGCGAGCTGGTCACGTACGACGGCGAGTACTTCCGCGTCGACTCCGCGCGCATCTGGGACCTGCCTGAGGGCGGCGTCCCGATCGGTGTCGCGGTCTCCGGCGAGAAGTCCGTCAACCGGTTCGCCCCGCTGGGAGACCACCTCGTCGCCGTCGAGCCGAAGCCGGACCTGGTGAAGGGGTGGAACGCCGCCCGCGACGCCGCCGCGGCGCCGTCACGGACCATCGGCCAGATCCCGATCTGCTGGGACCCCGACAAGGACACCGCCGTCGCGAACGCGCACGACCAGTTCCGCTGGTTCGCCGGAGGTTGGTCGGTCAACTCCGACCTGCCGACGACGGCGGGCTTCGCGGGTGCGACGCAGTTCGTGCGCCCCGACGACGTCGCGGAGTCGATCCCGTGTGGTCCGGACGTCGGCGCGATCGTCGAGGCCGTCTCCGCCTACTGGGACGCCGGTTTCACCGACGTCGCGCTCGTGCAGATCGGGGACGACGGCCAGCAGCGCTTCCTCGACGAGGCGGCGGGCCCGATCCTGGCGGCCCTGCGCGACGCGGCTCCGAAGGACTGAGCCCGCGCGGCGTCACGTCGGCGCGACGATCTCGACTGTCGGGAAGTACGTGCGGTACCGCGCCGCATCCCTCGTCAGCAGTCGCAGGTTCAGGACAGCAGCGTGGGCACCGACGAAGAAGTCGGGCAGGATGACCGCTCGTCGACCGCCGCGACGGCGGTATGCACGGAGGCTACTTGCGGCCGCGAAGGCCGCGGGCCATGGCAGGTTCCCGCGGATGAAGCGCTCCGGGGACAGCACGACGTCCAGATCCTCGATCCTGCTGAACCGGTGAGCGACTTCCCCGTAGATCACCTGGTTGATGACAAGTGGCCCGGTGTCGGCAGCCTCCGCCAGTCTCGCGGCGGACCAGGCAAGCCAGTGACTGTCCTCGGTCATCACGTCCAGGAGGACGTTGGAGTCCACCAATGTGCCGCGGACGTCATCAGCCACGAGTCATGGCCATGATCTCGTCAGTGCTGAGGCGGACGTCCCCCTTGCCCAGCAGGGACTCGACGACCCGGCTCCCGCGGCTCGCCCGAGCACCCGCCGGGACGATCTTGGCCGCACGACCATCCACGACGACGTCGACCTCGTCCCCCGGGTGCAGGCCGAGTTCCTGTCGCACCTCCTGCGGGATGGTGATCTGGCCCTTGCCCGTGATCCTCATCCAGTAAGACTACAACCAGTCTTACTGACACCGAGGGCGAGCCGCCTACGCCCGAGGACGCCCCAGAGCCCGGTAGGACCAGCCGGCGGCGCGCCAGCGCTCGGGGTCGAGGGCGTTGCGGCCGTCGAGGACGTTCTTGCTCCGCACCAGCTCTCCGACGGCGACGGGGTCGAGCCCGGTGAACTGTGGCCACTCGGTCAGCAGCAGGACGACGTCGGCGCCGCGGCAGGCCTCCTCAGCGCTCGACGCGTACGTCAGGTCGGGCCACAGGCGCCGGGCGTTGTCGACGGCCTCGGGGTCGGTGACGACGACAGCGCCGCCCTGCAGCCGGATCTGGGCCGCGACGTTCAGCGCCGGCGAGTCGCGGATATCGTCACTCTGCGGTTTGAACGCGGCCCCCAGCACCGCGACCTTCTTACCGACGAAGGAGCCGCCGCACTCCTCACGCGCCAGGTCGACCATCCGCGACCGTCGGCGCATGTTGATCGCGTCGACCTCGCGCAGGAACGTCAGCGCCTGGTCGGCCCCCAGTTCACCCGCGCGCGCCATGAAGGCCCGGATGTCCTTGGGCAGGCACCCGCCGCCGAACCCGAGACCGGCGTTGAGGAACTTGCGGCCGATGCGGTCGTCGTACCCGAGGGCCTCGGAGAGCTGGGTGACGTCGGCGCCGACGCTCTCGCAGACCTCGGACATGGCGTTGATGAAGCTGATCTTGGTGGCCAGGAACGCGTTCGCGCTCACCTTGACCAGCTCCGCGGTCTCGTAGTCGGTGACGACGACCGGCGTCCCAGCGGTGATGGGGGTCTCGTACACCTGCCGCAGCAGGGTCTCGGCGGAAGGGTCGGCGACGCCGAACACGAGGCGGTCCGGCCGCAGCGTGTCCTCGATCGCGTGGCCCTCGCGCAGGAACTCGGGGTTCCAGGCCAGCTGCACGTGCTGCGCCGACTCGGCCAGGGCAGCGGCGAGGCCCGAGGCCGTGCCCACGGGGACCGTCGACTTGCCCACCACCAGCACGGGTCCGCTCGCGAGCTTCCCGACGGAGGCGAAGGCCTCCTCGACGAACGTGGTGTCGGCGGCCAGCTCACCCGCGCGCTGCGGCGTCCCCACGCACACGAACACCACGTCGGCCCCGGCCACCTGCGCGGGGTCGTCCGTGAACCGGAGGCGCCCCGTCGCGAGGGTGCGTTCCAACAGGTCGTCCAGGCCCGGCTCGTAGAACGGCGACATGGCTTTGGCGAGTCCATCGACCTTGGCGGAGTCCACGTCGACGCCCACGACGGTGTGCCCGATCTCGGCCATGCAGGCGGCGTGGACCGCCCCGAGGTACCCGCACCCGACCACAGCGATGTTCAGAGCCATGGAGCGAGGTTAGGGGTCCACCGCTGTGCCGCGGATGACATCGCGGTGAGATCGCCCTCATGGACGACGGAACGGCCCCGTCCGAGGTGGACGGGGCCGTTCCGGTCGAGGACGTGCTGGGTCAGTCGCCGACCTTGGAGGCGGCAGCCCCGGTGGCCTTGCCGGCGGTGCCGGCGGTCTTCTTGGCGGTGGTCGTCGCCGCCTTGGTGGCGCTCTTGGCGGTGCTGGTGCGCTTGCGGGCGGTGGTGCTGGTCCGCTTCGCGGCGGTCTTGGTGCCGGTCGTGTTCTTGCGCACGGTCGGCTTGGCCGCGGCCGCCATGGCGTCGGCCTCGCGCTGCGCCGTGGTGGCCGTGGCCCTCGCGGCGGTCCGGGTGTCGCCGGCTCCGCGGCGCACGGTGGTGACCGCGGCCTTGGTGCGGCTGAGCGTGGCCTTGCCCTGCTCGACGAGCTCGGCCGTGGCACGCTGCTTGCGGATGCGCTCCACGAGCTTCTTGCCGCGTGCGGCCAGGTCGTCGTAGGTCTCCTCGACGCGTCCGGCGGCCTCGAGACCACGGCTCACGGCGACGGTCGGCGCGTGCTGCACGCGGGTCTGGACGTTCTTGAGCGCCAGCTCGGTCCGCACGTTGCGGACCTGCTGGACGGCCAGGTCGGTCACGCCGACGACGGCGTAGCCGGTGCCGGTGGCGGTCTTCTTGATCTCGGCGGTGATCGCCATGTCAGTTGCCTCCTTGGGGTGCCCGGGTCGCGGTCTTCGCGCCGGTCTTCTTCGTGGTCTTGGGCGTGGCGCGCTTCGTTGCGCGCCGGGTGGACGTCCCGGTCTTCGTGGCGGCCGTCTTCGTCGTCCGGCCCCCGGTGCGGGGCGGCGTCCCGGCGCTGTCGCCGTTCCGCTCGTTCTCTGCCCGGAACGTCTCGTAGATGTCGAGCAGCACCTTGCGCTGCCGCTCGCCGAGGTGGGGGTCGGCCAGCACGGCCGCCTCGACCTCGACGCGGTCTCCCCGCTCTTCCAGGATCCCGGCTCGCACGTACAGCGCCTCGGCGGAGATGCGCAGGCCCTTCGCGATCTGGCCCAGCACCTCGGCACTCGGTTTGCGCAGGCCACGCTCCACCTGGCTCAGGTAGGGGTTGGAGACCCCCGCGACCTCGGCGAGCTGGCGCAGCGACAGCTTGGCGCCGTGCCGCTGCTCGCGCAGGTAGTCCCCGAGCTCGGTGACCTTCAGCGTTGCCATGCCTCCACTGTGCTTGCTCTGGCTAGCAAAAGCAAACGCTGGAGCAAGCAAGGCGGGTGAGGGTCGTCACAGGCGGGTTGCCAGCCTCGCCGAGGCCGTTGACGTCCGCAGTTGTGGTTGCCCGAGCAGCCACTTCTGCGGACGCGACGGCGGTCAGCCCGAGACGGGGCCGGTTGCTGCGGATCGTGCCGTGCGGGTCGCACTCGGTCTTGATCGCCCGCAGCCGGTCGACGGTGGACGCCGGCCGCGCGCTCAGCGGGTCGCCGTGCGCGCCGAGGAAGTTCGGCACGGTCCGGCCGGAGATGTGCCCGACCAATGCGTCGTCGATCCCCCGGATGGTGGCGGCGATGGCCTCGGCCAGGCCGGGTGCGGCCGGGACACCAAGGGCGAAGAGCATGTAGGGCTCCTCGACGTGCCCCGCCCCGTGCGCCGGGTGCGCGACAGCGAACGGCCCGCCCAGGTGCCGGATCTGCATCACCGCCACCGCTGACGCGCTGCCCTCACCGGCCACGGCCACGAGACCGTCGATCGCCGCTGTCGTCCAGGTCGTGCAGCAGCAACGAGTGCTCGAGCGCGGGCATCGGGTCGAGCGGCTCGCCGGCGACGACGGACTTTTCGCCTGCGGGTGCCGGACGACGCGCTGGACGCCGCCCGGTTCGACGGCCTCGCCGCGCTGGCCACGGCGGCATCGGACGCCGGGCAGCGGCTGCGCCTCGCGGACGAGGCTCTGACGCTGTGGCGGGGTCGGCCCAATGCGGGGCTCGCCGACCTCCCGCAGGTCGCGACCGAGGTGACCCGGCTGGAGGCCGTGCGTCTCGACCTGCGGGAGCTGCGGGCCCAGGCGCTGGCAAGGCAGTAACCGGAGGTCGTGCTGAGCAGCCGCTGCGGGGGCGTGCGCGGCGCCCGGTCGCGCTCGACGAGCGTGCGCAGCCTGCTGCTGGCAACCTGCGCAGCGACGCCAGCGCCCGGGGCGGCGCCACCTCTCCCCACAGCGCGTCGACGAGCCGGTCGGCGGTGACCGCCTCGCCGCGGGCGGCGAGCAGGCCCAGCACGCCGCGCTCGCGCCGCACCGCGACCGGCGTCCGGACCCCGTCACGGCACACGGCGAGGTCGCGCACCACGAAGTCGACGGCCGTCATCGGTCCTCCGCCCAGCAGGGTAGCCACCACGCACCCGGAACGTCGTCGTTATGGACGTCACTCCCTCCCTGATGAGACCAACAATCTCACACACCAGTGTGAGGTTCACCGGGCCTTGATCGCCAGACCGAGGTGAGAACCACACACTGCACTGGTAGTTTTCTTTCGAGAATCTCCCTCTGGTTCCGGAGGCGGCGATGAGGAAGAGGAGCCTGGCATGGGGACTGCCCCTGTCCGCATCGGCGTCCTGTCACGCGAGGTCGGACTGCATCCGAACTGGATCCGAAGGCTGGCCGACGACGGGCTCATTCCGTTCGAGCGTTCCCCGGGCGGCCACCGACTCTTCGATGTCAGCGCGGTGCGGGCGGCCTTGGCTCGGCGTGCCATCACGCGCGGCATGGCGCCCGGCGTGGGCGCGTCATCGGCGCTCGGAAGTCCCGTCTGGGAGCGCGCCTTCCTCCTCCCGGACCTCGAGGAGGACCGGGTGTGGCTTCAGCTGACCGCCGATCTATCGCTGGACCGGACCGTGCCTGTCGCACGGACGATGAGCTACGCGTTCACCGAGATGCTCAATAACGCCATCGACCACTCCGGAGGCGCGCGCGTGCTCGTGCGGTTCTGGGCCGACACACACGTGTGGGCCTTCGAGCTGCAGGACGACGGTGAGGGCGTCTTCGCACATCTCAAGACCGGGCTGGGTCTGGCAGACGAGTTCACGTCGCTCCAGGAGCTGACCAAGGGCAAGCGGACCACCGCCCCGGCTCGGCACACGGGTGAGGGCATCTTCTTCACGTCGAAGGTCGTCGACATCTTCCAGCTGGCCTCCGGCGGGTTGCGCTGGACCGCTGACAATCTTCGCCGCGACCAGGCTGCGGGAGCCGAACCGAGCCGGTCAGGAACTCGGGTTTTCGCGCAGGTAGACGCCGCCACGAATCGCCTGCCGGCCGACGTGTTCCGCCAGTTCACCCGTGACTTCGCCTTCGTCCGAACGCGTCCGGTCCTCAAGTTGTTCGAGCTCGGCCTTGCGTTCGTGTCCCGCAGCGAGGCGCGGCGGCTGCTCGACGGCCTCGACGAGTTCACGGAGGTGGAGGTCGACTTCACCGGCATCGAGGACGTCGGGCAGGGATTCGTCGACGAGATGCTGCGGGTCTGGCCCAGCATGCATCCGGGCAAGACAATCGCGCCGACCAACATGTCTGCGCCGGTGAGGTTCATGGTGGAGCGTGGGTTGCCGGACCCAGATCCTCACGTGGACGGTCCTGGCCACTGACCAGCTTGTGGACATCCCTGGCCGCAGTTGTCGCGCGGTAGGTGCGGCGCAGCGTGCGGTCAGAGCCCGGTCAGCCGCGCCCGTCAGGGTCTGCGACGGCGGAACGATCCGCCGCCCGCAACGGTCAGCGACCTTGGCCGGACGACCCGGAGGAACACCATGGTTCCACTACCTGAACCGCGCCCTGGTCGGCAGCACGAACCCGGAGACCCAGGCGGTGCTGCTGTACGAGCCGAACCGCCAGGGGGGCGACCTGCGCCTGGTGGGCATCGAGTACTTCGCGGTGGACGCCGACCAGGACCTGACCACGGACGACGACCGCCCCAGCCTGTTCGGCCGCGGCTTCGACGGGCCGATGCTCGGCCACTCGCCGGAGATGCCGGTGCACTTCGACATGCACGTGTGGCTCTACAAGAACAACCCCGACGGGGCGTTCGCCGCCTGGAACCCGCGCGTCAGCTGCTGATCGACGAGGCGCTGCCATGTGGCGCCGTCCGACGTCGACGCGATGTGGACCTGGGCAAGAAAAAGCGCTCTCGCATCCAGGTCTTGTTACATTTAGCATCTGGACATGGATAGCCCCGAGTCGGTACCTGTGGTTTCGCGGGTCCGGACGCATCGCGCCCGACTGCGGGCACGAGGCCTTCGACCCGTGCAGATCTGGGTGCCCGACGTGCGGTCCCCGCGTTTCACGGAGGCAGCGCACGACCAGTCGACGGCGGTCGCTGCCGGCGAGGCCGAGGCCGACGACCAGGCGTTCGTGGAGGCAATCTCCTGGGACCGGGCAGGCGGTGACGACGGAACGGAGGCGTCGAGCGGAGGCGGCCCCGAGGCGCGGCGGTGAAGCGCGGGAGATCTATTCAGCGGCGGCGCGCGGCGCATACACCGGCAAACCTCGCCCGGTTGTCATCATGCAGGACGACCGGTTCGATGCCACCGCGTCGGTCACCGTCTGCCCGCTGACCACCACCAACGTGGAGGCTCCCCTCCTGCGGCTACGCGTCGACGCCGACGCAACCAACGGACTCGTCCAGATCTCGAGCCTGATGGTCGACAAACTCACGACCATGCCCAGGGCGAATCTCGGTGCGCGACTCGGCCAGCTGGCCACGGAAGACATGGTGCGCCTCGAACGTGCTGTCGTGGTCTTCTTGGGCATGGCATGACGATCCGCTTCCTGCGGCCCGTCTGCGTCAGCTGATCACAGACGAGGGTGCTCGGTGCTTGGTGCCGAGCAGCGTGCGCACCTCAGCCGCCCCCATCGGCGGCCGCTGCATCTCGGTCGCCAGGCGCGCCGCACGCTCGACCAGCTCGACGTTTCCGGTGACGGGTCGACCCCGACCGAACATCAGGTTGTCCTCCATCCCCACCCGCAGGTGCCCATTCATCGAGAGGGCCGCCGCCATCACCGGGAGGTGCGAGCGCCCGATCCCCGTGGCGGACCAGGAGGTCACCTCGGGCGGCAGGGCCTGGACGCCGGCCACCAGGGCCGCCGGCGTCCCCGGCATGCCGCCGGGGACGCCGGTCACGAAGTCGACGTGGACCTTGCCGCCGTACGGGAGCCCGAGTTCGCCCAGCAGCCGCCGCAGCCCCTCGACCTGCCCGAGGTCGAACAGCTCGAACTCCGGGACCACCTCGCGCTCTTGCGCCTGCCGGTACAGGTCGGTCATCAGGTGCCACGGGTTCAGAAAGACGTCGTCGCCGAAGTTCACGGTGCCGCAGGTCAGCGAGCAGGAGTCGGGCTCGGCCTCCAGCACCCGCAGCCGCGTCTCGAACGGGTCGTGGACGCTGCCACCGGTGGAGAGCTGGACGACGAGGCCCGTCTCGGTCCGCAGCGCCTCGACGGTGGCCTTCAGTCGGCCGAGGTCGAGCGTGGGCCGGTGGTCGTCGTCCCTGACGTGCACGTGCACGAGCCCAGCCCCGGCCCGCTCGCAGGCCTGCGCCTCCGCCACCAGCTCCTCCAGCGTGGTCGGGAGCTGGGGCCAGTCGGTCTTTGCCGTCTCGGCGCCGGTGGGCGCGACCGTGATCAGGGTCGTTGGGGAGGGCTTGGGCACGGCCGCATCCTGGCACGGCCCTGCCTCGCTCGGGGGACGGCGATGGTCGGCGTCAGAATCTACTGACCAACCCCTGTGCAAGAATAAACTTGCAGTACGCGGAGGGCAGGTTATCCCGAAAGGAGAGAGTCGTGAACGCATCCGGCGGGTGCCTACGCTCTGGAGCGCGGTCGAAGACGAGCGCGCCTACACGTCGGCGTCCGAGTGGTTGACCATGCGCGATCTCGGGCGCCTGGCGACCCTGCTTGCCTCACCGATGTGCGTGACCTGGTTGCCGGACACTACCGACGACCTGCCGTGGCCGTGAGACCTGCGACCGTCGGCCTGGCGCTTGCCGACACACTCCGCTGATCAACGACGGGCGCTGCGGCCGATCCGGGCCTCGGCGGCCTCGTCGAGACGGTCGAGCACCCGTTGGACGGCGGTGCGGGTCCGCGAGAGCGTCTGCTCCATCTCGGTGAGGCGTGTGGTCGCCTCCTGCAGGCGGGCGTCGTCGAGGTGGCGGACGTCGCTCAGCTCGACGTCGGCGATGACCGCCTCGACGGTGCGGCGGTGCTCCCCGACGCGGGAGGGCTCGGTGGAGACGAAGTGCGTGTCGGTCTCATCCGGTGTGTCCTTCGCGAGGATGCGGGCGAGCTCCTCGACCAGCTCGGCGTCCGTGCGCGGGGAGTCCGGCGCGCCGGAAGCGCGGCGGGTGGCCTCAGCCCGCAGCAGGTCCAGGCGGCCCTGCAGCAGGCGTCGCGCGTAGGAGAGGTCCGTCTCCTCCTGCTCAGCGTCGTTGCGGTGGTCAGCCAGCGCCACGTCGGCCATGCCGTCGACGTCCGCGGCGAAGTCGGGGGCGAGGACGCGGTCGAGCCGGCGGCGTCCGCCTTCGAGGTACTCAGTCATCGCTCTCCGTCATCCGCAGCTGATCGACTTGTGACTCCGCGGCTGGGCGCCGAGTTCGAGCCAAGGATACCGGTCCGCCCGGACATCAGGTTCTCCTCTGTCGCAGCCGCTGGAGGTGGACCGCCGTGACCCAGGTGGGGGGCGCAAGCGGGCGGTGGAACACGACCCCGGCCTGACCGAGGCGTTCGACCGGCTGGTCGACCCCGAGTCGATCCCTCGAAAGCCGACTGCTGACCGCGCGTCGTCCGCGATGATGTCGAGCGTGAAACGCAAGTTTCGTGCGTCACGGAGTCAGCCCACGGCGGATGCGGATTCGCTGGTGGGCGACGCGAGAAGTGGGCTGGGCGCCGAGGCGACGGACGAGCGGACTTGATCAGTTCTATTCGGTCGAGCTCGGGCGTATCAAGAGGGACCCAACCTGATAAGTTCCATTGAGCAAGCGGTAGGCCACTCAAGTTTGCCTCCCGTTCCTGCAGCATCCGGAAGGGAGCTCGACGTGGCACGAGGCCGCCCCAACCGCGCCACCGTCTACGCACGACTGGAAACGGCGATCCAAGAGTTGGAGCAACGGCTCGGCGGGCTCCCGTCGCCGAAGGAGTCTGAGCCGATCTGGGCGGACATCTGGCACCGAGAGGCCCACCACTCCACCGCCCTGGAAGGAAACACCCTCGTCCTGCGCGAGGTCGAACAGCTCCTGCAGCAGGGGCGGGCCGTGGGCGCGAAACCACTACGCGAGTACAACGAGGTCCAGGGGTACGCCGACGCCGCGCGATGGGTGTACCGCCAAGGCCTCGAGCCGGACGAGTGGAGCGACGGCGCGCTCGTCAGCGTCAACGAGATCCGCCGGATCCACCACATGGCTATGACACCCGTCTGGGACGTCGTACCTCACGAGGAGGCGTCGGGCCGGGAAGGCCCCGGCAACTTCCGCAACCACGACATCCAGCCCTTCCCGGGTGGCATGAAACCTCCTCCCTGGCCGCTGGTGCCGGCCGAGACGTCGGACTGGGTCGACCGTGTTGTCGAGGTCGGCCGGGCCGTCGAGGCCGGCGAGGCTCTGCCGGCTCCGCTGCCGGAGGAACTGGCGCGCATCCACAACGAGTTCGAGCAGGTGCACCCCTTCCTCGACGGCAACGGGCGGACGGGCCGGTTGGTGCTCAATCTGATCCTGGTGCGGCTCGGCTACCCGCCCGTCATCATCTTCAAGGGACAGCGGGACGCCTACCTCGCGGCGATGCGCAGATCTGACGATGGCGACCACGGTTCTCTCGGCGAGCTGGTCGCGCGAGCGATGCTGGACAACCTGAACCGCTTCGTCGTCCCGAGCATCGCGGGACCTGCGCGCTTGGTGCCGCTGGCTGCCCTGGCCGACGAGGGCTTTACGCTGACGGCGCTGCGCCAGGCCGCGCAGCGCGGGCGTCTGGAAGCTGTGCAGGGGTCCGACGGGATGTGGCTCAGCTCGCGCGCGGCGGTACGGACGTACGCCCGCAACAAACACCGGCGCCGGCCGAAAGTCGCCTGAGGCGGGCACGGTCCGGCGCGTGCGCCGCACCACTCACACGCCGACGACGAGCTCCTGAGCGGCGCTGACGCCGTCGGTGACCAGCACCGCGTCGGCAGGCGTCGACCGCTTCAGTAGGGCCAGGGCGATCGGGCCCAGCTCGTGGTGACGCGCCGTCGAGGTCAGGTGGCCCACCCGACGGTCACCGGCGAAGACGTCGCTCCCGCGCTCGGGCAGGTGGTGGCCCGACCCGTCCAGGTGGAGCATCACGAGCCGCCGCGGCGGCTTGCCGAGGTTGTGGACGCGGGCGACGGTCTCCTGGCCGCGGTAGCAGCCCTTGGCCATGTGGACGGCGGTGCGCAGCCAGTCGACCTCGTGGGGGATGGTGCGGTGGTCGGTCTCGAAGCCGAACCGCGGACGCCATGCCGCGATGCGCAGCGCCTCGCTCGCCCAGGTGCCCCCGATCGGCCACTCGTCGACGTGGGCGACGAGGTCTGCGCGGGGCACGAGCACCTCGCGCCACGGGCGTTGGGCCGCGGGGTGCGCCAGGTCGTCGACGGGGCTGTACCGAACGCCGCCTGTCGCCGTCCGGGGCCACGGGTCGACCCAGGCCAGCGGCTCCCCGTCGGCGCTCTCGCGGCCCACGGGCTCGCCGAGGACCGCCCAGTCGTCGGTGACGTCGACGGGCTCGACGCGAAGCATGAAGCGCATCTTGATGAGGTGCTCGAGCAGGACCGGTCCCGTGCCGGGCTCGGTCGTGACCCAGGTGGCCTCGCCGTCGTCGACCAGGTGCAGGTCGTGCTCGACGTGCCCCTTGGGGCTGAGGATCAGAGCCTCGACACTGGCGCGAGGCGCAAGGCCGGTGATCTGCTGCGTCGTCAGGGAGTGCAGCCACGTGAGCCGGTCGGGGCCCTCGACCCGGACGACGACACGATGCGAGAGGTCGACGAAGCCGACGCCGTCGGCGAGCAGGCGCTGCTCCTTGACCGGGTCGCCGTAGTGCCAGGCAACCCCCGCGTCCGTTCCCTCGTTCTCGACGGCGCCGGGTCGGCTCAGCAACGGGCTGCGTGGGATCATGCCTGGTGCAGCGTCACGATGGCGGCTCTCGCTTCCCGATGGTGGTCTTCCGCTGGTCGGCGCAGGTCGCGCAGGTGCCGTGGACGGCGAGGTGCGCCACGTCGGTGACGAAGCCGATGTCGTCACGCAAGGCGCCCGCGAGAGCCTGCCCGTGCGCGGCGTCCACCTGCTGCACCGAGCCGCACGAGCGGCACACCACGTGCACGTGCGTGTGGTCAGTCGCCGAGTGGTAGGTGGGTGACGCGTGGTCGAGGTGGGCGTGGGAGACCAAGCCGATCTCCTCCAGCAGCTCCAGGGTCCGGTAGACGGT
Source organism: Actinomycetales bacterium (assembly GCA_038232615.1). Lineage (GTDB taxonomy): Bacteria > Actinomycetota > Actinomycetes > Actinomycetales > DASROP01 > DASROP01. The sequence continues at coordinate 18,502 of JBBSNO010000015.1, forward strand.
GGAGAGGCTGAACGTGGGCGACGACCGCTGGACGTGCCCGCAGACCTGTTCGGCGGTGGCGTGGCCAAGGTCGTCGACCGCCGCGAGCACCTGCTGGCGCTGGGGGGTGACGCGCAGACCGCGCTCTCGCAGCGAGGCAGCCAGGTCGGTCACGCTCTGGATTCTAACGCCCCATCCTGAGCGCAGGGGAGCCCCGTGCTCGCTCTTCGAGCACAGGGGAGCCCTGCGCTCACCTGGGCACTGGGCACGACGGGAGACGGTCAGGGCGACCATGCCGGCGCCCAGGCCCAGGAGGCCGGTACCGGCCCACACCTGGGTCGCGGTGCCCTCGGAGCCGGCGCGCGGGAGCCCACCGGAACTCGAACCAGCACCGGCCGAGTCGTCGTCTCCGACCCGCCCGTGCCGGGCGCGCCGCCGGAGGCCGCGGGCACGCGGACAGTGGCGGAGACGACGAGGATGCCGCGTCGGCGTCGGCACCGGTCGCGGTCAGGACGGAGTTGCCGACACCGTTGACGGTGACCGTGGTGCTGAAGCGACCGTCGGCGTCCGCGGTGACGGTGCCCTCGACCTCGCCGTCCTCGGCGATGGTGATGGTGGCACCGGCCGCCAAGCGCCGCCGGAGAAGGTGACGGTGCCACCGTCGGTGACGGTGCCCGCGCTCACCTGACCGGGGCCCGTGTTGGGCCCAGCAGCCGGCGCTCCCCGGCGGCACGGGCCAGCTGGCCCACCAGCGCCGCCGGTTCGGCCACCCCCGAGGTCAGTGTCCCCAGAACGGAGGACGCGGCCGCCGCGAAGAACAGGTCCTGCTCGGCCGGCTCCTCGATCTCCGCGTACACCCGCGAGAGCAGCAGGTCGACCGCGCCCGCCGCCGTCAGCTCTCCTCCGCCAGGGAGCGGCAGCGGTCCGGTCGCCTCGAGCACGTACGACAGCGCCACCGGGTCGATCGACAGGACGCCGTCGACCCCCTGCCCCGAGACCTGCCGGTACATCTCCCGCCAGCTGGGCGCTGGTCGGGAAGTGCGGCGTGAGGTTGACGTTCTACACGAAGGTGCCGAGCCGGTCGGTGTGCAGCGCCTGTATCTCCGGGCTCAGCGGCAGGACCGGCTCGTCGAAGCGGCCGAAGTCGCTGGACGACAGCTGCCCGACCACCTCGACGCGGCCGGCGTCGGTCCGGACGACGGCCAGCGCTCCCGCGATGCCGCCGGTGGCCCTGGCCTCGGCGTTGTTCTGGAACAGGACCAGGTAGGTGCGTGGCCGGTCGGCGCCGAGCATGCCCGGCACGAGCGCGGCGGCGCGGGCCCCGGTCGCCGTCGTGCTCGCAGCGTCGGCGAGCTGGGTGCGCAGGTCGACGACCGGGTCGGCGATGCGCGGGTCGACACCGGCGAGCTCGATCTGCCGGACGTCGGCGCTCGCCGCCTGCATGGCGTCGTCCGCCTGCTGCAGGCCCGGTGCCGCCGCCTGAAGGGGGGCGAGGTCGATGGCGCCGTCGACAGGCGCCAGCGACGCCGGGTCGAGGCTTCCGGCCGCCTCGACCAGCGGCGGCAGCGCGAGCTGCGCGACGTCGTCCACCGCCCAGGTTACGGCCTGGACGGCGGTGACGTCGTCCCCGACCTTCGGCAACCTGGCGGCCAGGCCCCACACCGGGTCGCTGGTGCTCGTCCGGGCTGTCGCCGTCCGACCTTGGAGGGTCTCGAGCGTGGCCCGTGCCCCGTCGGCGTCGCCGGCCATGACCTGCTCCTGCACCTTACCGATCAGCGGCTGCGCCGCCAGCAGCGCGTCGCGTGCCTGCAGGCCGCGCCACGCGAGCCACCCGGCAGCTGCCACCGCCATGACGACGACCACGAGCAGTGTCAGCAGCAGGCGCGTGGCCCACGGTGACCGCCGACGACGTGGCCTTCGGCGACGCTGCGGGGCCGTGGCGCCCTCAGCCACCTGAGCGCGCCTGGGTCTGGTCGATCACCGCAGGAGGGTCACGGTCCAAAGTCCGTGACCTACCTGAACGGGAGGTAGGGGACGCGCAGGGTGAGCTGCGACCAGTACGTGTCGCCGCCGGTCAGTGCCAGACCCAGTCGCTCCGCCACGGCGATGCAGAGCCCGTCGCCGAGGGACAGCGATCCCGGACCTGGAGTTACCTTGGATGTGGCGATGAGCTCCGCTGCCCGGACCGCATCAACGCCGAGGACGGGCTCGACGTCCACCCCGAGCGCGAGGAGGTCGGCGTTCAGCTGTCGAGGAGGTGATCGGTGACCACGCTCGACGGCTCGGTACAGCACCTCGACCATGGCCGAGACGGGCACCACCGAGACCGGGAGGACCTTGTCGATGGTCTCGAACCCGCGTTCGCGAAGGACCCAGGCCAGCAGCGCCGAGGCGTCGAGCGCCACACGTCGCGTCGAGGCGCTCACAGGCCGAGGTGGGCCAACAGCTTGGCGCCGGCCGTAGCGCTGTCGACGTCGGACCCGGCGTCGCCGCGGCGGGCCGCAGCCTCGTCGGATACCTGGTCGTCCTCTCCGCGCATGGTCCGGACGTCCTCCGTCACGTCCAGCCCGCCGGGCTGGGGGGCCGCTGCCCACACCCGTGCACGGATGGACGCCACGGTCTCGATGACGATCCGCCCCTCGCCGTCCGGTCGAGCGACCACCTGCTCGCCCTC
>JBBSNO010000016.1:0-21055 GCA_038232615.1 Actinomycetales bacterium
CCACCGAGGGCTCGTCCAGGAAGGCGTCCCCTATCAGCGGCGCCAGGATCGTCGCGATCCCCAGTACGCCGACCACACCCGCCTGCGGCAGGGCGCGCACCCAGCCGGGCGTCGCTGCGGCGCGGTGAGCGCGACGTCCACGGACGGGCGGGGGCGCCGTCTCGGCGCGACGTCGACTTTGGGCGGCCTCCTTCGGCGACCGGGCCTCCGCACGGGACAGCCGCTCCCCGCGCGACCGGGTCTCGGCACGGGACAGGGCCTCGGCGCGAGCCCGGGTCTGGGTGACCCGGCCGGCCCTGGCGACCAGCCGGTCCTCCGCCCGCGACAGGTCCTGCGCACGTGAGCTGGCCTGCGCGACCAACCGGGCTTCCGCACGCGACCGGTACTCGGCCTGGCCCCGGACCGCTCCCGCAGCAGGGGGCTGCGCATCGGGCGGAGTCGACGTCGCGGGAGTCGCCGGGCGACGAGAGGCAGGGGCCTCGGCGCGGTGCGAACCCACGGAACAACCTCCGACGATCGACGATCAGGACGCGCGGTGCCCGCCAGGACGCGCGGTGCCCGCCAGGACGCGCGGTGCCCGCCGACGGGACGGCTGGCGACGCGACGATGCCCGCCATCGAGCCGGCGGGCGGGTCACGAAAGCATAACGGGACGCCCCCTGACTCTGACAAATGCCCAGGTCAGCGCCGCACTCCCAGGGGGGAGTCGAGCGCTCGGAGCCCGCCGGGCAGCTGCCGCGCCCGCCGCATCCCGTCCCGGATCTCGCCGACCAGCTCCTCCAGGACGTCCTCCAGGAAGATCACGCCCAGCATGGCGCCCGCCTCGTCGAGCACCCACGCCAGGTGCGCGCCGCTGCGCTGCATCGCGGCGAGCGCGTCCTCGACCTCGTCGTCCTCGCTGACGCTCGCCAGCGACCGCACCCGCGTCTGCGGCACCGGCTCGTCGTGCTCGTCGTCCTCGGCGTACAGCACGTCCTTCAGGTGCAGGTACCCGACGAGGTCCCCGGCGGACCCGCGGACCGGGAACCGGCTGAAACCGGTCCTAGCCACGAGCCGCTCGACGTCAGCCGGGGTGGCGCCCGCGGGCACCGTGACGAGCTCGTCGGTCCTGACCATCACATCGCTCGCCGTGTGATCGCTGAACTCGAGCGCGCCGGTCAGCAGGCCGTGCTCGTCGTCGATCGTGCCCTCGCGACGCGACTCGGTGACGATGGAGTGGACCTCCGCCATCGTGAACGCCGAGGTCATCTCGTCCTTCGGGTCGACGCCACCGAGCCGCAGGGCGGCGTTGGCGATCGCGTTGAGCGCCCTGATCACCGGCGACAGGATGCGCGCCACCATGACCAGCGCCGGGGCCAGTGCCAGCGCCGAGGTCTCCGGCTTCGCCAGCGCCAGGTTCTTCGGCACCATCTCGCCGATGACGACGTGCAGGTACACCACGACGGCGAGGGCCAGGGCGAACGCCACCGGGTGCAGGAGCTGCTCGGGGATGCCCAGGGCCGCGAACGGCGCCTCGAGCAGGTGCGCCAGCGCCGGCTCGGCGATGGCCCCCAGCCCCAGGGAGCAGATCGTGATGCCCAGCTGCGCGCAGGCCAGCATGAGCGAGACGTTCTCCATCGCCCACAAGGTGGTGCGGGCGCGGCGACTGCCGGCCTCCGCCCGGGTCTCGATCTGCGAGCGCCGCGCCGAGATCACGGCGAACTCCGCGCCGACGAAGAAGGCGTTCGCCAGCAGCAGCAGTCCGCCCAGGAGCAACCCCACGGAATCGCTCACGACTCCTCGTTCCTCGTCGTCGTGTGCGTCGCCCTGCGCCCTCTGGTTCGCTCGCTGCGCTCGCTCACGACTCGAGGTCCTCCGCCCGGACGGGCTGCGGCTCGGCAGCGGCCTCCGGGGCCGGCGCGAACTTGAGCCGGTCGATCCGGCGGCCCTCGAGCCGCTCCACCCGCAGCGTCCCCCCTCCGACGACGACCGCGTCGCCGGCGACGGCGAGGCGACCCAGCCGCGCCATCACGAAGCCGGCGAGGGTCTCGTAGGCGTGGCCGTCGGGGATGTCCAGGCCGAGCCGGTCTCGGACCTCGTCGGGGCGCAGGAGCCCCGGCAGCAGCCAGGACCCGTCACGCAGACGGCGCGCCCCGGCACGCGCACGGTCGTGCTCGTCCGCGACCTCGCCCACCAGCTCCTCGATGACGTCCTCGAGCGTCACCACCCCGGCCGTCCCCCCGTACTCGTCGGTCACCACCGCCATCTGCAGGCCCTGTGCCCGCAGCTCGACCAGGAGCGGGTCGAGGCGCAGGGTCTCCGGGACCCGGGGCGCCTCGCTCATCAGCGCCGCCGCGGGCACGTCCGCCCGCTTGTCGTGGGGGACGGCGATGGCGCGCTTGACGTGCACGACGCCGACGACGTCGTCGAGGCCGTCGTCGATGACCGGGAACCTGGAGTACCCGGTGCTCCGGGCCAGGCGGACGACGTCGGCGGAGGTGTCGTCCCGCCGAACGCTCTCCATCCGCACGCGGTGGGTCATGACGTCGGCGGCGGTGTGCCGGCTGAAGCCCAGGGTCCGGGAGACCAGGTTGGCGGTGCCCTCGTCCAGCGTCCCCTCCTGGGCGGAACGCCGCACCAGGGCCGCGAGCTCCTCGGGCGAGCGGCCGCTGGACAGCTCCTCCTGCGCCTCGACGCCCACCAGGTGCAGGAGGCGGTTCGCCGTCCCGTTGAGCAACCGGATCGCGGGCAGGGTCGCGAACGTGAACGCGCGTTGCAGCGGCACGGACCACTGCGCGGTTCGCAACGGCAGCGACAGCGCGAGGTTCTTCGGGATCAGCTCGCCCGCGAGCATCGAGACGGTGGTGGCCAGGAAGATCCCGAGGGCCACGCTGACCGGGGTCACTGCGCCCTCCGGCAGGCCCGCGGCGGTCAGTGGGGACCGGAGCAGAGCCGAGACGGAGGGCTCGACGAGGAACCCGACCAGCAGGGTCGTGATCGTGATGCCCACCTGGGCGCCGGACAGCTGCGTGGACAGCGTCTTCAGGCCGCCCACCACCCTGGCAGCCTTGCGGTCACCGGCGGCGGCAGCGCGCTCCACGGCCGGTCGGTCGACGGTGATTAGTGAGAACTCGGCGGCCACGAAGACCCCGGTCCCCAGGGTGAGCAGCACGCCCAGCCCGACGAGCAGCCACTCGGTCAGCACGGCTCACCCCACGGGGGAGCACTCGCACTGGTGGCCCGAGCGGCCCTGGTTCGTGAGGGGGGCTCGTCCGAGGACGGCTGGTCGGACGAAGGATGTGAAGGGCTCATCGCGGGCCTATCGTACGATCCGGCCGGGTCAGGTCACCAGCCGGTCGGCATCGGACGCCCCTCCTCGTAGCCCGCGCTGGACTGGACGCCGACGACCGCGAGCTCGTGCAGCTCGGCGACGGTGCGCGCGCCGGCGTAGGTGCACGCACTCCGGACGCCGGAGACGATGTGGTCGAGCAGGTCTTCGACCCCTGCCCGGTGCGGGTCGAGCAGCATCCGGGACGACGAGATGCCCTCCTCGAAGAGCCCCTTGCGAGCGCGGTCGAAGGGCGTGTCGGCGCGGGTGCGGGCGGCGACTGCACGGGCCGAGGCCATCCCGAAGCTCTCCTTGTAGGCACGACCGTGCTCGTCGGTCATCAGGTCGCCAGGGCTCTCGTGGGTGCCGGCGAACCATGAGCCGACCATCACCTGGCTGGCCCCTGCCGCGAGCGCCAGGGCGACGTCGCGGGGGTACCGGACACCACCGTCCGCCCAGACGTGGGCGCCCACGTCGCGGGCCGCCGCCGCGCACTCCACCACCGCGGAGAACTGCGGCCGACCGACAGCGGTCATCATCCGCGTGGTGCACATGGCGCCGGGCCCGACACCGACCTTGACGACGTCGGCGCCGGCGGCCACGAGGTCGCGCACGCCGTCCGCCGTCACCACGGTCCCGGCGACGACCGGGACGGACGGTGCCAGCTCCCGCACGCTGCACAGGACCTGGAGCATCTTGTCCTGGTGACCGTGCGCGGTGTCCACGACCAGCACGTCGGCGCCGGCCGCCAGCACCGCGGCGGCCGCTGCCGGGACGTCGCCGTTGATGCCGATCGCGACGCCGACGCGCAGCCGTCCGCGGGCGTCGAGGGCCGGCACGTGCAGCCGCGAGCGCAGGGCGCCGGTGCGGGTCATCGCCCCCACGCAGCGGCCGTCGCGCACGACCGGGGCGAAGGAGCGGTGTGCCGCGTCGAGGGCGGCGAAGGCCTGCTCGGGGCCGTCGTCGGCCGCGACCACGTCGGCGTCCAGGGTGAGGGGGTCGCGGCTCATCACCTCCACGAGCAGCGTGAACCGGTCGACGCCCGAGCAGTCGTCGGCGGTGACGACGCCGACGGGCCCCCCGTCCTCGTCGGTCACCACGAGCGCGCCGTGCGCCCGCTTGGGCAGCAGGTGCAGCGCATCGACCACGCGGTCGGTGGGACGCAGCGTCAGCGGCGTCTCCCAGACCGGGTGACGGCTCTTCACCCACGCCACGACGTCGGCCACGACGTCCAGCGGGACGTCCTGCGGCAGGACCGCGACGCCGCCGCGCCGGGCCACGGTCTCGGCCATCCGACGTCCGGTCACCGCCGTCATGTTCGCCACGACCAGCGGCACCGTCGTGCCGGTGCCGTCGGCCGACGCCAGGTCGACGTCCAGCCGCGAGGTCACCGCGGACCGCGATGGCACGAGGAACACGTCGGAGTAGGTCAGGTCGTGGGCGGGCTGCTGTCCGTCGAGGTAGCGCACGGCCACCAGTCTCCCAGCCGCCGGCGCGAGGTCGGACCGCACGAGATCTTCACCGGACCCGACGGGTCGTGCGGGGACGGCGGCCGGGGACGTCCCTACGCTGACGCCATGGCTGAGCAGGAGCAGGGCCGACCGGCGACGGTGCTGGTCGTGGAGGACGAGCCCGCGATCGCCAACGCGGTCGTGACGCGGCTGCGGGCGGAGGGCCTCCTCGCGCAGGCGGTCTACGACGGGCCCTCGGGAGTGGAGGCCGCGGCTCGGCTGCGCCCGGACGTGGTCGTGCTCGACGTGATGCTGCCCGGGATCGACGGGATCGAGGTGTGCCGCCGGATCCAGGCGGCCGCGCCGGTCCCGGTGCTGATGCTCACCGCGCGGGACGACGAGACGGACATGCTCGTCGGCCTCGGCGTCGGCGCGGACGACTACATGACCAAGCCCTTCTCGATGCGTGAGCTGGTCGCCCGGGTCCGCACCCTGCTCCGGCGGGTGGAGCGGGCCGGGCAGCTCGCGTCGGACCGGTCCGCGGCCGCACCCGTGCGCCTGGGCGACCTCGAGCTCGACCCGGCGCAGCGGCGGGGGCGCCGCCGCGGAGCCGCGGTGCACCTGACGCCGACCGAGTTCGACCTGCTCGCCTGCCTGGCCGCCGAGCCCCGCACGGTGCTGTCGCGCGAGCGGCTGCTCGCGGACGTGTGGGACTGGGAGGACGCCTCGGGGACGCGCACGGTCGACAGCCACATCAAGGCACTGCGCCGCAAGCTGGGGCCGGAGGTGATCCGGACCGTGCACGGCGTCGGCTACTCCCTGGAGCCGGTGGAACCACCAGCGGCGCCACGGTGAGCGCCACCGACCAGCGTGCCGCGCACGCCCGGGCGCTGGCCCACCTGCCCGACCTCCGCCCGCTCGACCACGTGCGGTCGATCAAGACCAAGCTCGGGCTGCTGGTCGGCGTCTCGGTCACCGTCTCGTCGCTCGTGGTGTGGGCGGGCCTGCACAACCAGATCGGACCCCGGTACACGCTGCCGGCGGCGATCGTCGTCGCGCTCGTCGTCACGCAGCTCCTCGCGCGCGGGATGACGTCGCCGCTGCGCGAGATGACGACGGCCGCCCGCGAGATGGCCACCGGCGACTACCGCCGCCGGGTGCGCGCCACGAGCTCGGACGAGGTGGGCGAGCTGGCCCAGGCGTTCAACCGGATGGCCGAGGACCTGGCCTCGGTGGACCGCCAGCGCCGTGAGCTGGTGGCGAACGTCAGCCACGAGCTCCGGACGCCGGTGACCGCGCTGCACGCGCAGCTGGAGAACCTCGTCGACGGCGTCACCGCCGCGGACCCCGAGACGCTGAGCGTCGCCCTGGAGCAGACCGAGCGGCTCGGTCACCTGGTCTCGCAGCTGCTCGACCTCTCGCGCCTCGAGGCCGGTGCGGTGCCGCTGGAGCCCGGCGACCTCGCCCTGTGTCCGTTCCTGGACGACGCCGTCCGGTCTGCGCGGCTCGTCGCGGAGGGCGCCGGGCGCGACGTCGGCTTCGACCTCGCCGTCGAGCCGGCCGACCTGCACGTGCACGCGGACGGGGCCCGCCTGCACCAGGTGGTGGCCAACCTGCTCGACAACGCCTCCCGCCACTCCCCGCCCGGTGGCACCGTCCGCGTGCTGGCGCGGGTGGCCGAGCACGAGACGCTCCTCGTCGAGGTGGTCGACGAGGGGCCCGGCATCGCGCCCGCCGAGCGCGAACGCGTCTTCGAGCGGTTCCACCGGGGAGCGCCGTCGGGCTCCGACGCGGACGGCGGCACGGGGCTCGGCCTCGCCATCGCCCGGTGGGCGGTGGGGCTGCACGGCGGCACCATCGAGATCGCCGACGCGGGCCCGGACGACGGGCACGGGTGCCGGATCCGCGTGCTCCTGCCGCTGCGCCCCCCGCCGCCGACAGCACCAACTCCTTGATCACCAGCGCCAAATTCCTTGATCACCAGCGCCGAATTCCTTGATCACCACCCAGGCATCCGCGGTGATCAAGGAACTCCCACCCGGTGATCAAGGAACTCGCGACACCCCGCTGGCCCTCCCGCTGCGTCAGGGCGGCAGGATGCTCGCGACTCCCTGCCGGAGGGGCGGGGTCTGGTCGCGGGGGTGAGGTGCGCTGTGGCGCAGATGAGCACGACCAAAGCGAGATACCGGGGGCGAGCAGTCCGTCGTCGTCCGGAACCTGACCAAGAAGTTCGGGGACGTCGTCGCCGTGGACGACCTGTCGTTCGACGTCCGTCCCGGTCGGGTCACCGGTTTCCTGGGCCCGAACGGCGCCGGAAAGACCACGACGCTGCGGATGATCCTGGGGCTGGTCCAGCCGACCAGCGGTAGCTCGACGGTGTCCGGACAGGCCTACCAGGACCTGCCCCACCCGCAACGGTCCGTCGGAGCGGCGCTGGAGGCCAGCAGCTTCCACCCGGGTCGCACGGCCCGCAACCACCTCAGGGTGCTCGCGCGGACCAGCGGCGCCGACGACCGGCGCGTCGACGAGCTGCTCGCCCTGGTCGGGCTGTCCAGCGCCGCGAAGCGTCGCGCGGGCGGGTTCTCGATGGGGATGCGCCAGCGGCTCGGCCTGGCGTCGGCCCTCGTGGGCGACCCGCGGGTGCTGGTGCTGGACGAGCCGGCCAACGGGCTCGACCCCGAAGGCATCCGATGGCTGCGCGGCTTCCTGCGCCACCTGGCCTCGGAGGAACGCACGGTGCTGGTCTCCAGCCACGTGCTCTCCGAGGTCCAGCAGACGGTCGACGACGTCGTGATCATCAGCCACGGCCGGCTCGTCGCCGCCTCCACCCTCGCCGAGCTCGACAGCCCCGCCCGTGCCGGCGTGCTGGTCGGCTCCCCCGACGCCGCAGCGCTGCGCCGGGCGCTGACCGACCAGGGGGGGCCGTCGAGCCCGTCGACGAAGCGGGGCGCCGTGTGCGGGTGCGGGGTGTCGAGCCCGGACACGTCGGTCACGCGATGTTCGCCGCCGGCGTCGAGGTGCACGAGCTCGCACGTGAGAACAGCGGGCTCGAGGAGGTCTTCTTCTCCCTGACGAGCGGGGACGGCAACGCCACCACCGCGAGTCCGCCCAGCGCGACGACCACGACGGACGGGGACCGATGAACCGGCTGGTCTCGACCGAGGTCCTCAAGATCCGCAGCACCCGCTCGTGGTGGGGCATGCTCATCGGCCTCGCCGTGATCACGGCCGGCCTGACCGCGCTTGGGGCGTTCACGGCCGGCGTCTCCTTCGCCCCCGGCGCCCCGCCGACCCCCGGGCCGGACGAGCCCGCCGTGGCCCGCAGCGTCTACACCACCGGCTACGGGATGGCGTACGTCTTCGCACTGATCCTGGGGGTGCTGGCGGTCTCGACCGAGTACCGGCACCAGACCGTGACGCCGACGTTCCTGGCCACCCCGCGCCGCGCCCGGGTCGTCATCAGCAAGCTCGCCGCCGTCGTGTGCTTCGCCGTCCTGTACGCCTTCGTCGCCCAGCTGGTCTCCACCGGGCTGGGCGCGACCATCTTCGCGGCCCGCGGCTTCGACGTCGCGCTGACCGAGGACGACGTGCCGCGCGCCCTGCTGCTCGGCGTCGTCGGCACCGCTGTGTGGGGGATCGTCGGCACCGGGCTGGCCACGCTGATCCGCAACCAGATCGCCGCCATCGTGATCGGGATCGGCGTGACGTTCATCCTGGAGCCGTTGATCACGCTCGCCCTGGGCCTGGTCTCGTGGGGCGCCGACGTGGCGAAGTTCCTCCCGGGAGCCGCGTCCACCGCCCTGGTGGAGATCTCCGTGACCGGGGGGCCGGTGAGCGCCGACGCCCTGCCCTGGTGGGGCGGGCTGCTGGTCCTGCTCGGCTACGGCGCGGTCCTCGGCGGGCTCGGCGCGGCGCTGACGCTGCGTCGCGACGTCACATGAGCCGGTGCGGCCCCGGCGTGTCCCGGGCCGCACCGACCACTAGGGTTGATCCAGGCCCCAGCACCGTCGCAATCCGTGGAAGAGGGCGATCTTCGCCATGTCCGAGTCCGTTGCCTCCACCCCCACCTCCGGCCAGCCCGCCGCACCTCCCGGTGCCTCGGCGGCGTTCGGGCCGAACGAGTGGCTGGTCGACGACCTCTACCAGCGCTACCTGGACGACAGAGACTCGGTCGACCCAGCGTGGTGGGAGTTCTTCGCCGACTTCCAGCCCGCCGACAACCCGGCCGGGCACGCCCGTTCGCGCGAGACGTCCGCGGGCAACGGCCAGCCCACCCGGCCCGGCGAGGAGGTCGTCCCCCGCGAGGCGACGGGCTCCGGCGCACCGGACGGCGCCGCGACCGGGCGCCAGGACGCCAGCGGAAGCCAGGACGCCGGTTCGGGTCAGCCGGCAAGCCAGAAGCCGAGCCCGACCGAGAAGGGTGCCTTGACGGCGAACTCCCCGGCCGGAAAGCAGGGCGGCGAGGCCGCGGCCGAGGCCCCCAAGGCGCAGGACGCGCCCAGGAGCCAGCCCCCGAAGCAGAACGCGCCCGAGAGCCAGGACGCGCCGAAGAGCCCCGAGACGCCCAAGGGCCAGCCCGCGAAGAGCCGGTCGGCAGCGAAGGCCGATCGGCCGGCCCCGAAGGACGGCGACCAGAAGGACGCCGTGGACGCCGGCGAGACCGTGCGCCTGCGCGGCGCCGCAGCTCGTGTCGTCACCAACATGGAGTCGAGCCTGGAGGTGCCGACGGCGACCAGCGTCCGGGCTGTCCCCGCGCGCCTGATGGTGGACAACCGCACGGTGATCAACAACCACCTGAAGCGCGCGCGCGGCGGCAAGGTGTCGTTCACCCACCTCATCGGGTTCGCCGTCGTCGAGGCGCTGACCCAGATGCCGGAGATGAACAACGGCTACACCGAGGACGGCGGCAAGCCGGCTGTGCAGCGCAACGCGCACGTGAACTTCGGCATCGCGATCGACCTGCAGAAGGACGACGGCTCCCGGCAGCTGCTGGTGCCCTCGGTCAAGCGCACCGAGGAGATGGACTTCGCCCAGTTCTGGGCGGCGTACGAGGACGTCGTCCGCCGTGCACGTGCCGGCAAGCTGGGGGTCCCGGACTTCGCCGGGACGACGATCAGCCTGACCAACCCCGGCACGATCGGCACGGTTCACTCGGTCCCGCGCCTGATGAAGGGCCAGGGGACGATCGTCGGGGTCGGCGCCATGGACTACCCGGCGGAGTACGCCGGCGCGTCCGAGGACACCCTCGCCCGTCTCGCCGTCAGCAAGGTGATGACGCTGACGTCGACCTACGACCACCGCATCATCCAGGGCGCCCAGTCCGGCGACTTCCTGCGCGTCGTGCACACCAAGCTGCTCGGCGAGGACGGCTTCTACGACCGCGTCTTCCACGCCTTGCGGATCCCGTACGAGCCGATCCGCTGGGTCCGCGACATCTCGGTCTCCCACGACGACGAGGTCAGCAAGACCGCTCGCGTCGTGGAGCTGATCCACGCCTACCGCGTCCGCGGGCACCTGATGGCCGACACCGACCCGCTCGAGTACCGCCAGCGCCGTCACCCCGACCTCGACGTCCAGACGCACGGCCTGACGCTCTGGGACCTCGACCGCGACTTCCCCACCGGCGGTTTCGGAGCCAGGCAGGTAATGAAGCTGCGCCACATCCTCGGTGTGCTGCGTGACTCGTACTGCCGCACCATCGGCATCGAGTACATGCACATCCAGGACCCTGACCAGCGCCAGTGGATCCAGGCGCGCGTGGAGCGGCCGTACGCCAAACCGACCCGCGAGGAGCAGTTGCGCATCCTGTCGCGGCTGAACGCGGCGGAGGCGTTCGAGACCTTCCTGCAGACGAAGTTCGTGGGGCAGAAGCGGTTCAGCCTCGAGGGTGGGGAGTCCGTCGTCCCGCTGTTGGACGAACTGCTCTCCCGTTCGGCCATGGCGGGCCTCGACGAGGTCTGCATCGGCATGCCACACCGCGGACGCCTCAACATGCTCGCGAACATCGCCGGCAAGAGCTACGGGCAGATCTTCCGCGAGTTCGAGGGGACCCAGGACCCGCGCAGCGTCCAGGGGTCCGGCGACGTGAAGTACCACCTGGGCACCGAGGGCACGTTCACCGCCGAGTCCGGCGAGACCACCAAGGTCTACCTTGCGGCCAACCCCTCCCACCTCGAGGCCGTCAACCCCGTGCTGGAGGGCATCGCCCGCGCCAAGCAGGACCGCATCGGCCTCGGCGGGACGAGCTTCCCCGTGCTGCCGGTCCTCGTGCACGGCGACGCCGCCTTCGCCGGCCAGGGCGTGGTGGCCGAGACGCTGAACCTGTCCCAGTTGCGCGGCTACCGCACCGGCGGCACGGTCCACGTGGTCATCAACAACCAGGTCGGCTTCACCACGGCCCCGGCGTCGTCCCGCTCGTCGTTCTACTGCACCGACGTCGGCAAGATGATCCAGGCGCCGATCTTCCACGTGAACGGCGACGACCCCGAGGCCTGCGCCCGGGTGGCACGTCTGGCCTTCGAGTTCCGGCAGGAGTTCGACAAGGACGTCGTCATCGACCTGGTCTCGTACCGCCGCCGCGGCCACAACGAGGGCGACGACCCCTCGATGACGCAGCCGCTGATGTACGCCCTGATCGAGGCCAAGCGCAGCGTCCGCAAGCTGTACACGGAGTCCTTGATCGGCCGGGGTGACATCACGGTCGAGGAGGCCGAGGCCGCGCTGAAGGACTACCAGGAGCAGCTCGAGCGCGTCTTCGCAGAGACCCGGGAGGCCGCCGGGGACAGCGGCGAGCGGGGGCACGACGGCCCGGACGCCCCCGGCGGCCTCGAGCAACCCGAGGCGCAGCAGGACGACGACGCCGTGTCGGACCCGCGGCAGACCGCGGTCTCGCTCGAGGTCCTCAAGCACATCGGAGACCAGCACGTGAGCCCGCCCGAGGGCTTCACGGTGCACCAGAAGCTGCGACCGCTGCTGGAGAAGCGCTCCCAGATGTCGCGCGACGGCGGCATCGACTGGGGGTACGGCGAGCTGCTGGCGTTCGGCTCGCTGCTGATGGAGGGCGTTCCGGTCCGCCTCGCCGGCCAGGACACGCGGCGGGGCACCTTCGTGCAGCGCCACGCCGTCCTGACCGACAAGACCAGCGGCGAGGAGTGGACGCCGCTGCTGTACCTGAGCAAGGACCAGGCACGCTTCTGGATCTACGACTCGCTGCTGAGCGAGTTCGCGGCGATGGGCTTCGAGTACGGCTACTCGGTCGAGCGGCCCGATGCCCTGGTCCTCTGGGAGGCCCAGTTCGGCGACTTCGCCAACGGGGCGCAGTCGATCCTCGACGAGTTCATCTCGTCGTCGGAGCAGAAGTGGGGCCAGCGCTCGTCGGTCACGCTGCTGCTGCCGCACGGCTACGAGGGGCAGGGACCGGACCACTCGTCCGCGCGGATCGAGCGCTACCTGCAGATGTGCGCCGAGAACAACATGACGGTCGCGATGCCCTCGACGCCGGCGTCGTACTTCCACCTGCTGCGCCGGCAGGCGTACGCACGTCCGCGTCGTCCCCTCGTGGTGTTCACGCCGAAGTCGATGCTGCGCCTGAAGGCGGCGGCGTCGGGCGTCGACGACTTCACCACCGGGGGGTTCCGGCCGATCATCGGGGAGCAGTTCGCCGACCCGTCGCAGACCGACGGGGTCGATCGCGTGCTGATGTGCACCGGGAAGATCTACTGGGACCTGCTGGCGGCGCGCGCCAAGGCCCAGGACACGTCGACGGCGATCGTGCGCTTCGAGCAGATGCACCCGATCGACGACGACGGGCTCAGTGAGGCGCTCGAGCCGTTCGCAGGCGCCGAGCTGGTCTGGGTCCAGGAGGAGCCGCGCAACCAGGGTGCCTGGCCGTTCCTGGGCCTGGAGCTGCCCGAGCGCCTCGGTGGCCGCTCGCTGCGCTGCGTGAGCCGCGCCGCGGCAGCCTCCCCGGCGACGGGCTCCAGCAAGAAGCACCAGGCGGAGCAGGCCGCGCTCATCGAGCAGGCGTTCGCCCGCTGATGCGCTGCTGACCGATGTACTTCACCGATCGGGGCATCGAGGAGCTCGAGTCGCGGCGTGGCGGGGAGGAGGTCAGCCTCGCCTGGCTCGCCGAGCAGCTGCGGACCTTCGTCGACCTGAACCCGGACTTCGAGACCCCGGTGGAGCGGCTGGCGACCTGGCTCGCCCGCCTGGGTGACGACGACGAGTGAGACAGAGACGAGTGAGGCGACAGATGGAGGACCGATGAGCGGGTCCGGCGACGTGACGCGGCGGATCTGCGTGGTGGGCGACGCCTTCGCCGCCGGTGTCGGCGACCCCAAGGCGCTGGGCTGGACCGGACGGGTCGCTGCCCGCACCCCTGGCGGCGCCGAGCAGGCGGTGTTCTCCCTCGGCGTCCCGGGCGAGGCGACGTCCGGCCTCGTGGCACGCTGGCAGGCCGAGACCGGACGACGGTTCGCCGACGGCGCCGACAACCGGGTCGTCGTCGGCCTCGGCCGGGGTGACCTCGACGAGGGTGTCTCGCTGGCGCGCAGCCGCCTCAACCTCGCCAACGTGCTCGACGAGGCGGCCAGCCGCTCGATCGGTGCCTTCGTGGTCGGGCCTCCACCCGGCGCCGACGCCACTGCCAACACCCGGGTCGGGGAACTCTCCGACGCGTTCGCCGACGTCTGCCAGCGCCGGCAGGTCCCCTTCGTGGACTGCTTCGGCCCGCTGGTCTCGCACGAGCAGTGGTACGCCGACCTCGCCGCGGGTGACGGCGTCCACCCCGGGCAGGCCGGCTACGGGCTGATCGCCTGGATGGTGCTGCACGGCGGCTGGTACGCCTGGCTCGGCCTGCCCCAGCCGTAGCCGCCGATCGACCCCACTGATCGTCGGACCGTTCTGGGCGTGATCACCCCCCGACGTGTCCGACGATCAGTGGGTTGACCCATGCGCTCAAACGCGATATATCTCATTGCAACCAGACGCGATATATCTCGATGAGGAGCCGTTCATGGTGGAGCAGTGGAAAGTCGATGGACCGAAGGTCGTCGACGTCGGCGGGGAGGATGACCCGGTGCGCCGGGTCCGGGTCATCCTCGTCGCCGGCCGGGTGGACGTCGTGGCACGCGACCGGCGCGACGGTGGCGCGACGGTCGAGGTGACCAGCGTGCGCGGCCGCCCGCTGGAGGTGACCTGGGACGGCGACACGCTGGACGTCTCCCACCCGCAACTCGGTTGGGACTCCCTGCTCCAGCACCTAACGCGGGGCGGGCGGGACGACGAGGCCGTCGTGAGCATCGCCGTCCCGCCCGACACCGCCGTCGAGCTCGGCACGGTCTCCGGCGACGGGCTCGTCAGCGGCCTCCACCACGACGCGCAGGTCCGCACGGTGTCGGGCACCGTCGTGGTCGACGACGTCCACGGCGAGGTCACCGCGCGCACCGTGTCCGGTGAGATCGACGTGCGCGACGCCCACGGCGCGTTCGACGGCGAGAGCGTCTCGGGGTCGCTGAGCGTCCACGCGCTGGAGATGTCGGCCTTGTCCGGCCGGAGCGTCTCGGGAGACGTCAGCGTCGACCTGCTGGCCGTGCCGTGCGAGCTGCAGGTCAGGACCGTGTCCGGCGACGTCACGCTGAGGGTGCCGGCCGGTGCCGGGTACGACGTCCGGGCCCGCAGCGTCTCCGGCACCGTCGTCGCGGACGGGCGCCGGCTCGACGGCCACCACGGCAAGATGAAGGGCGAGCTGGCCGACGGCGCCCCCGACGTGCGGCTCGTCGCCACCACGGTCTCGGGCGACGTCACCCTGCTGCGCGCGACGCCGTGAGCGAGCCCAGCGAGCGAACCAGAGGACACAGCCTCCTGGTCACGGCGACGACGCAGGAGGAGCCGTGACTCCCGTCTTCGCGCACGGGCAGCTGCGCCTCTACCTCCTGTCGCTGCTGGACGACGCGCCGCGACACGGGTACGAGGTGATCCGCGCCCTCGAGGACCGCTCCGGCGGCCTGTACTCCCCCAGCGCCGGCAGCATCTACCCCCGGCTGGCCCGGCTCGAGGCGGAGGGTCTCGTCGAGCGCAACGAGCAGGGCCGGACGGCTGTCTACCGCATCACGGGCGCCGGGAAGGACGAGGTCCGGCGGCGCGCCGGCGACATCGACGACCTGCAGCACGACCTCGACCAGTCCGTCGCGGAGCTGGCCGCGAGCGTGCGGTCGCGGGTTCGGTCCGACTCGCAGGACCTGCGGCACGAGCTGAAGGACGCCGCGCAGCAGGCCCGCCGCACCGCCCGGTCCGAGAGGCCGCCGTCAGACAGCCGGACGTCGACCAAGGACGCCGAGGAGGCGCTCGCCTCCTTCCGCGCCCAGGTGCGGGCCGACCTGCGACGTCATGGGCTGCCCGCGGACGCCGTCCCCGCGTTCCGCGCGGCGCTCGAGGAGACGGCCGCTCGCCTGCGCGACCTGAGCCGCGCTGTCAGCTGAGCGTCAACTCACACCCCCGCTGGTTCCTGCCGGTCAGCGGTGAGCTCCGACTAGGCGGCGGGTTCCAGTTCGAGGGCAATGCCGGCGGCGAGATCCGCGAGTGCCACCACGACGCCTGGCGGTCACGTGGGACTACGGCGGGGACGTGAGCTGGCTCGAGCTGCGGCTCTCCACCTCGGAGGCCGACCGGACGACGCTGCAGCGGAGTACATCGCCCGCGTCGACCCCGACCGGTGGCGTGAGCTCGGTCCGGGGGCCGTCGGTGTCGGATGGGACATGGGGCTGGTCGGGCTGGGCCAGCACCTCGCGGGTGGTGAGCTCGCGGGTGCAGGGCCCAGCAGTGGGTGACCTCGCCGGACGGTCAGGAGTTCATCACCCGCAGCAGCGACGGGTGGTGCCGTGCCAGCATCGCCAGCGGCGAGGACGACGGCCGCCTGCACCGGCGCCCCGCCCTCCGACGACCCCGTCCCGTAGGGCGGCCGTGCACGCCGTCGACGTCCTCGGCGACCCGGTACGTCGCCGCATCCTGGAGCTGCTCGCCGACGGGGAGAAGACCTCCGGCGCCGTCACCTCCGTCACCGACACGTTGATCGGCACGGTGACGACCGACACGCTCGGAGAGTCGAGCTGCAACGTGCCGATCAACCCGAGGGCGGACCACAACGTGCCGCTGAACAGCCGTCAGCAACGTGGGCCTGTCGGTCAGGTGCGGGTGAAGACCACCTTGCCGAACACCTCGCCGGACTCCATCTGCGCGAAGCCGTCGCGGGCGTCCTCGAGCGGCATGGTCGAGTGGACCAGCGGGCGGACGCCGGTCGTCTCGCAGAACCGCGCCAGCCGCTGCAGCTCGTCGCGGGTGCCCATCGTCGAGCCGACCACGCGCAGCTGCAGGAAGAACACCCGGTTCAGGTCCGCCGACGGGTCCGCGCCCGAGGTCGCACCCGAGACGACCAGGGTGCCGCCCGGGCGCAGCGACTTCAGCGAGTGGCTCCAGGTCGCCTTGCCGACGGTCTCGAAGACGGCGTCGACGCGCTCGGGCAGCCGCGCGCCGGACTCGAAGGCCTGGTCGGCGCCGAGCTCGACCGCCTTGGCGCGCTTGGCCTCGTCACGGCTCGTCGTCCAGACGCGGTAGCCGGCAGCGCGACCGATGGCGATCAACGCGGTGGCGACCCCGCCGCCGGCGCCTTGCACCAGGACCGTCCCGCCCGGAGCGACACCCGACTTGGTGACGAGCATCCGGTACGCGGTCAGCCATGCCGTAGGCAGGCACGCCGCCTGCTCGAAGGTCAACGCCGCAGGCTTGGGGACGAGGTTGCGCCGGGGGACGACCACCTCGTCGGCGAACGTGCCCTGGTGTACCTCCGAGAGCAGCGAACGCTTCGGGTCCTCGGTCTCGTCGCCACTCCAGGCGGGGTCGGACACCACGGCGTGCACGATGACCTCGTTGCCGTCGTCGTCCAGTCCGGCGCCGTCACAGCCCAGGACCATCGGCAGCCGGTCGGTCGGGAGCCCGACGCCGCGCAGGCTCCACAGGTCGTGGTGGTTGAGGCTGGCCGCTCGCAGGCGGACGCGCGCCCAGCCCTGGGGCAGCTCCGGCGGGGGCCGGTCCCCGACCTCCAGCGCGCTCAGCGGGTCGTCTGCGGACTGGCGGGCGGCGTAGGCGGCGAACATGATCCCGACGCTAGCGCCTGCCCGGTGGGGGCGCCGTCCGGAGACCTTGCCGCCGCAGCGCGTTGCAGCGGCACTACCGTGCTGGGGTGAGTACACCGTCGATCGTCGTAGGCCCGCTGCTGCGCTACGTGGACGCGCACTGCGCGACCGTCTGGGTCGAGACCGACCGCGCCTGCGAGGTCGAGGTGCTGGCACACCGGGCCCGGACCTGGAGCGTGCACGGGCACCACTACGCGCTCGTGCGCCTCGAGGGTCTCGAAGCCGGCACGGAGACCGAGTACGGCGTCGCGCTCGACGGCGAGCCGGTCTGGCCGGAGCCCGGCAGCGCCTACCCGCCGAGCGTGATCCGCACGTTCCGCGACGACGAGACGTTCCGGCTGGCGTTCGGCTCGTGCCGTCGGGCGGCGCCGCTGGACGAGCCGGGGTTGAAGCAGTTCGGTGCCGACGCGCTGGTCGCCATGGCCGAGCGGATGGCCCGCACGACCTACGAGCAGTGGCCGGACGCCATGTTCCTGGCGGGCGACCAGGTGTACGCGGACGAGCCGTCGGAGGACATCCGCGGTCGCCTGCGGGACGCGCACAGCTCCGGGACCGGGGTGGACGACGAGGTGCGTGAGGAGATCGGCACCTTCGAGGAGTACACGTGGCTGTACTCCGAGAGCTGGATGCCGGCACCCGTGAGGTGGCTGCTGTCGACGGTGCCCACGTGCATGCTCCTGGACGACCACGACCTGCGCGACGACTGGAACACCTCTCTGTCATGGCGCGAGTGGGTCACCCAGCAGCCCTGGTGGCACGACCGCGTGACCGGTGCCTTCGCGTCGTACTGGGTCTACCAGCACCTGGGGAACCTCTCGCCGCAGCAGCTGGACAAGGACCCGACCTACGCCATGGTCCTGGCCACCGACGACGACAGGGAGCGGACGAGGAAGCTGGAGGAGTTCGCGTGGCGCTCCGACACCGAGCCGGACAGCGCTCGCTGGAGCTTCTACCGCGACTTCGGCAACACCCACATGGGCGTCCGGATGCTCGCCGTGGACTCCCGCTGCTCCCGGAACCTCAACCCGGCAGATCGCGCGATGGTCGACACCGCCGAGTGGGAGTGGCTGGTCGAACAGGCCACGACCCCGGCGCCGGGCCAGCGCATCGACCACCTGCTGGTGGGGACCACGCTGCCCTTCCTGCTCCTGCACGGCATCCACCACCTCGAGGGCTGGGACGAGGCGGTATCGGAGGGCGCGTGGGGCCGGCGCGCGAAGCGGCTCGGGGAGAAGGTGCGCCAGGCTGCCGACCTCGAGCACTGGTCGGCCTTCCGGCGCTCGTTCCACGACGTCCTGGACCTCCTCCAGCGCGTCGCCCGCGCCGATGCGGCACCCGCGAGCGTGCTGCTCCTGTCCGGCGACGTCCACTGCTCGTACACCGCCCGGGCGTCCCTGCCGGGGATCGACCCGAGGCGCACCGCCGTCCACCAACTGACGATGTCGCCCTTCCGCAACCCGCTCGAGGTCCCGATCAAGATCGCCAACCGGGCGTTCGAGACGCGGCCGGTGCGGGCGCTCATGCATGCGCTCGCCCGCTCGGCACGGGTCCGCGACGTCCCGGTCGACTGGGAGGTCGAGCACGGGCCCTGGTTCGACAACGGGGTGATGACGGTGGTCCTCGCCGGGCGTCACGCGACGGTCGAGGTCGAGCACGCGTCGCTGGACGAGGGCGGTCAGGTGCTGCGCCGCACGCTCACCCTGCCCCTCACCACCTGACCGAGTCACCACCTGACCGAATCGAGCGTGGAGTCCTTGGTCAACGCCCTGGGAGACGAGCAAGAACCCAGTGCCCACCCTCGGGAATGATCCCGTGCACACCTCAGGGGCGGCAGACGCCGTCCCGCCGGGCCGCGGCTGCCACCGCGGCGGCCACCGCAGGAACCACCGCGTCGTCGAAGACGCTCGGCACGATCTCGTCCGGCGTCGGGTCAGGCACGCAGCCCGCGATGGCCTCGGCCGCCGCCAGCTTCATGCCCTCGGTGATCCGCATCGCCCGGGCGTCCAGCGCGCCACGGAAGATGCCGGGGAAGGCCAGCACGTTGTTGATCTGGTTCGGGAAGTCGCTGCGGCCGGTCGCCACCACCGTGGCGTGACGCCTGGCGACGCAGGGGTGCACCTCCGGGTCGGGGTTCGCCATCGCGAAGACCATCGCCTCCGGTGCCATCGAGGCGACCACCTCCTCGGGGACCGTCCCTCCCGAGACACCGACGAACACGTCGGCGCCCGCCATCGCGTCGGCGATCCCGCCCCCGAGCCCGCGGGGATTCGTGGTCGCTGCGAGCCGACGCTTGTGGTCAGGCAGGTCGTCGCGGTGCGGACCTAGCACACCGCGGCTGTCGCACACCACGACGTCCATGACGCCCGAGAGCGCCAGGATGTGCGCGATCGCGACACCCGCGGCCCCGGCACCGCTGACCACCACGCGCAGGCCGGCCGGTTCCCTACCGACGACGTTCGCGCCGTTGACCAGCGCCGCCAACATCACGACCGCCGTCCCGTGCTGGTCGTCGTGGAAGACCGGCAGGTCCAGCCGTTCGACCAGGCGTCGCTCGACCTCGAAGCAGCGCGGGGCACTGATGTCCTCGAGGTTGATGCCCCCGAACGTCGGCGCCAGCGCCGCGATCATGTCGACGAGTGCGTCGACGTCGGTGGTGTCCAGGCACAGCGGCACGGCGTCGAGGTCGGCGAAGTGCTTGAACAGCACCGCCTTTCCCTCCATCACGGGCAGGGCTGCTCGTGGGCCGACGTCGCCGAGGCCGAGCACCGCCGTACCGTCGGAGACCACGGCGATGGTTCGCCCCCGGCCTGTGTAGGTGTCGACGAGCGACGGGTCGGCGGCGATGGCGCGGCTGACCTCGGCGACACCGGGCGTGTAGGCGAGCGACAGGTCGCGGCTGTCGCGCAACGGGCTGCGCAGCGCGAGCTCGATCTTGCCGCCTACGTGCAGGGCGAAGACCGGGTCCTCGGGGTCGGGTGCGGACGACTGGCGTGTGCCCGTTGGAGCCGTGCTGGACGACGGTGCCGTGGACATGGATCGACCCCTGGGCCTGGGAGGCGGCTGGCGTGCCCTCGCGCTGCGGACAACGCGGGTGATCGTCGACGGTGGTGCGGGGCGCTGCGGGGGTCACCCGCAGCAGGACGACACTCTCGCACACCGGTCGGGTGGCGTCAGCGTCCGCGACCCGGACGTGGCCGAATCGCCCTCAGCAGCCGGGGGCGGGGCCACAGCCGGACGAGCGCCACCGACAGCACGTCGTCGTCACCGACCGCCCCCACCGCCCAGGAATCGGTGCCCTCGGTCGGGTTGTCGCGCTCGACCCACCAACCTTCATGGTCGTGGTGCCCGAGCCGCTTGACCGACAGCGGACGGTCACCGGGCAGACGGACGACGGCTACGGCGCCGACGCGTCGCGGGGTGCCGGCACGCACGAGCAGCAGGTCCCCGTCGCGCAGGGTCGGCAGCATGGAACGACCACGCACACGGACGACGTCCAGCTCGCGACCCAGGGGCCTCGCGCGGCGATGCGGGCCAGGGGTCACCGGAGTAGTGTCCAACGGGATCGAATCGTCGTCTCCCGAGGAGGACCCGGATGCTGTTCCGTCTACTCAACCCTGTCGAGGTCAGCGCGCACTGCGACCTGCCCTGCGGCGTCTACGACCCGGCGCAGGCGCGCATCGAGGCCGAGTCCGTCAAGGGGGTCTGCCAGAAGTACGCCGACTCCGACGACGAGGTGTTCAGGCAGCGCGCCGTCATCATCAAGGAGGAGCGCTCGGACCTCGTCAAGCACCACCTGTGGGTGCTGTGGACCGACTACTTCAAGCCCCCGCACTTCGAGAAGTACCCGCAGCTGCACCAGCTCTTCAACGAGGCCACCAAGCTCGCCGGTGGTGGTGGTGGGACCAAGGCCAGCCTCGACGTCGGTGTCGCCGACCAGCTGCTCGACAAGATCGAGGAGATCTCCACCATCTTCTGGGAGACCAAGAAGGCCGCTTGAGCGTCACAGGCCGCTGACCTGCACGTTCACCCCTCGGACGCCGCCTCAGTCCGCACAGAGTCCGCAAGCGGGCTGAGAGCGGTGTCCATCACGGTCCGCGTCCGGTCCTCGTCA
>JBBSNO010000017.1:0-21026 GCA_038232615.1 Actinomycetales bacterium
CATGCCGTCCGCGGGGTCGAGCACCTCGTCGATCAGGTACACGGTCGCGTTGGCCGTGGTGACGCCGCCACAGATCACGCTGGCGTCGTTGACGGTCAGGTTGTCGCCCTCACCGGCGACGGTGACGGTGCCACCCTGGACCGAGGTCTGCTCACCGACGACGTCCTCGGGCGAGAGCTGCCCGGGCACGACATGGTAGGTCAGGATCGAGGTGAGCAGGTCGGCGTCCGTCATCAGCGTCTCCACCGTCTCGGGCGGGAGGGCGGCGAAGGCGTCGTCGACCGGTGCGAAGACGGTGAACTCGTCACCGTTCAGCGTGTCGACGAGGTTGACGTCGGGGTTGATGCCACCCGAGACGGCAGCGGTGAGCTGGGTCAGGATCGGGTTGTTGCTGGCGGCCACGGCCACCGGGTCCTGGGCCATGCCCTCGACGGAGCCGGCGCCGTCCGGGTTGGCCTCGGCGTAGCCGGCACAGCCGGCTCCGACCAGGGCGCCCATGTCCATGCCCTCTTCCATCTCGGACTCGGTCTCGGACGGCTCGGACGTCATGCTCTCCGAGGACTCCGAGGAGCCGCCCTCGGCGGGGGTCGCGGTTTCCTCCTCGCCGCTGCCGCAGGCCGCGGTGGCGAGCGTCAGCGAGGCGAGAACGGCGGTCAGTGCGATGCGGCGCTTCATGATGCTGTCGTCCTTTCGAACGTTGATGTCTGTCTGTCGGGGGCCATTCGCCACGGTTCGCGCCATGGATTGGTCAACTTCTCAACTGCCGAGCGATGGCGACTCTGGGTGAAGACGGCGCGGCCGAAGACGCACGGGGACAACGGGTCTCGCGCCGGTCAGGCGACCTGAACGAGGACGTTGTGCCAGCCGGTGGCACCGCCGGGGATGGGCCGCGCCTGCTCCTCGGTCTGGGTCTGGCCGGTGGAGTCGGTGGCCCGGACGCGGATGGTGTGGTTGCCCGACGTGGCCTCCCACGGGAAGGACCACTGGCGCCAGGTGTCGATGTTGACCTCGGCGGCGAGCTCGGCCGGCGCCCACTCGGCGTCGTCGACCTGGACCTCGACGAGGTCGATGCCCCGTTGCTGGGCCCACGCGGTCCCGGCGATCGTCACCGGCCCGGGATCGAGCTTCGCGAACGAGCCGGGGACGTCGATGCGCGACTGGGTGAGGATGGGGCCCTTGGCGTTCCACCCGCGGTCGGTCCAGTAGGCGGTGGAGTCCGCGTACGTGGTGACCTCCATCTCCGTGACCCACTTGGTCGCGGAGACGTAGCCGTACAGCCCGGGCACGACCATGCGGACGGGAAAGCCGTGCTCGAGCGGCAGCGGCTCACCGTCCATGGCGATCGCCAGCATCGCCCCGCGGTCGTCGGTGAGGGCCCCCAGCGGCGTCCCGGCCGAGAACCCGTCGTCGCTCCTCGACAGCACCATGTCGGCACCGCCGGTGGGGCGGGCACGCTCGAGGAGCGTCTTGATCGGGAACCCACGCCAGACGGTGTTGCCGACGAGGTCGCCGCCCACCTCGTTCGAGACGCACGTCAGGGTGATCCACTGCTCGACCAGGTCCTCGGCGAGGAGCTCGTCGAACGTGATCTCGACCTCCTCCTCCACCATGCCGTGCACGCGCAGCGTCCACTCGTCCGGGTTGATCCGGGGCACCCGCAGGGCGGTGTCGATGCGGTAGAAGTCGGCGTTCGACGTCTGCCAGGACGGCATCCCGTCGACCGCGACCATCACGCCGGGCGGGGGCGCGGGCGCGGTGGTGGCTGCGGCCGCCAGCTGGAGGGTCGCCCGGGTGGCGGCGACGTCGCGGGCGCCGGCCAGCAGCCGGCCACCGGCACCGGTGACGACGGCCAGAGCGGCCGTAGCCCCTGCGGCAGTGAGGAACGAGCGACGGTCGGCGCCCTGGCCGCTGCGCCCGGGGCCGGCCTCGACGCGGTCCACCATCAGCCTCAGGGCCACGATGCCGAGTGCCACGCCGACGATGCTGGGCAGGACGTCGAGCGGGCCGGCAGAGGCACGCGTGATCGCGGCCACGGCGGCCACGACGCCGAGCAGGCCCACCAGGACGGTGCCGACGAGGCGACGCCGCAACGAGAGCGCTCCCGCGACAGCAGCGAACACCGCGATCGTCACTCCCATGCCGACCAGCAGCGCGAGCTTGTCGTTGGTGCCGAACGTCGAGATGGCGAAGTCCTTCAACCACCCCGGCGTGTTGTCGATGAAGAGCGACCCGACCGCCAGGACCGGTGCGGACGACGGCGCAATGATCGCGGCCAGCACCTCGGCGACACCGAGGGCGAGCGCGCCGGCGAGTACACCGGCCAGCGCGGCCTTGCCGTAGTCGCGGCGGCGGTGACGAGAGGTGGAGTCCATGGGCGTGGTTCGTGCCGGTGCGTCACGCGGATGGGTGAGCCACCGGTGTGCCCCATCACTGCGAGGCCCCGTCACGAGGTTGGAGCCGCGGCCGGCGGGAGGGTGCCGGCCACGGCTCCACTGGTCCTTCGGTGCGAGCCGTCAGGCGGATGGGTGCGTCAGGAGCGGTCTCAGGACCGGCACCATCGCCCGCACCGCCTGCCCCCGGTGGCTGATGGCGTTCTTCTCCGTGGCGTCCAGCTCCGCCAGCGTCCGCTCCTGCCCGAGCAGCTGCAGCGCCGGGTCGTAGCCGAACCCGCCGTCTCCGCGGGGCTCGCGCGCCAGGGTGCCCTGGAGGCGACCGTGCTCCACGACCTCGGTGCCGTCGGGCCGCACCAGCGCGACGGCGCAGACGAACGCCGCCTGCCGGTCGCCGTCGGGGACGTCGCGGAGCTGGTCGAGCAGGAGCCGGAGGTTCGCCGCGTCGTCGCCGTGGCGGCCGGCCCAGCGCGCGGAGAACACCCCCGGGGCTCCACCGAGGACGTCGACGGCCAGGCCCGAGTCGTCGGCCAGCCCGGGCAGACCCGTCGCCTCGGCCACGGCGCGGGCCTTCAGCAACGCGTTGGCCGCGAACGTGGTGCCGGTCTCGACCACGTCGGGCACCTCGCCCACGGCGTCCAGCCCGACGACCACCTCGTCGAGCACGCCGACGTCCAGACCGCCCGCCTGCTCCCCGCTCAGCGCAGCCGCCAGGATCGCCCTCAGCTCGGTGACCTTGTGCGTGTTGCGGGTAGCCAGCACCAGCCGCGCCGTCACGCCGTGGAGCCCAGCGCCTCGGTCTGCAGCTTCGTCAGGTCGGCGCAGCCGCCCACGGCGAGGTCGAGCAGGGCGTCGAGCTCGCGCCGGTCGAACGGCGCCCCCTCGGCGGTGCCCTGCACCTCCACGAAGAGGCCGCGGCCGGTGACGACGACGTTCATGTCGGTCTCGGCGCGCACGTCCTCGCGGTAGTCGAGGTCGAGCACGGGGGAACCGTCGGCGATGCCCACGCTCACCGCGGCCACGGAGTCGACCAGGGGGTCGCGCTTGACGAACCCCTTGTCGCGCGCGAAGGCGACCGCGTCGGCCATCGCGACGTACGCGCCGGTGATGGCCGCCGTCCGGGTGCCGCCGTCCGCCTGCAGCACGTCGCAGTCGAGCACGAGGGTGTTCTCCCCCAGCGCCTTGGTGTCGACCACCGCGCGCAGCGACCTCCCGATCAGCCGGGAGATCTCGTGAGTCCTGCCGCCGATGCGGCCCTTGACCGACTCCCGGTCGGAGCGGGTGTTGGTCGCCCGCGGGAGCATCGCGTACTCCGCGGTCACCCAGCCCTGGCCCGAGCCCTTGCGCCAGCGTGGGACCCCCTCGGTCAGCGACGCCGCGCACAGCACCCGCGTGCGACCGAACTCCACCAGCACGCTGCCCTCCGCGTGGTCGAGCCAGCCGCGGGTGATCCGCACGTCGCGCAGCTGGTCGGGGGCCCGTCCGTCGTGTCGCGTCATGGGCGCCGAGCCTAGTGCGCCACCGCCCCATCCCCCCTGCACCCGTCGACCCCACTGATCGTCGGACCGTTTCGGGGGTAACCACCCCCAGTTAGGTCCGACGATCAGTGGGGTGGGGTGCCTGGAGGCGGGGTGACCGGCTCAGAGCAGGTGGACCGCGTCGGGACGGGCGAGTGCCAGGGGCCCGTCCCACACCTCGCGGGCCTCCGCAAGGGTGCGGTCGTTGTCGTTCCACGGCGGCAGGTGGGTCAGCAGCAGCGACGCGACCTGCGCCTGCGCGGCCACCTCGCCGGCCCGGCGTCCGGTCAGGTGGATGCCGCGCTTGGCGTCGCGACCCTCGTGGAAGGCCGCCTCGGCCAGCAGCAGGTCGGCGCCGGCAGCGAGCGGGACCAGCGCCGCGCAGGCGTCGGTGTCACCGGTGTACGCGAGCACGCGCGTCCTGGAGCCGTCCTCCGCCGGCCCCTCGACCCGCAGGCCGTACGCCTCGACCGGGTGCTCGACGCGGACGGCGGTGATGACCAGCGGGCCGAGTCGCACCGGCTCGCCCTCGACCCAGCTGCGGAAGTCGAGCTCGGCGGTCATCCCCGGCGAGGCGGGCAGGTCGTAGGCGCGGGCCATCCGCTCCGCGGCGCCCGGCGGACCGAGCACGGGTATCCGTTCGGCGCGCCGTCCCTCGGGGTCGTACCGAAGTGCCACGTAGAGGCCGCAGAGGTCGAGGCAGTGGTCGGCGTGCAGGTGCGAGAGCAGCACGGCGTCGAGGTCGCGCAAGGCGGGGACGTGCCGCTGCAGCGGACCCAGGGCACCGCTGCCCAGGTCGAGCACCACGCGCCACGTCCGGCCGGAGTCGTCGTCCGCCTCCACGAGGTAGCACGACGCCGGTGACGCCGGCCCGGGGAAGGAGCCCGAGCACCCCACCACCGTCAGCCTCACCCCCGCACCACCCGAACCGGGAGTGCCCGAACCGGCGCCGCCGTCATGCGCGCACGCCCACGGCCTGGGCGCTGACCACCTCGGGCCCGAGGAAGCGGTGTGCGAGATCGGTGAAGACGTCGGGCTCACCGGTCGTCAGGAAGCGGTGCGTCGGCGCCGGCAGGTCGTCGGCCCGAGTGGTACCGGCCCGCACGAGCTGGCGATAGACCTCCTTCGCGGTCTCCTCCGCGCTGCTGACCAGCGTCACACCGTCCCCCAGGACGTACGAGATCACGCCGGTCAGCAGTGGGTAGTGGGTGCAGCCCAGCACGAGGGTGTCGACGTCGGCCTCGACGAGCGGGTCGAGGTAGGAGTGCGCCACCTCCAGCAGCTCGGGTCCCGACGTCACCCCGGCCTCGACGAACTCCACGAACCGCGGGCAGGCGCGCGTCGTGACCCGCAGGTGGTGCGCGGCGGCGAACGCGTCGTCGTAGGCCCCCGACGTCGCGGTGGCACGGGTGCAGATGACCCCGACGTGGCCGCCGCGCGTCACTGCCACGGCACGGCGGACGGCGGGGCGGATCACCTCGACGACGGCGACGTCGTAGCGCTCGCGGGCGTCGTGCAGGACGGCGGCGCTCGCGGAGTTGCACGCGATGACGAGCAGCTTCACGCCGCGGTCGACGAGCTCGTCGAGGCACCCCAGGGCGTACTCGCGCACCTGCGCGATGGGCCGTGGGCCGTACGGCGCCCGCGCGGTGTCGCCGACGTACAGCACGGGCTCGTGCGGCAGCTGGTCGAGCACCGCGCGCGCCACCGTGAGACCGCCGAGCCCGGAGTCGAAGATGCCGATCGGTGCGTCCGCCACGGCACCGAGCCTAGGCGCGGGGTCCGTCGCCCGACGGCAGGCCCGCCAGCATCACCTCGGCCAGCCCCTCCTGCAGCCACGTCAGGAAGTCGTACACGGCGCCGAGCCACGCGCGCGGGTCGGCGTCGTCCAGCTCGTCCAGCTCGTGGTGGAGGGCCTCGGCGTCGTCGTCGGTACGCAGCCCCAGGCGCTCGGCCAGCACGAGCCGGACGTCGGTCAGCGCCGTCAGCCACGCGACCGCCTCCGCCTCGACCAGGACGAGCGGACTTCCTCGCCCGAGCGACGCCTCCGCCGTCCGCAGCTGGTCGTG
This sequence comes from Actinomycetales bacterium, assembly GCA_038232615.1. Taxonomy (GTDB): domain Bacteria; phylum Actinomycetota; class Actinomycetes; order Actinomycetales; family DASROP01; genus DASROP01. Next base: position 5,977 of record JBBSNO010000017.1, read on the forward strand.
CTTGCGGGTCCGCACGCCGCGCTCGGTGAAGCGACGGAACTCCTGCGCCACCTCCGGGTCGTCGCGCGAGGCGTCGGGCAGCAGGCGGGCCAGCGCGGGGTCGTTCGGCGTCCCGGCCCCCGACGAGAGGCCCATCATCGCGACCAGCGGGTCCTCGTCGTCCGCCGTTTCGGGAGCGAGCATCCCGGCCACATCGGCGAACAGCCGGGCGAGCAGGTCGACCTCACCGTCGTCCAGACCGACCGTGATCCCCTGGCGGCTGCGGCGGAAGCGGCGGGCCACTAGCCGCGGTCCTGCGAGAACGTCGCCCACAGGCCGTACCCGTGCATCGCCTCCGTGTGCCGCTCCATCTCCTCGAGCGAGCCGTTCGCCACCACGGCGCGGCCCTTCTCGTGGACGTCCTTCATCAGCTTCTCGGCGACCTCGCGCGGGTGGCCGAAGTACGACTGGAAGACGTAGGTCACGTAGGACATCAGGTTGACCGGGTCGTTCCAGACGATGGTGACCCAGGGCGTGTCGGGCCGGGTGAGCGTGTCCGAGACGGGCCGTTCGGCCTCCACGGGAGCGGTGGCTGCCATCACCGTGAAGAGTGGCGGCGGACGCGACGAAGAGCCCTGCACGTGTCCACCATAGGCTCCCGGAGTGCCCTACTCGACCCCGCAGACCGCTGCCGGGAGCACCGCACAGTCGACCACGGGGCTGCTGACCGACCGCTACGAGCTGACGATGCTGCAGGCCGGGCTGCGCAGCGGCGCCGCCTCCCGGCGCAGCGTGTTCGAGGTCTTCGCCCGCCGCCTGCCGACGGGTCGTCGCTACGGCGTCGCGGCCGGCGCCGGCCGCCTGCTGGAGGACCTGGCCTCCTTCCGCTTTGCCGACGACGAGCTGCGCTGGCTGCGGAGCACCGGGGTGGTGGACGCCGACACGGCGGCGTGGCTGGAGCGGTACCGGTTCTCGGGGTCGGTTTGGGGGTACGGCGAGGGCGAGTGCTACGTGCCGGGCTCACCCATCCTCGTCGTCGAGGGCACGTTCGCCGAGGCGGTGCTGCTCGAGACCCTCACCCTGTCGGTGCTGAACCACGACAGCGCCGTCGCGGCCGCCGCGTCGCGGATGACGTCGGCCGCGGACGGACGCCCGTGCCTGGAAATGGGGTCGCGGCGCACCCACGAGCACGCAGCAGTCGCGGCGGCCCGGGCCTCGGCGGTGGCGGGGTTCGCGTCGACGTCCAACCTGGAGGCCGGACGCCGGTACGACCTGCCGACGGTCGGTACCGCAGCCCACTCGTTCATGCTCCTGCACGACGACGAGCGCTCCGCGTTCGAGGCGCAGGTCGCCTCGCTCGGGGTGTCGACGACCCTGCTCGTGGACACCTACGACGTGGAGCAGGCGGTGCGCCACGCCGTCCAAGTCGCCGGTACCTCGCTCGGCGCCGTGCGGCTCGACTCGGGCGACCTGCTCGCGCAGGCACGGGCGGTGCGCGAGCAGCTCGACTCCCTCGGGGCCACTGGCACCCGTATCGTGGTGACGAGCGACCTCGACGAGCACGCGATCGCCTCGCTGGCGGCCGGACCGGTCGACGCCTACGGGGTGGGTACCTCGCTGGTGACGGGCAGCGGCGCGCCGACCGCCGGTCTGGTCTACAAGCTGGTGGCCCGGCAGGACTCCTCCGGCGAGCTCGTCGGTGTCGCCAAGAGCTCACCGGGCAAGGTCGGGGACGCCGGGCGCAAGTGGGCGCGGCGCCGGCTCCGCGCCGGGGTCGCGACGGCGGAGGTGCTGTCCGCCGCCGACGTCGACGCCGACGGGGACCGCCGGCTGCTCGTCCCGATGGTCGTGGCCGGCGAGGTCGACGTCGCCCACACCGGCCCCGGCGCCGTGCAGCGCGCCCGCGAGCGGCACGCGTCGTCCCTGGCCGAGCTGCCGGCGTCCGCCCGCCGCCTGTCACGAGGTGAGCCCTGCATCCCCACCGAGCTCGAGGAGACACCCACATGAACACCGCCCTGGTCGTCGTCGACGTGCAGAACGACTTCTGCGAGGGCGGGTCCCTCGCCGTGGAGGGCGGCAGCGACGTCGCCCTCGCCGTTGGGGAACACCTGCGCGCCCACCGGACGGAGTACGCGGCCGTCGTCGCGACGCAGGACTGGCACGTGGACCCGGGCGGGCACTTCAGCGCCGACCCCGACTTCGCCGCGTCGTGGCCCGTGCACTGCCTCGCGTCCGGTCCCGGGTCGGACTTCCACCCGCTGCTCGACACCTCGCAGGTGCAGGCGGTGTTCCGCAAGGGCGAGTACGCGGCCGCCTACTCGGGGTTCGAGGGGACGACACCCGTGGCCGGGCGCGACGTCCCCCTGGCCGGCTGGTTGCGCGAGCACGGCGTGGATGCCGTCGACGTCGTCGGCATCGCCACCGACCACTGCGTGCGGGCCACCGCCCTGGACGGCGCGGCGCAGGGGTTCACGACGCGCGTGCTGCTCGACCTCACCGCGGCGGTCGCCCCCGAGTCACGCGAGCGCGCGCTGACCGAGATGCGCGCAGCAGGCATCGAGCTCGCGTAGCCGGCGCCTGCCGACGCGACCGAGCCGGTGCTCGTCACCACCCCTACGGCTGCCGAGACAGAGGTGAGACGAGGCGCTGCTCCTGTCGAACATGCCAGGTACTGTGGTCGACATGACTGATGTCCGAGTCTCGGTCCGCGAGCTCCTGCACAGCTCGCGTGCGGTCCTCGCTCGTGTCGAACGGGGCGAACGTGTCCACCTCACCCGCCGAGGTCAGGTCGTCGCGGTCATCACCCGCCCCGCCCCGGACGAGCTGGCGATGGACCAGCTCGTCGAGGCCGGTGAGATCCCCGCGGGCTGGAGGGACCGGCAGGTCGCGCTGCGGCGCACCCTCGACGGTCTCCCGGCACGAACGGCAGAGGCGGGGCCACCGGCCAGCACAGAGGCACTGCTGGCCGACCGGTATGACGAGCGGTGATCTATCTCGACTCCTCCGCGATCCTCAAGCTCGTCGTCCCCGAGCCGGAGTCGGCAGCGCTGTTCGGCTTCCTCGATGACCACGAGACGGTCCTGACCAGCTCCGAGCTGGCGACCGTCGAGGTGCACCGCGCGCTCCACCGCATGGGTCACCAGGAGAGTCAAACTCTGCACGGTGTCGCCGCCACGGTGCTGCAGCGACTGGAGCAGCTGCCCCTCGCGCCCGCCATCGTGGTTGCCGCACGCTTACCGGGATCGTTGCGCAGCCTCGACGCGCTGCACCTCGCGACCGCCCTGCGGCTCCCGTCGCTGGTGGCCCTGGTCACCTACGACAGGCGGTTGGCCGACCACGCGGTCGCGGCGGGCGTGCCGGTCGAGATGCCCCTGTCCGACGCGGGCTAGCACCTGCCGTCCGAGCAGGAGCTGCCCCGGCAGGACGACGCCCGACCGTGGCCACGGGTCGTAATGGAGCTGGACCACGACTCCGCCTCGGTCACTCGGCGTCGGCGAACCCCGCCGGCAGATCGAGGGCGTGGACGACGCGCAGCCGCTGGGTGGGCCGGCTCATCGCGACGTACAGGTCGTTCACCCCGCGCGGCGAGTCGCCCAGCACCTCCGCGGGCTCGACGAGCACCACCCCGTCGAACTCCAGGCCCTTGGCGTCGGCCACGGTCATCACCGCCACGGCGGAGTCGAGCGCGGTGGCTCCCGTGCCGACGTCCGGCAACGCCTCGCGCAGCGCGGCCAGCGTGCCCGCGTGCCGCGCCGGGGTGGTGATGACGGCGACCCGGCCGCCGGCGAGCAGCTCGGCCTCCTCGCGGACGACGGGCACGAGCGCGGGCCCGGTGACCTCGGCGAGCCGCGTGGTCACGGGCGGCCACGTCCCGTCGCGCACCGAGCGCTGCTCCGCCGCCTCGACGCCGCCGGCGCGCAGGACAGCCGTCGCCGCGCCCATGATCTGGGCGGGCGTGCGGTAGTTGACGGTGAGCTGCTCGAGGCGCCAGCGGTCGCCGACCAGGGGTTCGAGCACCTGGGCCCACGACGAGGCCCCGGCGGCCGAGCGGGTCTGCGCGAGGTCGCCGACCACCGTCATCGACCGCGAGGGGTTGCGCCGCGCCAACACCCTCCACATCATCGGCGAGAGCTCCTGCGCCTCGTCCAGGACCACGTGGCCGTAGGCCCACGTGCGGTCACCGGCGGCGCGCTCGGCCACCGAGAGGTAGGCACCGGTCTCGCCGAACCGATCGACGAGGTCCTCGGCCGAGACCATCGCCCCCGACCCGGTCATCGACAGCACCCCCTGGGCGTACTCGACCTCCTCGCGGCGCTGCGCGGCCGCGGCGCGCTCGGCTGCGGTCGCGCCGGAGACGTCCTCGCCGATCAGCTCTGCGGCCTCGTCGAGCAGCGGGACGTCGTCCACGGTCCACGGCGCATCGGCGTCGCGAAGCAGCAACGCCCGGTCGGCCGGGCCTACGGCGGGTGCCGCCTCCGCCAGTCGCTCCGGGCTCGTCAGCAAGGAGCTCAGCAGGCGCTGCGGCGTGAGCGGCATCCAGGCGAGGTTGAGGGCTCGGCGGACGTCGACGGACGCGCGCAGGTCGGTGATGACGTCGCCGCGCTCCTCGGGGTCCAGACGCGTGCCCATCACCCGCCCCATCTGGTCGGCCAGGTGGATGAGCAACTCCTTGACGAAGACGACGCGCGCCTCGTTGTGCGGCTTGCCCGACCGGCGTGCGCGGTCGCGCGCGCCCGCGACCGTCTTGGGTCGCAGCACCAGCGCGTGCCCGTCGACCTCCATCCGCACGGGCAGGTCCGGCACCCGCTGGCGAGCGGCCACGGCGCGCGCCACGACGTCCGCCATGGCCGCGTCGCCCTTGAGGGCGGCGACGTCGGGGCGGTCGCCCACCCGCGCGTCGACCCCGGGGAACAGCTGGCCCGCCGTCGCGAGCACCACGCCCGTCTCCCCCAGCGAGGGCAGCACCTGGTCGATGTACCGCAGGAACACCGGGCTCGGCCCGACCACCAGGACGCCGCTGCGCGCCAGGCGTTCGCGGTGCGTGTAGAGCAGGAACGCCGCCCGGTGCAGCGCGACCGCCGTCTTGCCGGTACCGGGCCCGCCCTGGACGACGAGCACTCCGGCTGCGTCGGCGCGGATGATCCTGTCCTGCTCGGTCTGGATCGTGGCGACGATGTCGGCCATCCGCCCGGTCCGCTGGGCGTTGACCGCGGCGAGCAGGGCGCCCTCGCCGTGCAGCGCCGCCCGCTCGTCGTCGTCCAGGGCCTCCATGTCGAGCACGTCGTCCTCGACGCCGGTCACGTCGCGTCCCCGCGTGACCAGGTGCCGTCGTCGGACGACGTCTCCCGGCGTGGCGGCCGTCGCCTGGTAGAAGGGCATGGCGGCGGGCGCCCGCCAGTCCACCAGGAGGCGCTGCTGCGCGTTGTCGTCGGACAGGCCCAGGCGCCCGACGTAGCGGCGGGAGGAGTCGGTGAGGTCGAGACGGCCGAAGCACAGGCGGTCCTCGACGGCCCAGAGCTGGGCCAGCCGGTTCTCGTGCAGCACGGCGAAGGCGTCGCGCTCCGAGCGGCTCTGGTGCGTGCCGGTGGCGCGGGTGCGCCGGATCGCGGCGAGGTCGGCGGCGGTACGGGCGCGCAGCGCGTCCAGGCGGGCGTACATGACGTCGACCTGCTGCTGCTCCGCACGCACCTGCGCGTCCACCTGCGTCGGGCGTGACTGCTCCGCCACTGGTCAGTTCCTCCGGGTCGCCGCCGGCCCGGTGGCCAGCATGGCCGCAAGAACCTACATGGCGGCTGGGGTACCGGGCCCGAGGGGGCCCGGTACCTACGGGTTCAGCGCGTGGTCTTGGACCGGTTCATCACCATCAGGACGACGCCGACGACGGCCAGGATGATGCCCAGGTACAGCAGGAAGATGCTGATCGAAGCGATCAGCTGCAGCACGATGAGGATGACCCCAACGACGATGAGGATAAGCGGGAGCGGCATGGGTGCCTCCATGGTGGGCAAGATCATTCGGTCGCAGGGTAGCCTCCCACCGCGGCCGCCGTCCCGCATCCTGGAAACGTCTCAGCGCCCGTCGCCACCCGGTCCACGGCCCGACCAGCTCCAGGCGTAGGCCCCGTCGTCGCACGTTGCGGCCCCCTCGCCGAGCTCGAGGGGCCTGAAGGTGTCGACCATCACGGCCAGCTCGTCGAAGTGGTCCTTGCCCAGCGCGCGCTCGGTGGCTCCGGGCTGCGGGCCGTGGCTGTGGCCGCCCGGGTGCAGCGAGATCGACCCCTGGCCGATCCCCGACCCCTTGCGCGCCTCGTAGTCGCCGCCGCAGTAGAACATCACCTCGTCGCTGTCGACGTTGGAGTGGTAGTAGGGCACCGGGACGGCGAGGGGGTGGTAGTCGACCTTGCGCGGCACGAAGTTGCAGATGACGAAGTTGGCGGCTTCGAAGACCTGGTGCACCGGAGGTGGCTGGTGCACGCGGCCGGTGATCGGCTCGAAGTCGGAGACGTTGAAGGTGAAGGGGTACAGGCACCCGTCCCACCCCACGACGTCGAACGGGTGGGTCGCCGCGGCCACGACGCTGCCGACGACGCCGGAGGGCCCGTTGCCGCGGTGCTTGGTCCAGACCTCGACGTCGCCTCCCTCGCCCAGCAGCGGTTCGGCGGGGCCGTGCAGGTCGCGCTCGCAGTAGGGCGAGTGCTCGAGCAGCTGGCCGAACCTCGAGAGGTAGCGCTTCGGCGGCGTGATGTGGCTGTTGGCCTCGATGGCATACAGCCGCAAGGGCTCTGAACCAGTGGGGATCCAGCGGTGGACCGTCGCCCGCGGCAGCAGCACGTAGTCACCCTCGCGTGCCGACAGGGCGCCGAACATCGTCTCGACCTCGGCCGTGCCCGACTCGACGTAGACGCACTCGTCGCCGATCGCGTTGCGGTACAAGGGGCTCGGGTCGGTCGAGGCCGAGTACGAGATGCGGACGTCGGCGTTGCCCAGAACCAGCCGGCGTCCTCGGACGGCGTCCAGACCGTGCCCTGGGTCGTCTCCGGTGAACAGCTGGTGCAGGGCGAGGTGACGCGGCACCAGCGGGTGGTTCGGCGTCGTGGCCAGGTCGGGTAGGTCCCAGACACGGCTGTCGACGATCGCGCTCGGGATGCCGCGGTGGTAGAGCAGCGAGGAGTCGGAGGAGAAGCCTTCCTCCCCCATCAGCTCCTCGGCGTACAGCGACCCGTCCGGCTGCCGGAACTGGGTGTGCCGCTTGGGTGGGACGTCCCCGACGCTGCGGTAGTGAGCCATGACCCGCCCTCCTCGTCCCGGCGGACCTCGTCGTCGCGCCGGTCTCGGCGTTAGCCTCTCGCAGGTGTCAACTCCGCCGACGTGGGTCCCCGTGCCGTCCGGCTCCCCGTTCGGTCTCGACGCGCTGCCGTACGGCGTGTTCGCGACCGAGGATTCCAGGCCCGGTGTCGGAGTCCGCATCGGTGAGCACGCGCTCTCGCTGGCGGCCCTCGACCCGCCTGCGCCCCTGGCAGATCTCGACCTTTTCGCGACCGGCTCCCTGGACCGGATGATGGCGGCCGGCCCGGACGTCTGGGCGGAGGTCCGCGCGTGGGTGCGCGGGGTGCTCACCCGGCCCGACCCCGACGTCGCAGCGCAGCTCGTGCCGCTGGCCGAGGTCGACCTGTCGATGCCGTTCACGGTCGCCGACTACGTCGACTTCTACTCCAGCGAGCACCACGCGGACAACGTCGGTCGGATCTTCCGACCGGGCACGGCGCCGCTGCCGGAGCACTGGAAGCACCTGCCGATCGGCTACCACGGCCGCGCCGGCACGGTGTTTCCGTCCGGGACGGACGTCGTGCGCCCCTGCGGGCTGAGGCGCTCCACCGAGGGTCGGCCGCCGACGTTCGGGCCCACGCGCACCCTGGACATCGAGGCGGAGGTCGGGTTCGTCGTCGGGACGCCGAGCCCGCTCGGCACGCGCGTGCCGTCGTCCGACGTGAGCCACCACGTCTTCGGTGTGGTCCTGGTCAACGACTGGAGCGCCCGCGACGTGCAGGCGTACGAGAGCGCGCCGCTGGGTCCCTTCCTCGGCAAGTCGTTCGCGACCTCGATGTCGACGTGGGTGCTGCCCTTGGCTGCGCTGGAGGGCGCCCGCGTGACGCCACCGCGCCGGGACGTCCCCCTCGCCGAGCACCTGGCGGACGACCCGGAGGAGCCGTGGGGTCTGGACCTGGACCTCACCGTCTCGTGGAACTCCACCGTCGTCTCGCGCCCGCCGTTCGCGGGGATGTACTGGACGCCGGCCCAGCAGCTGGCCCACCTGACGTCGAACGGGGCGTCGCTGCGCACCGGGGACCTGTTCGCCTCGGGCACGGTGTCGGGCCCCGAGCGCGGCGAGCGCGGCTCGTTGCTGGAGCTGTCGTGGAACGGCGCCGAGCAGGTCCGCCTCGCCGACGGCTCGCTGCGGACGTTCCTCGACGACGGCGACACGGTGACGGTCAGCGCGACGGCGCCCGGTCCCGGCGGGGTGCGCGTAGGCCTCGGCGAGGTAACGGGACGCGTGCTGCCGGCGGTGTGATCGGCTCGCCGTCGACGTCGGTCTCGATCCGCGTGGTCCACCCCCGGAACAGCACCGAGACGCCGGCCGTTTCCAGGCCCACCATCACCAGCAGGCCCAGGATCGAGAGCACGGGGTCGTGCGGCACGGGCTCGCGGACGACGAGCGCAACGAGCGCGGCGGCCGGGAGCAGGACCGCAGCCACCGAGGCCCACCGCCGCCCCCGGCGGGCCAGGCCCCCAGCCGGCCAGCAGGACGACCGGGACCAGCAGGGACCCCGCACCACCTCCCAGCCCGATACCGCCGATGCCGACCACCCGCCACCACCGGGAACGTCCGGAGCGACGGGCGGCCTCGACGACGCCGAGGCAGGCACCGGCGACGACACCGGCACCCAGGATGAACCCGGTGCCTGACCACGAGAACTCGGGATCGGTGCCGACGTACCGCATCCACGCGCGGGCGTAGACGGCCCACGCCAGTCCGAGCCCGGCCCCGGCCCCGGCCTACCGCCACAGGGAGGTCGAGGACGCTGCCCTGGCCAGGAGTCCGACCACCTGCTGGAGGCGCTGCGAGCTCTGGCTCCCCGCCAACGCGACGCCGTCGCCCTTCGGTACTTCCTCGAGCTGTCGGTACCCGACGTCGCTGCGACCATGGGAGTGTCGGTGAACTCCGCCAAGACGCACCTGAAACGTGGGCTGCGTGCCCTGGAACAGCGACTGGAGGCGGACCGGTGAGCGCCATCGAGAACCGGCTGCTGCGGTCCGCCGTCCTGGCACTGCTCCGCCTGGCTGTGGTCGTCCCCGCCGCCGCGACCACGACCACCCCCACGACCGGAGGCACCTCGATGACCTGGTGGATGCTGGAGATCGCGACCTGCCTGGTGCTGGTCGCCATGGCCCTGTGGCGGGGCCGTTCATCAAGCGATTCGGCCGCGTGTACGCCGCAGACGTGTTTCCTGACAACCCGTTGACTGGCAAGAGCTACATCGTGCTCACCGACATCGTCTACTACCTGATCTTCGGGTCCTACATCCTCTTCACCGTGCGGTTCGAGGCGGCCGCCGGCTGGGGGGACGGCCTGAGCCCAGGGCAGCGGCAGTACGAGACCACGCGGATCGCGGGGATCCTGCTGGTGCTCGGCGCGCTGCACGGCCTCAACATCCTCCTGATGCCCGTGCTGGCCGGCTCTTCTCCCTGAACCGGATGCTGCGCCGTGACGACGTGCTTGATCACGCCCAGTCACGTCGCCGTGATCATGCACCTCGCCGCGGCGATGCATGAGGACGCGCATGATCACGCGGGTGAGACGTGATGACGTGCGTGATCACGGCGCGGACCTCGCCGTGATCAAGCACTTCGTTCTGGGCCTGGGGCCTCAGCCCACGTCGAGGGCGAGGATGTCGTCCTCGGTCTCGCGGCGCACCAGCACCCGTGACACACCCTCGCGCACCGACACCACGGGCGGGCGCGGCACGTGGTTGTACTGCGAGGCCATGCTGCGGCAGTAGGCGCCGGTGCCGGGGACGGCGAGCATGTCGCCCGGTGCGACGTCGCCGGCCACAAACTCGTCCTTGACGACGACGTCGCCGCTCTCGCAGTGCTTTCCGACGACCCGCCCCAGCACCGGCACCCCGCCGCTGGCCCGCGAGGCGAGCGTGCAGGAGTAGTCGGCGTCGTAGAGCGCCGTCCGCACGTTGTCGCTCATCCCGCCGTCCACCGCGACGTAGCGCCGCACTCCCCCGCCGTCGAGCTCGACGTCCTTGACGGTGCCGACCGTGTACAGGGTGAACGTGGACGGCCCGGCGATGGCACGCCCCGGCTCGACCGAGATGCGCGGCACGTCCACGCCGAGTTCCGCACACTCCGTACCCACGATGTCGGCCATCCCGGCGGCCAGCTCGGACGGCGTCATCGGGTCGTGCAGCGTCGTGTACGCCACGCCGAACCCGCCGCCGAGGTCGAGCTCGGGCAGTGTGACCCCGTGCTCACGGACGAGCGCGGCGTGCAGGCCCAGCACCCTGCTGGCCGCGACCTCGAAGCCCGAGACGTCGAAGATCTGCGAGCCGATGTGCGAGTGCAGGCCGCGCAGCTCCAGCTCGGGCCGGGCAAGGATCCGCGCCGCCGCGACCTCCGCCTGCCCGCCCGAGAGGGGGATGCCGAACTTCTGGTCCTCGTGCGCGGTGGCGATGTAGGAGTGGGTGTGCGCCTCGACGCCGACCGTCACGCGCAGCAGCACCGGCGCACGGACGCCGCGCGCCGCCGCGAGGTCGGCCACCCGGTCGACCTCGGTGAGGCTGTCGACGACGATCCGGCCGATGCCCGCGTCGAGAGCGCGACCGATCTCGGCGTCCGACTTGTTGTTGCCGTGCAACCCGATCCGCGCAGCGGGTACCTGCGCGCGCAGGGCCACGGCCAGCTCACCGCCGGTGCAGGTGTCGAGCGACAGTCCCTCCTCGACCACCCACCGCGCGACCGCGGTGCACAGGAACGCCTTGCCCGCGTAGTAGACGTCGGCGCCCCCGCACAGATCGCGGAAGGCGTCGTCGAACGACGCGGCGAAGTCACGCGCGCGGGCGCGGAAGTCAGCCTCGTCCAGCACGTACGCGGGCGTGCCGTGCTCGGCGGCCAGGTCGCGGACGTCGACCCCGCCGACGACGAGGGAACCATCTGACCCTCGGACGACGGTACGCGCCCACAGCCGGGCGACGCGCACGTCGCCGTCACGGGGGACGGCGAGCCAGGACGGCGCGCCGTACCCCTGGGCGTGCAGCGCACCGGCCTCGTGGGCCCTCACATCCGCTCCGGGGCACCGACGCCGAGCAGGCCGAGACCGTTGGCCAGCACGGTGCGCGTGGCCTCGTTCAGCCACAGGCGCGTCCGGTGGGTGTCGGTGACCTCCTCGTCGCCCATCGGGCTGACCCGGCACTGGTCGTACCACTTGTGGAACGAGCCGGCCAGCGCCTCCAGGTGCCGCGCCACGCGGTGCGGCTCGCGCAGCTCGGCAGCCTGGGCCACCACGCGCGGGTACTCACCCAACGCCGCCAGCAGGGCCGACTCGCTGGGGTGGTCGAGCAGCGACGGGTCGAACCCGTCGTCGGTGCGGACGCCGAGGTCCCGCGCGTTGCGGCTCACGCCGCACGACCGTGCGTGCGCGTACTGCACGTAGAACACCGGGTTGTCGTTGCTGCGCCGGCTCAGCAGGTCGAGGTCGATGTCGATGTTCGAGTCGGACGACGAACGGACCAGTGCATACCGGCCGGCGTCCACCCCGACGACGTCGACCAGGTCGTCGATGAAGACCCCGGTGCCCGCGCGCTTGCTCATCCGCACCGGCTCGCCACCCTGCACGAGGTTCACCATCTGGCCGATGAGCACCTCGAGGTTCACGCCAGGGGTGTCGCCGAACGCCGCGCACATCGCCATCAGCCGCTGCACGTACCCGTGGTGGTCGGCGCCGAGCATGATCACGACGCGGTCGAACCCGCGCTCACGCTTGTCGAGGTAGTAGGCCAGGTCGCCGGAGATGTACGCCGCGTGTCCGTCGCTCTTGACGACGACGCGGTCCTTGTCGTCGCCGTAGGCGGTCGTGCGCAACCACAGCGCGCCGTCCGCCTCGTACATGTTGCCCTTCTCCCGGAGGCGGTCGATGGCGCGCTCGACGGCACCGGAGTCGTGCAGGTCGTTCTCGTGGAAGTACGTGTCGAACTCGACGCCGAAGTCGCGCAGCGACGCCTTGATCTCGGCGAACATCAAGTCGACACCCTCGGCGCGGAAGACCTCCTGCGGGTCTTCGCCCGCCAGGGCGTCGGGCACGCGTGCCAGCACCTGGTCCGCGATCTCGGTGATGCACGCACCGCCGTAGCCGTCCTCCGGCGGGGGCTCGCCCTTCGCCCGCGCGAGCAGCGACCGCGCGAACCGGTCGATCTGCGCGCCGTGGTCGTTGAAGTAGTACTCACGGCTGACGTCGGCGCCGGTGGCGGCGAGGATGCGCGCGAGCGAGTCCCCGACCGCCGCCCAGCGCACCGCGCCCATGTGCAGCGGCCCGGTCGGGTTGGCCGAGACGAACTCGAGGTTGATCCGTTCACCGGCACCGGTCCGGATGCGCCCGTAGGAGCGACCCGCCTCGACGACGACACGGGCCAGCTCTCCGGCGGCGGCGGCGTCCAGGGTGATGTTCAGGAACCCGGGCCCCGCGACGTCGGCCTTCTCCACGCCCGCCACCTGCGCCAGCCTGCCCGCCAGCTGCTCGGCGATGCGGCGCGGCGGCACCCCGGCGGCCTTGGCCAGCTGCAGGGCGACGTTGGTGGCCCAGTCACCGTGCTCGCGGCTGCGTGGGCGCTCGACGCGCACGTCGTCGGGCACCGGCACGGACAGGTCTCCCGCTGCGACGGCCTCGGCCAGGCACGTGCGGACGGCGGCGGAGAGCTCGGCAGGTGTCACGGGTTCCAGGGTAGTGCCGCCCCGGCGGCCGGTCTGCGACGATCCCCGCAGCGCACGGGTGCGTGCGGACTGCACCGAGGTCGTCCGCGGGGTGGCCACGCACCGACGAGACAAGACATGGGATGGCCTTGGAAACGGATCAACGCACCGACACCGAGCCCACCTCGCCGGAGGGCCGCGCGCCCCGGCGCGGGGGGCTGATCGAGCACGTGACCGACGTCCTGCGGGAGCAGATCACCTCGGGCTCCTGGGCGGTGGGCGCCCGGATACCCACCGAGCCGGCGCTCGTCGACCTGACCGGGACGGGCCGCAACACGGTGCGCGAGGGCGTGCAGGCGCTCGTGCACGCGGGCCTGCTCGAACGGCGGCAGGGGTCGGGCACCTACGTCATCGCCGCTAACGAGCTCGGCGTCGCCGTGGGTCGCCGGATGGCCTCGGCCCACCACCGCGACGTGATGGAGGTCCGTCGGACCCTCGAGGTCGGTGCCGCCCGGCTCGCTGCCAGCCGCCGGACCCCGCAGGACGTCGAGCGGCTCGAGTCGCTGCTCGCCCAGCGCGACGCCGCCCGCTCCGAGGGCGACCTGGACCGCACGGTGGAGGCCGACATCGCTCTCCACCGTGCGATCGCCCACGCGGCCCGCAACCCCGTCCTGGGCGAGCTCTACGAGCACCTGCTGGAGGCGGTCGGTGAGACGGTGCGATTCAACGTGGCCCACCTGCCGCCGGCGGAGGACGACGACCATGCGCTGCTGGTGGCCGCGATCGTGGCGGGGGACGCGGAGGCTGCGGCACGGGAGGCCGCGGGGTTCCTCGACGAGCTCCTGGAGTCGACCAGGCCCTCGTGCCCATCCCCTGGGCGCGGCTGAACCGCGCGGCCGGCGTCAGGTCAGCGGCTGTGCCGGCCGACCCGACTGTGCCAGGGAGCGGACGATCCCGACGACCGCCATCGGCTCGAACGGCTTGTCCACGAACGCGTCCACGCCGCGGCGCAAGGCCAGTGCGCGGTGGTGGGCCTGGACCGAGGCCGTGATCATCACGACGGGCAGGTGGGACAGCCGCGGGTCGCGACGGATCTCCGCCACCGTCGCCCAGCCGTCGAGAGGCTCCATCACCGCGTCCATCGTCACGACGTCCGGCAGCTCGAGCGTGGTGTCGCGCAGCAGGGCCAGCGCCTCGCCGCCGTCGGAGCACTCGACCACCTCGAACCCCTCGAGGTCCAGGTTGAGCCGCAGCAGCAGCCGGATCGCCGCGGTGTCGTCGACGACCAGCACCCGTTGCCGTGTCATCACCGGCCTCCTCCGACGGGCCCGACCGGTGCCCCGACCCGGCTGCGGTGCGTGTGCCCCCGGCAGGATTCGAACCTGCGCCACCGCCTCCGGAGGGCGGTGCTCTATCCCCTGAGCTACGGGGGCGGATCAAGCGTGCGGGTCCGGTTCGACCCTGTCCGCCGCGGTGCGCGAGCCTACCAGCGGCTCGCCGTCGTCCCGACGGTGCTCAGCCCTGGTCGGTGCCGAACTCCCAGTGCCAGGGCTCGTACGGGCCGGACCCGCCCTTACGGGCCCAGTCCGGGTTGTCCCAGCCGTACTGCGGCGCGTTGTCCCGCAGCCACTGGTGCCGCTCGCCGTTCTGCTCGACGCCGCCGCACAGGTCGACGGCGAGGCCCCACCCGTGCTCGCTCGTACCGGCAGGGGCGGCGAGGCCCGGCTTGGAGGCACGCAGCCGCGCCTGTGCCGGGTACGAGCGGTAGCTGTCCGTCATGCACAGCGCCTGGCCGAACACGTTCTCGTACTCCGCGTTCAGGCGGGCCAGCGTCACGGCGGCGTCGGCGCGCAGCAGGTGCCCGGGCTCCCACAGCTCGCAGAGGTCGTCGCTGTCGAGGCGACCGTTGCCGCCCTCGCCCTGTCGCGGCTCGCCGTCGCAGCCGGGCAGCACCGAGCGCTCGAAGTCACGGCTGGCCTGCTCGGCCTGGCTGCGCAGCTCCGCCAGCTGCTCGGGGGGCAGCAGCGGTGCGGCGGCGCTCACCACCGACGGCGGCGGCTCGGACGGCGGCTCGGACGGCGGCACGACGCGGAAGCTGCTGGG
>JBBSNO010000018.1:0-20796 GCA_038232615.1 Actinomycetales bacterium
CCGTCGGGGACGCAGACCGCCTCGACGCGCTGCGGGTCGCCCTCGAGCGGGCGCCGGCGGTGGGTGTGCTCATCGCGCCCAACTTCGCCGTCGGCGCCGTCCTCGCGATGCGGTTCGCGGTCGCCGCCGCACCCTTCTTCGAGTCCGTGGAGATCGTCGAGCTGCACCATCCCGACAAGGTCGACGCACCCTCGGGCACAGCGCGGCACACGGCCGAGCTGGTGGCCGCAGCCCGCCGCCGGGCGGGTCTTCCGGCGTCCCCCGACGCGACCACGCGGTCGCTGGAAGGGGCCCGCGGGGTCGACGTGGCCGGCGTCCGCGTGCACTCGGTGCGACTGCGAGGCCTGGTGGCCCACGAGGAGATCCTGTTGGGTGGCGTGGGCGAGCAGCTGACCATCAGGCACGACTCGTTCGACCGTGCATCGTTCATGCCCGGCGTACTTTTGGGCGTGCGCACGGTGGCCTCGCGCCCCGGCCTCACGGTGGGTCTCGAGAACTACCTGGACCTGTAGGCCTTGCGCGCGCGGTGGATCGCCGGCGCCCTCGCCGCGGTCGCCGGCCTGTACTTCCTCGCCCTCGGCCAGCGAGGCTGGCTCCTGGTGACGTCGGGGTCCGTGGTCGGTGCCCTGCTCGGGGTGGGGGTCCTGCTCGTGCCCCTGCTGTGCGCGTGGGCCGTTGTCCGCGAGCTCCTCTTCGGTCGGGCGACCCAGCAGATGGCGCGCGAGCTGGAGTCGGTCGGGGGGCTGCCGGTCGACGACCTGCCGAGGTCTCCCGGCGGCCGCATCGACCGCGCCGCTGCCGACGACGCCTTCTCGCGGTACCGCGCCGAGACCGACGCGGCGCCGTCCGACTGGCGGGCCTGGTTCCGGTTGGCCTGCGCCTACGACGCCTCGGGCGACCGACGGCGCGCACGGTCGGCCATGCGCCACGCCGTCGACCTGCACCGCTCAGCGGTCTGACGCCGCCGGTGTGTGCCCCCGGGCGACCTCGGCGGTCACGTGCTCCAGGGGCCCGCGCGCACCGGTGAGCGCCCACAACGAGGCCAGCAAGAGGGCGACGACACCGTGGACCGCCCACTCTGTGACCGGGTCCCAGCCCGCGGAGACTCCCACGGTGACGGCCAGCACGACCACGTGCAGCGTATAGAGGGTCAGCGTCATCGACCCGGCAGCCGCCAGCGGCAGCAGCCAGCGGCCGACGGCAGCGGCGAGCAGCAGGCACAGCCCCAGGGCGAGCAGCGCGGTCCCGGTCGTGTGCACGAGGTCGAAGGGTGTCCCCGAGTGCGGGCCCGAGACGGCCAGCCACCACCACGACGTCGTCGGCGTGGTGCCGAACATCCCGGTCGCGAGCGCCACCTCGAGGGGCTCGCCGGCGATCGGCGAGGTCTCCGGGACCACGAGGTCGTCGAGGTGCGAGGGCAGCAGCAGCCCCGAGACCACCTTGGACAGCCCAGCCAGCACGGCTCCCGATGCCGCGAGCCACGCAGCCGTCGCCGTCCGGCGTAGCGGGAGCCGACCGACCGCCAGACCGACGAGCAGGTAGCCCGTCCACTGCAGCACGGGGTAGTAGCCCGTCAGTGCCAGGCGCTGGACGAGGTCCCACGGGGTGAAGAGGTCGAGCCACGACGGAGAGGCGCCGGGGCCGTCGTCGACGAGCATCCGCAGGCCGTGCGCCACCACCGGCGAGACCACGAGCCAGAGCGCTCCCAGCACGGCCAGCGTCCTGGCGCCCAGACCGAGGAAAAGTGTGGCGACCGCGAAGAGCAGGCCGTAGTTCACCAGGATGACGGCCACCCCCGAGGGCAGTGCGCCCAGCGTCAGGCCGATGAGCGCGATGACGCCGCCGCGCAGGGCGACGGAGCGGCGGGCGGCCCGCAGGCGCTGTCCACTCCGGGGGCGCTCCGCGCCAGTGACGAGCGCCAGGGACACCCCGGCCAGCACCGCGAACAGCGCGGAAGAGCGTCCGCTGGCCACCTGGTAGGCGAGTGTGACGTCCCCGAACGGTCCGGACGTCGAGGGGACGATGTGGACCGACATCATCCCCAGCAGCGCCAGTCCACGGGCGACGTCGACGCCGAGCAGGCGGTCGGGGGACAGCAGCCGCCTCACGTCACCGCTCCCGTCGCCCGCAGTGCCGCGGCGGTTCCGGCGGCCATCACGACCACCACGATGAACGGAGCCCGCAACGCCAGGGCGACGGCGGCCACCGCGAGCGCTGGGACACGTGCGTCCACCGTCAGCGCCGGCCCCGACGACGGGCCGCCCAGGGTCTGGACGGCGACCAGCGCGGCCAGCAGCGCAACGGTCACCAGGGCGGCGATCCGGCTGACCCGCTCCCCGGACAGGAACCGCTCGGGCAGCAGGTGGCCCGCGAGCTTCAACACGAAACAGAGCGCGCAGGCGGCGAGCACCGCCGTCCAGCCGGTCACGGCGCCACCCCGCCCGGTGCGGCGCGCGAAGGGTTGCGCCACCCGAGCACGACGGCGACGGCGGCAGCGGCCAGCACCGGCAGACCGGGTGGGACTAGGGGTGTCAGTGCGGCCGCGACCACGACGGCCCCGGCCGCCACGCCCCGGGCACGGCCTTCGCGCAGCCGTGGCCAGAGCAGGCCCAGGAACGCGGCAGCGGCCGCTGCGTCCAGGCCCCACCTGCGCGGGTCCCCGAGGGCGTCCCAGACGACGGCGCCGACGAGGGTCGACGCGTTCCAGAGGCCGAAGACGGCCAGGCCGGTGACCCAGAAGCCGAGACGGCGCAGCGGCGGCGTGGGCTGGGCGGTGCCGACGGCGGTGGACTCGTCGATAGTGAGGTGGGCTGCGGCCAGGCGACGAGCGCCCCGTGCGGCGAGGACCGGCGCCATCTGCAGCCCGTACAGCCCGTTGCGGACGCCGAGCAGGCCGGCGGTGGCGACCGCCGCGACGGGTGAGCCGCCGGCCCCGACGACGCCGACGAACGCGAACTGGGAGCCGCCGGTGAACATCAGCAGGCTCAGCGCGCACGACTGCGGCACCGTCAGGCCCGCTGCGACGGCGAGCGCCCCGAACGATAGCCCGTAGGCACCCGTCGCGGCGCCCCCCGAGATCGACGGGCGCACCGGAGGTCCGCGCTCGGGCGCCCTCACCCCAGGGCGGCGACCAGCCGCACCTCGCGCAGGCTCCGCCCTCGGCGGGTCTCGTCGTCGCTGGGGCCTGGGTCGCCGGGCAGCGCGAGCTCTCGAGCGGTCCCGTCCGGTCCGAAGCCGGCCGAGGCCAGGAACTCGCGACGGGGACCGTCGTCGGCGGGCGACCAGGCGCGGACGGCGTCCACGCCGTCGTCGCGGCACCTCTCGACGGTGGCGGCGAGCAGCCGCGAGGCGTGGCCCCGGCGCTGGTGGAGGGGGTCGACGAGCAGGGCGACGATCTCGGCGTCCGGGCTCGAGGGCCCTCCCGCCGCTCCCGACGGGGTGGTGCCGTCGTCCGGCGCGCTGGCGCAGAAGCCGACCACGGTGGGACCGGAGCAGGCGACCAGAACACGGTGGCGGGACGACGGGGGCCTGGTCACGGCGCCCGTCCAGGCCTCGGCGAACTCTTCCGGCAACAGGGCCGCCAGGACCTGCGGCCCGAGCAGGTCGCCGTAGGCCGCTCGCCAGGCCCGGGCGTGCACAGCCCCGATCGCGGCGAGGTCGGCGGCTGTCGCGGGACGCACCGACGCATCGGCGGCCTGCGGCGACAGGACGTCCGTGGTCTCCATGGCGTCATCCTCGCAAACCGCGAACAGCCCGCCCACTCCCGATGCCTGGTCGACGCCGAGGACGCACGCGCAGCCGCCGCTGGAGGCGCAGCGAAAAGTGTGACACTAGGCCGCCGATATTGCGCCAAGGTGTCATGCAGTGCGACGATGGTCGGCGACGGCACAGCCGAGGAGGCACCTTGTACGGCAACGACCTCTCCAGCCCCGACGAGCCGCTGAACGCCGCGGAGGCAGGCGGCGTGGATGCGGCCATGGCGCACGTGGACCGCCGCGACACGATCCTTCCCGCGCCTGACGAGGACCCTGCCCGGGACGACGATGCGGCCCAGCAGCAGCGGTTCGACGCCCTGGTCGCGGCTGACCAGCGACTCGAGCCGCGAGACTGGATGCCGGAGGAGTACCGCAAGACGCTCGTGCGCCAGATCGCCCAGCACGCGCACTCGGAGATCATCGGCATGCAGCCCGAGGGGAACTGGATCGGGCGGGCGCCCAGCCTGCGGCGCAAGGCGATCCTGATGGCCAAGTCGCAGGACGAGGCCGGTCACGGGCTCTACCTCTACTCCGCCGCGGAGACCCTCGGCACGTCTCGCGCGGAGATGCTCGACCTGCTCCACGCCGGGCGGCAGCGGTACTCCTCGATCTTCAACTACCCCACGCTGACCTGGGCGGACGTCGGCGCGATCGGGTGGCTCGTCGACGGTGCGGCGATCATGAACCAGGTGCCGCTGTGCCGGTGTTCCTACGGTCCCTACGCCCGCGCGATGATCCGAGTCTGCAAGGAGGAGTCGTTCCACCAGAGGCAGGGGTTCGAGATCCTCTGGACGCTCTCGCGCGGTACCGACGCGCAGCGCGAGATGGCCCAGGACGCCGCGAACCGCTGGTGGTGGCCGGCCCTGATGATGTTCGGGCCGCCGGACACCGGCGAGGCCGCCCAGGGCACGCACACCGAGCGCTCGATGGCTTGGGGCATCAAGCGTTTCAGCAACGACGACCTGCGCCAGCGCTTCGTCGACATGACCGTGCCGCAGGCGCACAAGCTCGGCCTGGAGCTTCCCGACGCCGACCTGCGCTGGGACGGCGAGAGTGGTCACTGGCGCTTCGGGGAGATCGACTGGGAGGAGTTCACGCGCGTGCTGAAGGGTGACGGCCCGTGCAACGCCCAGCGCCTCGAGCACCGGCGCCGCGCCCACGCCGACGGTGCGTGGGTGCGCGACGCGGCAACCGCCTACGCCGCCAGGCGGGCTGCCGAGCCGGCGTCGGCAGGCGCAGCGTGACGGCGAAGCTGCCCGAGATGAGCGCCGAGGGCGGCCACGGCGCCGTGCCGGTGACCGGCGTCCCCACACAGACGCCGGGGCACGCAGGGGCGCAGCGCGACTGGCCGCTGTGGGAGGTGTTCGTCCGCGGCAAGCGTGGCCTCAACCACACGCACGTGGGCTCCCTGCACGCGCCCGACGCGACGATGGCCTTGCGCAACGCGCGAGACGTGTACACGCGGCGCGGCGAGGGCGTGTCGATCTGGGTGATCCCGGCGGCCTCGGTCACAGCCTCGAGCCCCGACGAGCGCGACTCGTTCTTCGACCCCGCCGCCGACAAGGTGTACCGGCACCCGACGTTCTACGACGTCCCGGCCGACGTGGAGTACCTGTGACCGTGCCGGCCACCGTGCCGCTCCCGCCGGTGACCGACCCCGTCGCGCGCTACTGCCTGGCGCTCGGGGACGACGCGCTGGTCCTGGCGCAGCGGCTGGGGGAGTGGCTGAGCCGCGCGCCGCAGATCGAGGAGGACATGGCGCTGGGGAACATCGCCCTGGACCTGCTCGGACAGGCGCGCACGCTGCTCGGCCGCGCCGGCGAGCTGGAGGCCGCGGCCACCGGGACCGAGCAGCCGTCCGAGGACGACCTCGCCTACCTGCGCGACGAGCGGGAGTTCCGCTGCGTGCACCTCGTGCAGCTGCCCCGGGGCGACTTCGGCTTCACGATCGCACGCCAGCTCGTCTTCTCGACCTACCAGCACGCCCTGTACTCCCGACTCGTCGGCAGCGCTGACGACGTGCTGGCAGCCCTGGCTGCCAAGGCGGTCAAGGAGACCGAGTACCACCGCGAGCACGCCGTGCAGTGGACGCTCCGGCTCGGCGACGGCACCGACGAGAGCCACCGGCGGATGCAGGCCGGGCTGGAGGCCGTCTGGCCGTACGTCGACGAGCTGTTCGCCGACGACGATGTCGCGATCGAGGTCGCCGGGAGCGGCACCGGGGTGCTGCCGTCGTCCTTGCTGTCCGGGTGCGAGCCGGTCTGGGTGGACGTCGTGGGCCAGGCGACGATGGAGGTGCCGACGCCGACGGCGCACGCCCGCGGTGGCCGTGACGGCGTCCACAGCGAGCACCTCGGCTACCTGCTGGCCGAGATGCAGCACGTCGCGCGCTCGCACCCCGGAGCGACCTGGTGACCCGGGTGACGTCGCAGGCGACGACGGACCTCGACGCCGTCCGCCGTGCGGTGTGCGACGTCCTCGACCCCGAGGTCCCGGTGCTGTCGCTGGGCGACCTCGGCATCGTCCGCGACGTCTACCCCGAGACCGGGGTGGACGACGACTGCGACGTGGTCGTGGACGTCACCCCGACCTACTCCGGCTGCCCGGCCACCGAGGTCATCGCTGCCTCCGTCGTCCGCGCCGCCGCGCGGCTCGGATACCGGGCGCGTGTCCGCACCGTGCTCGCCCCGGCCTGGACGACGGACTGGATGAGCGCCGAGGGCAGGCGCAAGCTCGAGCAGTACGGCATCGCCCCACCGTCGGGCCGCGCCCCCGTGCGCGGGCCCGTGCCGGTGACGATCGCCTCGGCGGCACCCCGGCCGAAGTGCCCGCGCTGCGGCTCGCCCGCCGCCGAGGAGCTGTCGAGGTTCGGGGCGACCGCCTGCCAGTCGCTGTGGCGCTGCACGGCGTGCGCCGAGCCCTTCTCGCACTTCAAGGCCATCTGAGGTGGTCACCTCCTCGCAGGTCCGGGCTCCCCGTGCCCGGGCTACCTTCCACCCGCTGCGCGTCGCCGCCGTCGAGGCGCTGACCGACGACGCGGTCGCCGTGACGTTCGACGTGCCGCCGCAGGTCGCCGGTGACTACGCCTACACCGCGGGTCAGCACCTGACGCTGCGCACCGACGTCGGCGGGCACGTCGTGCGCCGCTCGTACTCGATCTGCACGGCGGTGCCCGCGAGCGGCGCGCCGGAGTCGCTGCGCGTGGCCGTCAAGCGGCTCGAGGGCGGTGCGTTCTCCGGCTGGGTGCACGGCGCACTGCGCCCGGGCGCGCTGGTCGACGTGATGACCCCATCCGGTCACTTCGGCTGCCGGACCGAGCCCACGGCGCGGCGCCACCACGTCGCCGTCGCGGCCGGCTCGGGGATCACACCGGTGATGTCGATCATCGCCACCGTGCTGGCCCAGGAGCCGGGCAGCAGGGTGACGCTGCTGTACGGCAACCGCCGGACGTCGTCCGTGATGTTCCTCGAGGAGCTCGAGGACCTCAAGAACACCTACCGCGAGCGGCTGCACCTCGTGCACGTCCTGAGCCGGGAGGAGCAGGAGGCAGCGCTGCTGTCGGGGCGGCTGGAGCCCGAGCGGGTGGAGGCGATCCTGGACGCCCTCGTCGGGGTCCCCGGCGTCGACGAGTGGTACCTGTGCGGGCCGTTCGGGATGGTGACCGGCGTGCGCGACCTGCTGGCACGCCGTGGTGTGGACGCCGCGCACGTGCACAGCGAGCTGTTCCACGTCGAGGACACCCCGCCGGTGCGCAGCCGCGAGGAGGAGGTGCTCGACGCGGCCGAGGCGGAGGTCGTCGTCAGCCTCGACGGCCGGACGACGACGATCCGGATGGCGTCCCGGGCGCAGTCGATCCTCGACGCGACGCTGGCGGTGCGCCCCGACGCCCCCTTCTCGTGCACCGGCGGCGTCTGCGGGACGTGTCGCGCCCGCGTCGTCGACGGCGAGGTGCGGATGGACCGCAACTACGCGCTGGAGCCCGAGGAGGTGGCACGCGGGATCGTGCTCGCCTGCCAGTCCCACCCGGTGACCGATCGCGTGGTGCTGGACTACGACGCCTGACCTGCGCGGTCGACCCGACGGGTCTGCGAGGCTCGACGTCGTGGACCCGCTCGCCGCCCTGGCCGACCTGCCCTTCGACGCCGTCCTGTTCGACCTCGACGGCACGCTCGTCGACTCCACCGCAGCGGTGCGCCGGTCGTGGCTGTCCTGGGCCGAGGCGGAGGGGGTCGACCCGGCACGGCTCGACGGCTCGCACGGTGTCCCGGCCGCGCAGATCGTCGCGGCGGTGCTGCCCACCGACCGCGTCGCCTCCGCGGTGGCCCGGATCGACGCGCTCGAGGTGCTCGACACCGACGGCGTCGTCGTCCTGCCTGGGGCCGCCCTGGCCCTGTCCATGCTGCCCCAGGCTCGGACGACCATCGCCACGTCGTGCACGCGGGTGCTGGCGATCGCGCGGATCACGGCGGCGGGCCTGAGCGTGCCCCCGCTGATGGTCACGGCGGACGACGTCGAGATCGGCAAGCCCGACCCGGCGCCGTACCGGCTCGCGGCCTACCGCCTCGGGGTGGACCCCTCACGCTGCCTCGTGATCGAGGACGCCCCCGCGGGGATCACGTCCGCCCAGGCCGCCGGCTGCTCCACCCTGGCCGTGACGACGACCCACACCGCGCAGGAGCTCGACGCGGACGCGGTCGTCACCACCCTGGCGGAGGTCTCGTGGTCGGTCGACTCGGACGGCGTCCGGGTGCAGTTCCCCCGTGGTGGCTTGACCGGACTTGGACCATTGACACCCTTTGCCCCCGCGGGATAGACACACCAGCACACCTTCCGTGAGCTGGATCACCATCGTCCTGGGGACTCTCTTGCGTCGTCGCGCCCTTGCCATCGTCCTCGCCGCCGGCCTGACCGCGGGCATGGCCCAGGGCGCCACGGCCGCTGCACCGGATCCGCTGCCGCCGCCCGAGTCGGTCGAGGTCGGCGGACGGACGTCCCTGGACCGGGGGCCGATCCTGGCGCTCGGCCGGGCGACGGTTCAGCCGGAGCTGTACATCGTCCGGCTCGACGCCCCCGCCGTGCCCTCCTACGCGGGCGGGATCGCGGGCATTCCAGCGACGAAGCCGGACGCGCGCGCTGGGCAGAAGCTGGACCCCGGCGCCCCCGCGCCTCGGGAGTACCGCACGTTCGTCCAGGCGGAGCAGGCCGAGCTCGTGGCCTCCATCGCGGACCGGACCGGCCGCGAGCCGACTGTCCGTTTCTCCTACACCAACGCCGTCAACGGCGTCGCCGTGGAGCTCACGCGGGACGAGGCGATGGCGACCGCAGAACTGCCCGGCGTCGTCTCGGTGCAGGTCGACGAGACGCGCGAGCTGCAGACCGACGTCGGCCCGGAGTGGATCGGGGCGCCGGCGATCTGGGACGGCTCGGCCACCCCGGTGGGCAGCGATGGCGCGATCCAGGGTGAGGGAATCGTCGCCGGCATCATCGACAGCGGCATCAACCCGGCGAACCCGTCGTTCCAGGACCAGGTCCCCGCATCGATGGGTGGCGACGAGTTCGACATCACCAACCCCCGCGGCGAGGGCAGCTACGTCGGTGTCTGCAGCGCCGACAACGCCGACATCTTCGTCGCCGACTTCGGCTGCAACGACAAGCTGATCGGCGCGTGGAGCTTCGTGAAGGGGCCTGCCGACCCGAACAGCCCCTACGATCTCGGCGGCCACGGCAGCCACACCGCCAGCACCACAGCCGGCAGCCAGGTCGACGCCACCGTCTTCAGCGCCAAGGACACGGAGTTCGAGTTCAGCGCGACCCGAAACATCGAGGGCGTCGCCCCCCACGCCAACATCATCGCGTATGACGTGTGCACCGCCGGCTGCCCCCTGACGGCCATCCTCGCCGCCATCGACCAGGCGATCGTCGACGGGGTCGACGTCATCAACTACTCGATCGGCGGCCCGGCCGCCTCCAACCCGTGGTCGGACCTGGACGCGCTCGGCTACCTCAACGCGCGTGCCGCTGGCATCTACGTCGCGACCTCGGCCGGTAGCTCCGGTCCCGGCGCGGCGACGGTCGGCTCGCCGGCGGACGTCCCGTGGATCACCTCCGTGGGTGCGACACAGCACAACCGCCAGTGGCAGGCCGAGGTCCGCGAGCTCACCGCAGGCGGCGGCGGGACGTACCCGGACATCGGGGGCCTCGGCTTCAGCGCACCGACCGACGGTGTGTTCCCGCTGGTCGAGGCAGCAGACCTGGGCAGCGCGTTGTGCCTCGAAGAGGACCTGGCCGGTCAGGACCTCACCGGGCAGATCGTGGTCTGCGACCGCGGGGTGACCGGTCGCGTCCAGAAGGGTCAGGTCGTGGCCGCGCTCGGGGCCGAGGGCATGGTCCTCGCCAACGACGCGCCGAGCGGCGACTCGCTCAACGCCGACGCGCACGCCCTCCCGGCCGTGCACATCACCTACGACGACGGCGTCGCCCTGAAGGCGTGGATGGAGTCGGTCACCGGCGAGCAGGCATCCCTGTCCGGCGGCCTGGAGGAGATCTCCCCCGAGCTCGCCGACATCATGGCGGCGTCCTCCAGCCGTGGTCCGAACCGGGCCGTCGACATCGTCTCGCCGAGCGTGTCGGCACCGGGTGTGGACGTGATGGCCGCCTACGGCTCCGACAACGCGGTCGAGTGGGCGTTCATCTCGGGTACCTCGATGGCCAGCCCGCACGTGGCCGGTTCGTTCGCCCTGCTCAAGGCCGTGAACCCCGACTGGTCGCCGGCGCAGGCACAGTCCGCCCTGATGACGACCTCCGTCACCGACATCACCGACAACGACGGCACCCCGGCCGACTGGTTCGACATGGGCTCCGGACGTGCGGACCTGACAGTGGCCGCCAACGCGGGACTGGTGCTGGACGAGGACGAGGCGGACTACCTCGCGGCCAACCCGGCCACAGGCGGTGACCCCAAGGCGCTGAACCTGCCGAGCATGGCGAACAGCCAGTGCCTGCAGACCTGCACCTGGACCCGCACGGTCACCGGCACCTCCACCGGCGCCGGCGCATGGACGGGGACCGGTTCGGCGCTGACCGATGGTGTCAGCGTCTCGGTCGAGCCGGCCACGTTCACCCTCGGCGAGGACGAGAGCGTCGAGCTCACCATCACCGCCGACGTCCGCAACGCGACGAACACCGAGGACTACCAGTTCGGTGCGGTGACGCTGACGCACGAAGGCACGGCTCCCGAGGCCCACATGCCGGTCGCGGTGCTGCCGTCCACCGGCGTGCTGCCGGAGGAGATCGTCATCGACACGCGTCGTGACGCCGGCTCGCAGGAGTCCCAGCCGATCGAGGCCATCGAGATCACCGATCTCGGCACCGAGGTCTCCGGGCTCACGCCGGCCGACCAGCAGGAGCTGTCGATCCAGCAGGACACCACCAACGCCGACCCCTACGACGGCAACGGCACCGCGACCGTCCTGGTCGACGTCCCAGAGGGTGGAGCGGCTCGGCTGATCGCGTCGCTGTCCTACTCGACGGCGCCCGACATGAACCTGTTCGTGGGTCAGGGCAGCGAGCCGAGCGCGGCGACGCAGGTCTGCGCGAGCGCCACCGCAACGGCCGACGAGTTCTGCGACGTCGGCGACGCCGAGGCGGGTACGTGGTGGATCTTGGCGCAGAACTGGCAGGCCTCCGCGCCCGACGTCACCGACACGGTGACGCTCAGCACGGCGGTCGTGGCCGGTGACCAGGGCAACATGACGGTCGAGGGACCGCAGTCGCAGCCGTCCGGCGAGCCGTTCACGCTCCGGGCCTTCTACGACGAGCCCGAGCTCGACGCCGGCGAGACGTGGTACGGGGCCGTCTCCCTCGGGTCGAGCCCGGCCTCGCCCGGCGACATCGGCACCATCCCGGTGACGCTGAACCGCTTCGGCGACGACGTCGCCAAGGAGGCCTCGACCGAGACGGCCACGCCCGGCGACACCGTCGACTACACGCTCACCGTGCAGCCGAACGTGACGCCGGAGGACCTGGAGTACACGATCACCGACACCATCCCCGACGGGATGACGTACGCGGAGGGGTCGGCGACGAACGGGGCCACCGTGCAGGACGGCGTCCTGACCTGGACCGGCACCCTCCCGCCCGCGGTCGGGGCCCCGGGCGACTACACGATCACCACGAGCGGCACGGACACCTCGTGCGTCAACCCGTTCACCGGCACCGCCGAGTACACCGACCTGGCGGCGTTCGGCATCCTCGCCCAGCCGGGGATCACGGGTGACGGGGTCGCCTACTCCGGTTTCTCCGGGGAGTCGTTCGGGTTCTACGGCCGGTCGACGACCGGTGTCGGCTTCACCGACGACGGCTTCCTGGTCCACGACGTGGCCGCCAGCTACGCCCCGGGCACGCCGCAGACGCTGCCGGACACCGCTGCGCCGAACAACCTTGCGGCGATGATGTGGCAGGACATGCAGATCACCTACGACGCCTCGGCCAACTCGGGCGTGTCGCTCGCCAGCGCCGGTGACCTGAAGATCATCGAGTACGACGACATGCGCCTGGCCGGCGACGCCGCCGGGGCACAGGGGACGTACGACTTCGAGGCGTTCCTGGTCACCGGAAGCAACGACATCGTGTTCGCCTACGACAACGTCACGGGCCCGGTCACCGGACCGCTGACGATCGGCACGGAGGACGCCGAGGGTCACGCCGGGACGGCGCTGGTCAACAACGGGTCCGCCGCGGGTGTGGTCGGCAATGACACGATCGTCTGTCTCTCCTACTCCGACGCGCGGTTCGAGCCGGTCGTGATCGACTACCAGGTGACCGTCGACGACGACGTCGCCAACGGCCAGGTGATGACGAACGCGGCGGTCCACACCACGGACAACCCGGGCGCCAAGCCCGTCACCGAGTCCGTGGACGTCGTGGCCGACGTCATGCCGACCGTCACCGTCGCCGGCACGCAGGACGCGGTGGAGCATGGCCAGGACGGCGCCTTCACCTTCACCCGACCCTCGCAGAACACCGAGGGTGAGCTGACGGTCGTCTACACGGTGGACGGTTCGGCCCAGCCGGGCCAGGACTACGTGCCGCTCGACGGCGCAGTGACGTTCTCCGACGGGCAGACCACCGCGACCGAGACGGTCGAGGCGGTGGACCAGAGGCGCCGGTCTCCGAAGGAGCGCACTATCGAGGTGACGCTCACCGAGGGCGA
Source organism: Actinomycetales bacterium (assembly GCA_038232615.1). GTDB lineage: Bacteria > Actinomycetota > Actinomycetes > Actinomycetales > DASROP01 > DASROP01. Next base: position 12,967 of record JBBSNO010000018.1, read on the forward strand.
GGGCTATCTCGTCGGGGACCCGGCGACCGCGTCGATCGAGGTCGTCGACGACAAGGCGAAGCCGGACAAGCCTGGGAAGCCGGGCAAGCCCGGAAGGCCCTGACTCGGATCTGAGGTCGTCGGCGACCGGATGCTGAGGGAGACTGCACGGATGCTCTTCATCTTCGGGTTCAAGAAGTACGTCGAGGTGCTCGGCGTCGCCACGTTCGTCTGCGGCCACTGCCAGCACCCCGCGGCCCAGCGCATCGAGAAGTGGACGACGAAGTTCACGCTGTTCTTCATCCCCCTGTTCCCGACGTCGACCAAGCACGTCGTCCAGTGCGCCTACTGCGGCGCGAGCAGCCGTATCGACGCGGTGGAGGCGGAGCGGCTCCTCGCAACCGAGCAGCTCACGGCGGGGTAGGGTCACGGCGTGCGGCAGTACCTCGACCTCCTCGGCCACGTGCTGGAGGACGGCATCCCCAAGAGCGACCGCACCGGCACCGGCACCCTGAGCGTGTTCGGGCACCAGATGCGCTTCGACCTCGCCGAGGGCTTTCCGGCGCTGACCACGAAGAAGCTGCACCTGAGGTCGGTCGTCGGCGAGCTGATCTGGTTCCTGAAGGGCTCCACCAACGTCTCGTGGCTGAACGAGCGCGGCATCAGCATCTGGGACGAGTGGGCGGACGCCACCGGCGAGCTCGGACCGGTCTACGGCTACCAGTGGCGCTCCTGGCCGACCCCCGTCGGCGGCGGCATCGACCAGATCGCTGCCGTCGTCGAGTCGATCAGGACCGACCCCGACTCCCGCCGTCACATCGTCAGCGCCTGGAACGTGGCCTCCGTCCAGGACATGGCCCTGCCCCCGTGCCACACGCTGTTCCAGTTCTACGTCGCCCGAGGACGTCTCTCGTGCCAGCTGTACCAGCGCTCCGGTGACGTCTTCCTCGGGGTGCCGTTCAACATCGCCTCGTACGCCCTGCTCACGCACATGGTGGCGCAGGTCTGCGACCTTGAGGTCGGCGAGCTCGTGCACACCCTGGGCGACGCCCACCTCTACACCAACCATCTCGACCAGGCCCGTGCCCAGCTCCTGCGCGCGCCGAAACCACTGCCGAGGCTGCAGCTCGCCCACCGGAGCTCGATCGACGACTTCACCGAGGATGACGTCGAGCTGGTCGGCTACGACCCGCACCCTCTGATCCGTGCCCCGATCGCGGTCTGACATCCGCGGGTCCGTGCGGCGTCGCGACCTGCCGTGGATGGCACGATGATCATCACCCTGGTGGCGGCGGTCGGCCGCAACGGGGTGATCGGCCGCGACGGCGGCCTGCCGTGGGAGCCGACCGGCGACCTCGTGCACTTCAAGCGGGTGACGATGGGGCACACCCTGCTGATGGGCAGGCGGACGTACGAGTCCATCGGGAGGCCCCTGCCCGGCCGGACCACGGTCGTCGTCACTCGCAGGCCCGACTGGCACGTCGAGGGAGTCAGGGTCGCACGGTCCCTCGGCGAGGCCTTCTCGCTCGTCGACGGTGAGCACGCCTTCGTCGTCGGCGGCGGCGAGGTGTACGCCCGGACGATGCAGGTGGCCGACCGGCTGCTGGTCACCGAGGTCGATCAGGCGCCCGAGGGCGACACGTTCTTCCCGGCCATCGACCCAACCGTCTGGCACGAGAGGGACCGCGAGTCGTACGAAGGGTTCGACATCGTGACGTACGAGCGGTGCTGACCCACGAGGGGTCGTGACGGGCTGCGGGAGCTCGGGGGCCGGGATGTCGTTCTCAGCTCCTTCGAGCTGTGGACCGTGCTCGGCCCGGTTCCTTCACCCCGTTGACATCCCGTCCACAGGCAGCATGGTGAGCGGCCTCGTCAACAGGGCACGTGGCGCCGACGGCGCTGGATCGCGCCGATACTGTGACGATGCCGGTAGACCCCAGCGAGATCCCGTCAGTCACCCCGTCGGATCTCCCCTCGGCCGACCTGTCTGCCGACCTGGTGGACGACGTCGGCGCGCGGATGAACCGAGCGCGGCGCGGACTCAGGGCTCGTCGACGAGGGCCGCCCAGCCCTTGGACCTGGCGACGGCCGCGCGCCAGCGTCGGTAGCCGTTGTCGTCGCGGTCGCCCGGCTCGAACCGTCGCTCCAGCCGCCAGGTGGCGGCGAGCTCCTCCTGGGACGACCAGACGCCGGTGCCGAGCCCCGCCAGGAACGCCGCCCCCAGTCCCGTGGCCTGGCGCACCTCGGGCCGCTCGACCGCGACGCCGAGCTGGTCGGCCTGCAGCTGCATCAGGAAGTTGTTGTAGCAGGCGCCACCGTCGACGCGCAGCACCGGTACCTCGCCCTCGATGGTGCCCACGACGTCTCGCACCTCGTAGGCGATGGCCTCGAGCGTCGCACGCACCAGGTGGGCGCGCGTCGTTCCGCGCGTGAGGCCGACGATCGCGCCGCGCGCCTGCGGGTCCCACTCGGGTGCTCCGAGCCCGGTCAGGGCCGGGACGAAGACGACGCCGCCCGGGTCCGGCACCGTGCGGGCGATCGCCTCCGACTCCGCGGCCGAACCGAGGATCTGCAGCCCGTCGCGCAACCACTGCACAGCCGCGCCGGTGACGAAGATCGAGCCCTCCTGCGCGTACGTCAGCTTCCCGTCCGGGCTCATCCAGGCGACGGTGCTGAGCAACCCCGCGGGGCCGTCGTCCCCGACGTCCGGCCGAACCACGTCGGAACCGGTGTTCACCAGCACGAAGGAGCCCGTGCCGTACGTGCACTTCGCGTCACCGACCGCGAAGCAGGCCTGACCGAACAGCGCCGCCTGCTGGTCCCCGGCGATGCCCGCGATCGGCACGTCCAGACCCAGGAACGACGCGGGATCGGTCCGTGCCACCTCCCCCCAGCTGGGAACCACCTCGGGCAGCGCCGTGCGGGGGACACCGAACAGCTCGCAGAGCTCGTCGCTCCACTCGCCCTTCGTGATGTCGAACAGCAGCGTGCGTGAGGCGTTCGATGCGTCGGTGACGTGACGGGTCCCACCGGACAACCGGGCGACGAGGTAGGAGTCGACGGTCCCGACGACGACAGACCCGTCGCAGACCCCGGCCCACGACCGCTCGTCGTTCTCCCGCAACCACGCCAGCTTCGTCGCGGTGAAGTAGGGGTCGAGCCGCAGCCCGGTCAGCTCGGCGACACGCGACTCGTGACCGCCCTCGCGCAGCCGCTCGCACAACGCCGCGCTGCGCCGGTCCTGCCAGACCACGGCCCGTCTGGGCGACGCCAGCGTCCGGGCGTCCCACAGGACCGCGGTCTCTCGCTGGTCGGTGAGGCCGACCGCCGTCACCCGGGCGTCGCCGGCCGCGTCGACCGCCTCGCGGCAGGCGACGAGCGTGGCCTGCCAGATCTCCTCCGGCTGGTGCTCGACCCACCCGGGTCGAGGGAAGTGCTGCGGGAACTCGGAGTACCCACTGGCCAGCACGCTCGCGTCGTCCGCAACCACCAGGGCGGTCACGCCCGTCGTTCCCTCGTCGATGGCCAGCACGCCCCGTCGCGTCATGCGACGCGAGACTATCGCCGACCGCGTAGTGTCGCTGCGCAACAACGGCAACGGCGCCGACCACCTGGACCCGGCTGACGAAGGAGGACGCGCCATGCGCGTTGGTGTGCTGACCGGAGGGGGCGACTGCCCCGGCCTCAACGCTGTCATCCGTGCGGCGGTGCTCAAGGGCACCGAGTCGTTCGGGTTCGACTTCCTGGGGTTCCGTGACGGCTGGAAGGGGCCGCTGGAAGGTCTGACGACGCCCCTGGACGCCGACGTCGTCCGCGGCATCCTGACCCGGGGCGGCACGATCCTCGGCTCGTCGCGCACGAACCCGGTCAAGGTCGACGGGGGCATCGAGCGCATCGCCGCGACCATGGCAGACCTGGAGGTCGACGCCCTGCTCGCGATCGGCGGCGAGGACACCCTCGGCGTGGCCACCCAGCTGCACGAGGCCGGCATCAAGGTCGTCGGCGCACCCAAGACGATCGACAACGACCTCTCCGCCACCGACTACACCTTCGGCTTCGACACCGCCGTGCAGATCGCGGTCGACGCCTGCGACCGGCTCAGCACCACCGGAGCCTCGCACCACCGCGTGATGATCGTGGAGGTGATGGGTCGGCACGCCGGATGGATCGCGCTGCACACCGGGATGGCTGCCGGCGCGACGGTGACCCTCGTGCCCGAGCACCGGTACGACCCCGACGAGGTCGCCGCCCTGGTCTCCGCGGCGCTCGAGCACGGCGACGCGCCGCTCGTGGTGATCGCGGAGGGCGCGATCCCGGCCGACGGCGACGTCGTCCACACCGGTGCCGACCTCGACGCTTTCGGGCACGTGCAGCTCAAGGGCGTCGGGGAGCTGCTCGAACGGGGGCTGGCCGAGCGGCTGGAGGGCGTCGACACGCGTGTCACGGTGCTGGGGCACCTGCTCCGCGGCGGGACGCCGTCCGCCTACGACAGGATCCTCGGGACGCGCTCGGGACTGTCCGCGGTCACCGCCATCGCCGAGGGCGACTTCGGGACGATGGCGGCGCTGCGCGGTACGGACGTCGTCCAGGTGCCGCTGGCCGAGGCGACGGGCGAGCTAAAGACCGTGCCGGCGTCCCGCCTCGAGGAGATGCGCTGGGTGAGCGGCTGAGTGGTCGTCCTACCCTGGTGCCCGTGACCACGGACCCCGGGCTCGACAGCTGGCGCGACCTGCTGGCCCACCAGCAGCCTGCCTGGCCCGACGCCGCAGTCCTCGCGGAGGTCGTCGACGAGCTGTCGATCCTGCCCCCGCTGGTCTTCGCGGGCGAGTGCGACGTGCTGCGCTCCCGGCTGGCCGACGCCGCCGACGGCAAGGCGTTCCTGCTGCAGGGTGGCGACTGCGCGGAGACCTTCGCCGGAGCCACCGCCGACCTGATCCGCGGCCGGATCAAGACGGTGCTGCAGATGGCCGTCGTCCTGACCTACGGCGCCAGCCTGCCCGTCATCAAGGTCGGGCGGCTGGCGGGGCAGTTCGCCAAGCCGCGCAGCAGCGACGACGAGACGCGCGACGGCGTCACCATGCCTGCCTACCGGGGCGACGCCGTCAACGCCTGGGACTTCGACGCCGCGAAGCGGACGCCGGACCCTGCGCGGCTGCTGAAGGCGTACCACACGAGCGCGTCGACGCTGAACCTCGTCCGCGCGTTCACGCAGGGCGGGTTCGCCGACCTGCGCCAGGTGCACGAGTGGAACCGCGGCTTCATCGGCAGCACCGTGAACGTGCGCTACGAGGAGCTTGCCGGTGAGATCGACCGCGCCATGTCGTTCATGGCGGCCTGCGGTGCCGACTTCGACTCGCTGCGCACCGTGGAGTTCTTCTCCAGCCACGAGGCGCTGCTGCTCGACTACGAGCGTGCACTGACCCGCATCGACTCGCGGACCCAGCTGCCCTACGACGTGTCGGCCCACATGCTCTGGATCGGCGAGCGGACCCGGCAGCTGGACGGCGCGCACATCGACCTGCTGGCGCGGGTGCGCAACCCGATCGGTGTCAAGCTCGGCCCCACGACGACGCCCGACGACGCGCTCGCCCTCGTCGACAGGCTCGACCCGACGCGAGAGCCCGGCCGGCTGACGTTCATCACCCGGATGGGAGCCGGGCGCATCCGCGAGGTGCTGCCGTCCCTGGTGGAGAAGGTGGCGGCTTCCGGCGCGCAGGTGCTGTGGGTCTGCGATCCCATGCACGGCAACACGTTCGAGTCCGCGAGCGGCTACAAGACGCGACGCTTCGACGACGTCATCGACGAGGTGCGCGGCTTCTTCGAGGTGCACCGCGCGGCCGGCACGGTGCCCGGCGGGCTCCACATCGAGCTCACGGGGGACGACGTCACGGAGATCATGGGCGGGTTCGAGAAGATCGACGACGCGGCGCTCGCCACCCGGTACGAGTCGCTCTGCGACCCGCGCCTGAACCACCAGCAGTCGCTCGAGCTGTCGTTCCTCGTCGCCGACATGCTCCGAGGGCGCTGACCGCCGTGACCAGCCACCTGCGTGCGGACCTGCGCTCGGACACCCTCACGCGCCCCACCCCGGCGATGCGCGAGGCGATGGCGCACGCAGAGGTCGGGGACGACGTCTACGGCGAGGACCCGACGGTCAACGCCCTGGAGGCGCGGGTCGCCGAGCTGCTCGGCCACGAGGCCGCGCTGTTCACCCCGACCGGCTCGCTGGGGAACGTGCTGGGCGTGCGCATGCTCGTCGAGCCAGGCCGCGAGCTGATCACGGACTCGCTCGCGCACGTCGTGCGGGCAGAGCTCGGCGCGCACGCGACCCTCGGTGGCGTCACGACGCGGACGTGGCCCGCCGTCGTCCCGGGTGCTCCCGTCGGTCTGGTCGACCCCGACGTGGTCGCCTCGATGATCGTGGCGGGCGCCGGCCAGTACCAGGTGTCGACGGCTGCGGTCGCGGTGGAGAACACCCACAACTTCGGTGGCGGCACGGTGCAGCCGCTGGCCGTGCTGCAGCGACTGCGCGCGTTGACGGCGCGAGCGGGTGTCGCCGTCCACCTCGACGGCGCGCGCCTGTGGAACGCGCACGTCGCGGACGGCGTCGAGCTCTCGGAGTACGGGGCGTGCGCCGACACGGTGTCCGTGTGCCTGTCGAAGGGGCTCGGCGCTCCTGTCGGGTCGCTCCTCGTCTCCTCCGCCGAACGCGTGGCCGCAGCACGGGTGTGGCGCAAGCGTTTCGGGGGAGGCATGCGCCAGGTCGGCATCCTCGCCGCGGCCGGCCTCTACGCGCTGGAGCACCACGTGAAGCGGCTGGCGGACGACCACGAGCGCGCCCGCCGCCTGGCGCACGCGTGCGCAGAGGCAGCCCCCGCCGCGGTCGACGCGTCCGCCGTCCGGACCAACATCGTCGTCCTGGACGTCGATGACGCGGCGGGGCTCGCGGCGCAGGCGCTGGAGCGAGGCGTGGCGATCTCGGTCCTCGGACGACGGACGGCGCGGGTGGTCACCCACCTCGACGCCGACGACGACGCCGTGGATGCGGCGGCCGAGGTGCTCACCGACCTGCTCCGGCAACGGGCGCGACCCCCGTCGTGACCGGGCCGTCGAGGGGGAGCGACGCGGCGCCGCGGGTGCTGCCACCTGGTCAGAGCCTGGCCGCGGACCTCAAGCCGCTGCACTACGGCCCCGTCCCGCGGTTGCGCCCCGACACGTGGCGCCTGTCGGTCACCGGCGCGACGGCGGACGGCGAGAGCCGGCACTTCGACACCGAGGAGTTCGCCGGGCTCCCGAGGGCCGTCGTGCGCAGTGACTTCCACTGCGTCGCCCGGTGGAGCGTGCTCGACATCGCCTGGGAGGGCGTCTGCGCCCGGACGATCCTGGACGAGGTGCCACCGGACTCCGACGTGACCCACGTGCTGGCCTGGGCCGAGTACGGCTACTCCGCGACGCTGCGCCTCGAGGACGTGGCGAGCCCCCGTGCCCTGCTGGCGACCCACCGCGACGGTGAGCGGCTGACCCGCGAGCACGGCTGGCCGGTGCGGCTGGTCGTGCCGCACCTGTACGCGTGGAAGGGCCCGAAGTGGTTGCGGGGCCTGGAGTACCTGCGCTCGACGCGCCGCGGGTTCTGGGAGGCGCGCGGCTACCACGCCGTCGGTGACCCCTGGCGCGAGGAGCGGTACTCCTACCAGGAGTGAGCCTCTCAGCCCGTGCAGGCGCCTGACCTGCACGTTTACCCCTCGACGACGGCCGCAGTCCGCAAAGAGTCCGCAAGAGGTCCGAACGCCGCGTCCATCACGGACCTCGTCAGGTCGTCGTCACCGGGCCACAAAGTGGCGGTAGGTGTTC
>JBBSNO010000019.1:0-20432 GCA_038232615.1 Actinomycetales bacterium
ACCGTCACCGGTACCGGTGAGCTGTACGGGATCGACGCCGACCTGCACGAGGCCGGTGAGCTGACGCCGACCGTCGCGGCGCTGGCCGCGCTGGCGGACTCCCCGTCGCACCTGCGTGGCATCGGACACCTGCGAGGGCACGAGACCGACCGGCTCGCGGCGCTGGCCCATGAGGTCAACGCCCTCGGCGGCGACGTAACCGAGACCGCCGACGGCCTCATCATCCGCCCGAGAGCGTTGCGGGGCGGTCTCTTCCGCACCTACGACGACCACCGACTGGCGACCTCGGGCGCGCTGCTCGGGCTTCGTGTGCCCGGCGTCGAGGTCGAGGACGTGGAGACGACGGCAAAGACCCTGCCCGGCTTCACGCGACTCTGGGAGCGGATGCTCGCCGGTGACGGACCAGCGCGCACCGCCGAGGCCGGGTGAGTCCTCGACCACGTCGCTACGACGAGAGCGACGTGCGGATCCGGCCCAGCCGCAGGGGTTCTCGGCCACGCACCAAGGAGCGGCCCAGCCACGACGACGCCGTCCCGGCGCGCGTGCTGACCGTGGACCGTGGACGGTGCACGGTGCTGGTCCGCGAGGGCACGGACGACGAGGACACGGTCGTGGCGATGAAGGCACGCGAGCTCGGGCGCACCGGGATCGTCGTCGGCGACCGCGTGTCCGTCGTCGGGAACACCTCGGGGGACGACGACACGCTCGCTCGCATCGTGCGCGTCGCCGAGCGCGGCGGCGCCCTGCGGCGTACCGCGGACGACACCGACCCCATCGAGCGAATCATCGTTGCCAACGTGCAGCAGCTGGTCGTCGTCACGGCCCTGGCGGATCCCGAGCCGCGGCCACGGATGATCGACCGGTGCCTCGTAGCGGCCTACGACGCCGGTCTGGAGCCCGTGCTCTGCCTGACCAAGGCGGACCTCGTCGACCCCGCGCCGTTCCTGTCCGCCTACTCCGCCCTCGACGTGCACGCGGTCGTCACGCGGCGGGACGGCGACCGCATCGCGGGGCTGGAGAACTTGCGCGAACGGCTCGAGGGCCGCGAGAGCGTCCTGGTGGGCCACTCCGGCGTCGGCAAGTCGACGCTCGTCAACGCCCTGGTCCCCGGCGCCCTGCGCGCGACAGGGGTCGTCAACGACCACACCGGTCGCGGACGGCACACGTCGTCGTCCGCGTACGCACTGCGCCTGCGGGGGCCGGACGGCGACGCGCGCGGCTGGGTGGTCGACACCCCCGGCGTCCGGTCGTTCGGGCTGGCGCACGTCGACCCGGGGCGCCTGCTCGGTGCCTTCAGGGACCTGGCTCCGGGAGAGGCGGGGTGCCCGCGCGGCTGCTCGCACGACGAGCCGGAGTGCGCACTCGACGAGTTCGTCGCCGTCGGCGGGGCCGGGAGTGCCGGCCCGGCGCGGCTGGCGTCGTTGCGGCGCCTGCTGCGCAGCCGACAGCCCGACACTAGCAACGACTGAGCGAACGGGCCGAGCGGTCGCCGGGTCACTGACCGGTCTTCTGGATGCTCAGGTCACCGGCCTCCCCGCGCCGACGCTGACGCGGCGGACCGGTCGGGGCCGCGGGCATCTCGGCCGGCTCGTCGGCGCACACGACGTTGCGACCGACGGCCTTGGCGGCGTAGAGCAGCGCGTCCACCCGTCCCAGCAGCGTGTCGACGTCGTCGTCATGACGTCGGCACGCCAGACCGACCGAGACGGTCAGCCTCAGCTGGTTCGGCAGCGGGCAGGCGGCAACCGCCACCCGCAGTCGCTCCCCCAGCGCGGCCGCATCGGCCAGGTCGGTCTCGGGGCACACGATGAGGAACTCCTCACCGCCCCAGCGGGTGACGGCGACACCGGTCGGGGCGGCGGCGCTCAGCGCCGCCGCCAGGTCGTGCAGCACCACGTCGCCCACGGCGTGCCCGTGCTCGTCGTTCACGTTCTTGAACCAGTCGATGTCGAGGCTGAGGACAGCCAGCGGGCCCTCACCGCCCATGTGCTGGGTCAGCAGGCGTTCGGCACGGCGGCGGTTCGGCAGGCCGGTGAGCGCGTCGCGGTTGGCCAGGTCCCACATCCGCTGCGCCTGGACGTGCGCCTGGGCGGCGTCGTCCCTGGTGCGTGCCAGCGCATGCACGAAGATGGCCGTGACGACGACGTACACCTCCGCACGCAGCATCGCCACGAGGACGTCCCACTGCCCACCGGCCAGCGACTGGGGCACGACCGTGACCGCGACCAGCGCCGTGCTGGCGCCGATGACCAGCACGCTCCACCGCAAGCCGCCTGCGGTGCCCAGGACCACGTAGCCGAACACGACGAGCAGCACCAGACCCATGAAGGTGCCTGGGCTGAGTGCCAGCCAGGCCTGCTCGGCGTCCTTCGCGACGAGGTGGTAGGCCATCCGCGCCAGCATCAGGGCGGTGACCAGGGCAAGGGTCGCCCGTTCCACGGCGACGACGCGGTGGGGGTGGCGCAGGAGGAGCCAGCCGGACACCAGCAGGTGCAGCATCAGCGGCGGCCACCCGAAACGGGTGACCGGGTCGTCACGGCCGACCAGGACGTACGTCAGCACCAGGGCCGGGAACCCGAGGGCCAGGCTCAGCAGGTAGACACGGTGTCGCTGCATCGTGACACCTCCACCCATACCCACACGACCTCGAATCGACGTGGACCCCTGCCGCGACAGTGAGACCGGGCCCTGAGCGTAGCGGGTCAGGCACCCTGTGTAACCGTCCCTGTGAACGAGTGCATGCTGCGTCCTCCCCGTGGCGGCCGGACCCCTCAGGGGTCGCCGGGACGTACCAGCCCTGACTCGTAGGCCAGCACGACGACTTGGACGCGGTCGCGCACGCCCAGCTTGGCCAGCAGCCGGTTGAGGTGGCTCTTGACCGTGCCCTCGCTGACGACGAGCTCACGCGCCACCTCGGTGTTCGACAGCCCGCGCGCGACCAGGACCAGGACCTCGCGCTCGCGGTCGGTGAGCGTGGCGACCGCGGGCGGGACGACCGTTCCGGGCGGTGGTCGACTGGTGAACTCGTCGAGCAGCCGGCGGGTGATGGACGGCGCGAACAGGGTCTCGCCCGCAGCGGCGGCGCGCACCGCGGCGACGAGTTGCTCGGGCGGCGCGGTCTTGAGCAGGAAGCCCGTCGCGCCTGCCCGTGCGGCGTCGTACAGGTGGTCGTCCTGGTCGAAGGTGGTCAGCACCAGGACGCGTGGCGCGCGGCCCGGCAGCGCGCAGACGCGCCCGGTGGCGACGATCCCGTCCATGCGCGGCATCTGGATGTCATCAGGACGACGTCGGGTGCGTGCTCGCGGGCCAGCTGCACGGCCTCGACGCCGTCCCCCGCCTCGCCGACCACGTCCAGGTCGGGCTGCGCCTCCAGGATGAGCCGAAGGCCGCTGCGCACCAGGGCCTGGTCGTCGGCGATGACGACGCGCACGCTCACTCGCCGGTCACCCCGTGGACGAGGGGCAGCCGTGCCCGGACGGCGAACCCACCTTCCGCGCGCGGGCCGGCGTCCAGGCACCCGCCGTACAGCAGCACCCGCTCGCGCATCCCGATCAGCCCGTGGCCGCCGGAGCCCCGCCCCGGGCGCGACGCCGTGCCGCCACCCTCGTCGACGACCGACAACAACAGCTCGCGCTCGGCGTAGACGACCTCCACCCGCGGCCGCGCGGCCGGTGCGTGCTTCAGCACGTTCGTCAGCGCCTCCTGCAGCACGCGGTACGCGGTGAGGTCCAGACCCGGTGCGAGCCGCCGAGGAGCACCACCGACGTCGACCCGCACGTCGACCCCGGCTCGCCGCACCTGCTCGACGAGCTGGTCGACGTGGTCGAGGCCGGCAAGCGGACGCTGCCCCTCGTCGTGGTGGCGGAGCACCTGCAGCAACCGGTGGAGCTCCTCGAGCGCCTCGCGTCCGACGTCCTCGACCAGGAGCAGCGGCTGTCGCGCACGCTCCGGGTCCCGGCCGAGGTACTGCCGGGCCGCTCCCGCCTGGAGCGCCATGACGCTGACGCTGTGGGCGACGACGTCGTGCAGCTCGCGGGCGATGCGCTGACGCTCGTGGGCGACCGCCGCGCGAACGTGGGTCTCCCGGTCCTGCTCGAGATCCTGCGCCCTGCGCTCCCACCGCGCGCCGCCCTGCCTCAGCCGGCGGACTAGCGTCGCCATCGCCGTCCCACGGCCACGCCGTCCCAGACCAAGGAGCACCACGACATGACCGTCCTGGCCGATCGCCACTCCACCCGCCGACTTCAGGCGGCGGCGCTCGTCGCCGCACCGCTCGTCGGGCTCGCCACCACCCTGGTGTGGCCACACACCCCGGTGGACGTCGGCGAACGCCTGGAGGTGCTGGCCGGTGCCGCGGGTCGCACTCAGCTCGCGCACCTGCTCAACCTGCTGACGATCCTGCTCTTCGTCCCGGCAGTCGCCGGGATGCACCGGCTGCTGCAGCCCCACCGTCCGCGCGGCGCCGCCGTCGGCACCGGCTTGGTGGCGGCGGGCCTGGTCGGGTGGAGCGGGGTGCTGGCCCTGGGCAGCGCCGAGCTGCAGGTCGCCCGCACCCTGACGGGGGACGCCGCCGTCACCGCCGCGCAAGCGCTCCCAGCCAGCCTCGTCGCGGTCGCGATGACCGCCATGTTCCTGCTGTGCACCTTCATCGGCCTGGTCGTGCTGGCCGTCGCGCAGTGGCGGGCCGGGGTGGTGCCTGGATGGGTGCCGGCCGCGGTCGGCGTCGCGGTCGTCGGCGACATCGTGGCGAGCACGGTCACCGCGGTCGCGGTCGCCGTCTGGGTCCTGCTCACCCTCGCGTTCGCCGCCATCGCGCGAGCCCGCACCGTCCGACCTGCGGGATTGCCGCACGAGGAGGCCGCTCGCGCCTGACCGGCCTCTGCTCAGGGGTCGGTGAACTCCACGACCGGACCCCAGACCGCGCGGGTGCCCGACTCGCCGACGCGAACGACCCACACCGTGGCGGCGAGCCCCGCGACCAGCGCCGCGACGACCGCCAGGCGGCCGAGGCCGTCGCGCCGCTGCACCAGGGTGACCAGCACGGCGGCGGCGAGCAGTCCCGGCGCAAAGAGCGGGAGCCTGTCTCCCAGCGCCGAGTGCTCCACCACCAGGTCTGCAGCCACCGCGACGTTCGAGCTCCTCCCCCGACTCCTTGGCCACGACCGTGACCGCGAGCAGGGCGGCGTTCGCGGCCACGACGAGCCAGAGCCACCCGCGGGGCGGACGTCGGACCGCGACGGCCACGGTGACCAACGACATCAGGGGGATGCCGACGACGACCGCGTGCACCACGAGAAGGTGCACGGGCAGCCCTACCACGGTGTCGAGCACGAGACGATCGTCGCACGCGAGCCCCGCGGCTCAGGAACCCGGGAAGTCAGTCGAAGGTCCCGCCGGTGCGCCAGTAGACCCCGTCGGCCCGCGAGAGGAACTGCGCGTCCACCAGGTAGCGGCGCACCATCGCGACGTCGTCGTGGAACGCTCGCAGCATCGCGTTCACCTCGAGCTCGGTGTAGCGCGCGCCGGGTTCGAAGGTCCGCGCGATGTGGTCGAGCACGACCAGCCGCTTGCGGTGCTTGGCCGGCATCTGCGTCAGCCGTCCGTCGTCGTCCAGGAAGGTCGCCAGCACCCGCTCGCGACCGACGAGCGCCTCGTGCAGCGGCATCTGCTCCATCCCCCGATTCTGCCTGCGTCGGCGGCGCCGCGCACCGGCGGCTCGGCGTCCACTGGTCTGGCCCGGCCAGCCGGTAGTTTGCCGTGATGAGGCAGCGCGGCGAGCACGGCCACGCCTTCCGGGCGACGAAGGGGGAGGGTCATGAGCACCGAGACTCAGCGCCGCGTCGCGTCCTACGACGACGACCTGCGCCTGGCGCACGTCGTCGCCGACTCGGTCGACGGCCTGACCATGTCCCGCTTCAAGGCACGCGACCTCGTCGTGGAGACCAAGCCCGACCTGACCCCCGTCAGCGACGCCGACCGCAGCGCCGAGCAGCTGGTGCGGTCCCAGCTGAAGCGCACGAGGCCCCGCGACGCGGTCATCGGCGAGGAGCTCGGGTCCACCGGTCACGGGTCGCGGCAGTGGGTGGTCGACCCGATCGACGGCACCAAGAACTTCGTCCGCGGCGTGCCTGTGTGGGCGACGTTGATCGCCCTCATCGACGACGGGTCACCGGTCCTGGGCGTGGTCTCGGCGCCCGCGCTCGGACGCCGGTGGTGGGCCGCCACCGGCTCCGGGGCGTGGACGGGGCGCTCGCTGTCGGCGGCGACGCGCATCCACACCTCAGGGGTGACCGACCTCGCCGACGCCTCGCTCGCCTACTCGAGCCTGTCCGGGTGGGAGGCCGCGGGCATGCTGGAGGAGTTCCTCGACCTGACCCGCGCGTGCTGGCGGACGCGGGGCTACGGCGACTTCTGGTCGCACGTGCTGGTGGCGGAGGGCGCCGTCGACGTCGCCTGCGAGCCCGAGCTGGCGCTGCACGACATGGCCGCGCTGGTCCCCATCGTTACCGAGGCCGGCGGGCGGTTCACCTCGCTGGACGGCGAGGAGGGCCCCTTCGGCGGGAACGCCCTGACCACCAACGGCCACCTGCACACCGAGGTCCTGGCCCGGCTCACCCCGCGCAGCACCCACGGCGCGAGCAGCAGCGCGTAGAGGTCGAACCAGCCGTAGCCGCCCGCGGCACCGGAGGGCGGGTTGCCCTGCGACACGATGCCCAGCACCGGGTCGTGGGTGGCCCAGACCCAGGTGCCCAGCGCCGTCCCCGCGACCTCGACCCACGTGACGACGACGAACGCCCCCACGTACAGGAGCTGGGAGCGTCCCCAGAGCAGGAACCCGGCCAGGCACACGAACCAGAAGGCGCCCAGGGCATCGGGCCGCTCCGCGAGCGTGACGCCGTGCAGCGCCCAGCCCCCGCCGAGGATCAGCGTCGCTGCCACGAGCTGGCGGCGGTACCGGCCGAACAGCGGTGTGCGCCCGAGCGCCAGGGCCGCGAGGTACACCAGGCCATGTCCAGGTGGCACGTAGGCGGGCACCGTCTCCAGCCGGTAGGTGTAGGCCTCCAGCAGCGGGGAGAACGTGTACTCGACGGCCGTGGCCAGCACGACGACCACGGCGGTCTGCGCGCGTGCCAGCGGGGCCTCGCGGTGCAGCACACCGAGCAGCAGCGCCCAGGTGAGCACGCCGAGAGCCACCTGCTCGGCCATCGAGCCCGACCGGTCGACGAAGAGGATCGCGCCGATCCAGGCCATCACGCCCAGCCCGAGCAGCAGGTCGTCCCGCGAGCCGCCGAGCAGCGCCTTCACGAACCTGGCCTGTCCCTGCTCTGGTCCGTCGTGTAGGGCTCGCTGTCGTCGCCCTCCCCCGGCTCGCGCTCCTTGATGCGCAGCAGCCACGCGGTGATCCCCAGGAGCAGCACCAGCACCCCCAGGACGCCGACCTCCCACATCGCGTCGTCGAACCGGTCGCCGGTGCCGATCTCGTCCGCGGCCTTGACCGACAGGACGATGATCTCCTTGATCGAGGCGATGATGCCGACGAGCAGGAACGGCTCGGCGATGAGCTCGCGCTTGGCGATGGTGATGCGGACGGCGAACAGCAGCTCGACCACGATGAACACCAGCAGCAGGGTGTCGAGCACCTCCAGGGCCGCGTCACCGGCACTGTCCGCGCCGAACAGCGCCGGGACCTGGCGCGCCGCTGCCACCAGCGCACCGATCGCCGTCACGACGAGGAACGCGGCGATGCCGACGTACACGACGCCCTCGGCCATCTCGAGGGCGCGGTTGCCCGCTCGCACGTGCGGCGGGACGTCGGCCTTCGTCGTCTCGTCGGCCTTCGTCGTCTCGTCGGCTTCCGTCGTCGAGTCGTCCTCGGTGTTCTTGGGGCGCGGGGCGGTCACGCCCCGATCATGCCGGACGGCGGCTGCTGCGGCCCGGGGCCGTGCGGCCCTGGCCGGGGCGGCTGGCCGGACGCGAGTTGGAGCCCGTGCGCGGCGAGCCGCCGGACCGGTAGCCGTCGCGACGGAACCGGGCCTTGTCGTCGTCCCGACGCGCCGGCATCGGCTGGACGACCACGGGCGTCCCGGACGTCGCGATCTCGCGCACGTCCTCGTGCCCCGGGTGGACCAGGGAGATCGTCGGCGACACCTTGGCCATCTCGTGGAGCCGCGCCATGTCACGCATCTGGGCGCGCTGCACCAGCGACACGACGGTGCCGGCGGTGCCGGCGCGGGCGGTGCGCCCGGACCGGTGCAGGTAGTCCTTGTGGTCGTTCGGCGGGTCGAAGTGCACGACGAGGTCGACGTCGTCCACGTGGATGCCGCGGGCGGCGACGTCGGTGGCGACCAGCACGCGGGGGCTGCCGGCAGTGAAGCTGTCCAGTGCCCGCTGACGGGCACCCTGCGTGAGGTTGCCGTGAATCGGCGCGGCCGGAACGCCCTCCTTGTTCAGCTGCTGCGCCAGGCGGTCGGCGCCGTGCTTGGTGCGCACGAAGAACAGGGTCCGTCCGGGGCGGGCGGCCACCTCGGCCGCAACGGCGACCTTGTGCTCCGAGCCGACCGTGAAGACGCGGTGGTCCATGTTCTCCACCGGCGCCGCGGCCGGCGCCGCGGCGTGCATCGCGGGGTCGTTCAGGTAGGTCCGCACCAGCCGGTCCACGCCGCGGTCGAGCGTGGCCGAGAACAGCAGCCGCTGCCCGCCGGCCGGCGTCGCGTCGAGGATCTGGGTGACCGCCGGCATGAAGCCGAGGTCGGCCATGTAGTCGGCCTCGTCGAGGACGACCATCTCGATGGCGTCCAGGGTGATCGAGCGGCGCTCCATCAGGTCGATGAGCCGGCCCGGTGTGGCGACGACGATGTCGACCCCGCGTTGCAGGTCGGCGATCTGGCGGCCCATGGGGGCGCCGCCGAAGACGGTGGTGACGCGCACGTTCAGGTCGCGGCCCAGCGGCGTGATCGCGTCGGCGACCTGCTTGGCGAGCTCGCGGGTCGGCACCAGCACCAGTCCGCGCGGAGCGGTGGCCCGACGCCTGCCGCCGGCGAGGCGAGCGAGCATCGGCAGGCCGAACGCGAGCGTCTTGCCCGACCCGGTCTGCGCGCGGCCGAGCACGTCACGGCGCGCCAGCACGTCGGGCATCGTGCGTGCCTGGATCGGGAAGGGCGTGCGGATGCCGGCGCGGTCGAGGGCGTCGATGAGCGGCACCGGCAGGCCGAGCTCGGCGAACGAGGTGACGTCAGGCGTGGGGGCGTTCATGGCATCGGTCAGGGCTTGCTCGAGCGCGTTGGTCGCGGGGTCGACCGAACGGGCCGGTCGCGAGGACCCGCTGCTGCGGCGACCAACCGGACGTCGGCCTCCGGGCTGCGGTCGCGAGGAGCGGAAGGAGGGCGGGCGGGACGTAGACATGCGGAAAGGGTGCTCCGTTGCGGATCGGTGGCCGCAACTCGTCCCGCGGCGCCGACGCGCTGCGGTGAACCTCTACCGAGGATCAAGGGTTCCGGCTGGACCGGTTCCTGGGGAGCGACCTCACGGGCAGTCTCGCCCGCGGGAGTGGGTCAGCAGGAAGCCGACCGGTGTCGAGGCTACCAGCGCAGCCGGCTCGCCCCTGCCGATCCGGTGGTGTGATGCGTCACCCGGCTCGGTACGTGGCCTCGCGTTAGGGTCGGCGTCATGAGCACGCCAGAGACCGATCAGGACACGTTCGCCCGGGCACACGAGGTGGGCGCTGCCGTCCTCGACGTCCGGGAGCCGCACGAGTACGAGGCCGGGCACGTCGCCGGGGCCGTGAACGTCCCGCTCGGTCAGCTGCCCGCCCGCAGTGGCGAGGTGGCGGGCGGCGACACGGTCTACGTGGTGTGCCAGTCCGGCGGGCGCAGTGCCCAGGGTGTGCAGGCGTTGCTAGGCGCCGGGGTGGACGCCGTCTCGGTCGTCGGGGGGACCAAGGACTGGCAGGCCGCCGGTCGTCCGATCACCGTTGGCCCCACCCCCTGACCCTCGCCCACCGCGCGAGGCGAACGGCCCCACTGCGGCCACGCACCTACTCCGCTCGCCGAAGCCCGGCAGCCGATCGACGAACGTCGCGAGCACGATCACGAACCAGTCGACGAAGATTGCGGCTGGCGCCTTGCTCCCGCAGGCATAGGTTGCCACTGCCGGCCGCGCCGCTCCCACCAGCGGCCAACGACAAATGACCCAATCGCGATCGCCCCTACCGCCCATTGGCCGTCCAGCAGTCGAGCAATGACGTAACCGAGGATGATCCCGCTCGCCACGGCGAACCCCGCGAGTGCCGAAAGTCCGAGCACGACCGACAACTGCTTACGCCGCCGCGACAACATCTAGATCGGACTCGACCCAGGCATCGATGGGAAAGGTTGTACACCCTTCAGTGTCCCAGTACTCTGTTTCAATCCACGCATACGAGGGTTGTGCACGGGACGTTTTGGCGCCTCGTGCCGTCCAGTCGCCGTCCAGTCGTCCCACACATGCGCAGAGCGGCGATCACCGGACCCGTCCTCCCGTTTCCCGGGTCGAATAGCCACCGAGGGCCTCGACGGACTCCCTGAACTCCTTCGACGCGAGCTGCGCCCACAGGGGCACGAGCAGGTCGTCGTCCAGCAGCGAGGCGTCGAGGACGAGGTCGTAGGGCTCCTCGGCGACCTCGACCACGTCGAGCCCGAACGCCCGTGCCGCCGCCACGATCCCGAGACCGCAGTCGGCCCGCCCGGCTGCCACCGCGGCGGCGACACCGAGATGGGTGTGCTCCTCGCGGGCGTACCCGTCGACGTCCTGGGCGTCGATCCCGCGCCGGCGCAGCTCGTGGTCGAGCAGCACGCGGGTCCCCGCACCGCGCTGGCGGTTCACGTAGCGCATCCCCGGGCGAGCGACGTCCTCGATCCCCTTGACTCCCAACGGGTTTCCGGGTGCGACCAGCAACCCCTGCTGCCGGTGCACCAGCCGGACCACGGCGATGTCGCGCCCGGCCAGGACCCGGTCGACGTACGGCAGCGTGTACTCCCCCGTCGCCTCGTCGAGCAGGTGGGAACCGGCGACGTGGCACAGGCCGTCCCGCAGCGCCACCAGCCCTCCCAGCGACCCGACGTTGGACGACGCGAGCGTGATCCGCGGGTCGGCGACCCTCATCGCCGACGCCGCGAGGTCGAGCACCAGGTCGTGCGAGCCGACGGCGACGACGGTCCGGCGCACGTCGTCGATCGACCGCAGCAGGTCCACCTCGACGTGGTCGCCCGCGTGGTGGCCCTCGATCCCGGCGGGGACGACGAGGAGACCGTCGGCACGTACCAACGACGTCAGCACGCCGGCGCCGCGCGGCAGCGGCATGGCCACCACCTCGCCCGCGACCAGGCCGAGCCGGACCCGCACCCAGTCGTCCATCCCCACCACGGACACGAGCTTGCGGGCGAGACGGGCCGGCGTGCGCTGACGTCGGTGCGCCACCGAGCCCTCCAACGACGCCAGCAGGGGGGCCGCGAAGATGTCGAAGGTCAGGGCGGCCGAGACCGGGTAGCCGGGCGCGCCGAGGACCGGCGTGGACCCGACCACGCCCAGCACCACGGGATGTCCCGGCCGGACCGCGACGCCGTGTACCGCGAGCACACCCTCGTTGGCCACCACGCGTGCCGTGTAGTCGTCACGTCCCGCGCTGGAGCCGGCCACGACCACCACGAGGTCGGCGACAGCGGCCGCCGCGCGAACCGCCGAACCGATGAGGTCGGGATCGTCCGGGACGACGTCGGTGACCGTGGCCTCCGCACCGGCCTGCCGGGCCTGGGCGGCCAGCATCAGGGAGTTCGTGTCGAGGATCTGACCCGGCGCGGGCGTCGTCCCGACCGGCACGATCTCGTCCCCGGTGGGGACGACCACGACACGGGGACGGCGGTGCACGACGATCCCGGTGGCGCCGGCGGCCGCTGCGGCGGCGACGTCGACGGGGCGCAGCCGGTGCCCGACGGGCAGGAGCAGCTCGGAGGCCGCGACGTCCTCGCCGATCGAGCGCACGTTGGCGTACGGCGGCACCGCGGCGAGCAGCTCCGCGCTGCCGTCCCCGGCGTGGTGGACGTGCTCGCGCATGACCACGGCGTCGCGACCCGTGGGCATGGGGTCGCCGGTGTCCACGACGTCGTAGGCGTCGAGGCGCAGGACCACCGGTGTCCGCTCGCCCGCTCCCACGGTGTCGGCGGCGTTCACCGCGATCCCGTCCATGGCCGCGGAGTCGAACGGGGGTGACGACCGGGTGGCCCAGATCGCCTCTGCCGTCACGCAGCCGACCGCGTCGGCGAGGGACAGCGCGACGCTCTCGACCCGGGTCGGGCAGCCGGCCTGACGGCACGCGCGTTCCCAGGCCGCGTGCGCCTGCGCCGCGGGCACGTCGCTCACGAACGGGCTGCTGCGCACGCGCGCCACGCTATCTGCTGGGTTTCGCCGGCATCTCCCGGTGGCACAGAGTCCTTGATCGCGGGCGGCGGGGTCCTTGATCGCGGGCGGCGGGGTCCTTGATCGCGGGCGGGTCGTGACGGTGATCAAGGACTTCGTGACGCCCCACGGTCAGGTGTAGAGGAGGGCCTCGACGTCGGCGCCGGCGGGGAGGCCGGTCACCTCGACGGGGACGACGACGTACCCGTCCGCCCGCGTCAGCACGGTAAGCAGGGCGGACAGGCCGAACAGGGGCTCGGCGACACCGTCGACGACGCGCACCTGGACGACGTCCAGACGCCCTGCGGCAGAGGCGATCTGGCGGGACAGCACGGCACGCACGGACGGCCAGGGCGGCGGGGCGGAGCCGACGAGCCGGTGCACCAGAGGGACCCCGAGCAGGCGGAAGACGACCAGCGCCGACAACGGGTTGCCGGGCAGCCCGACGACCGGCACGTCGCCCGCCTGGGCGAGCAGTGTCGGCTTCCCCGGGCGGACGGCGATCCCGTGGCACCAGATCCCGGGGTCGCCGAGGCGGGCCACCACCCCGGCCGTCTCGTCCCGGGCACCGACCGACGACCCGGCGGACACGACGACCATGTCGCACGTGCTGACGGCGTCGCGCAGCACCGCCTCCAACGCACCGGCGTCGTCACCGACGATGCCGCGCACGTCGGGGATCCCGCCGGCGTCCTGCACCAGCGCGGCCAGGGCCCAGGACGTCGCGTCGCGCACCTGCCCCGGGCTGGGCACGGCGGTCGAGGCCGGCACCAGCTCGTCACCGGTCGAGACGATCGCGACGCGCGGCCGGGCGTGCACGTCCAGTGAGACGACGCCCGCGGCGGCGAGCAGGCCCAGGTCGGCCGCGCGGAGCCGACGTCCGGCCCGCGCCAGCACGCCACCGCGTGACACGTCCTCGTCGGCACGCACCGTCCCCTCCCCCGGCGCGACGGGACGCACGACCTCGACCGTGCCGGCCATCGACTCGGCGGTGTGCTCGACCATCACGACGGCGTCCGCGCCGTCCGGCAGCACCCCACCGGTCGGGACGGCGACCGCGGTGCCGGGCGTCACCGCGACGTCCGCCGGCGCCCCCATCGCCACGGCACCAGCGAGGTCCAGGTAGGAGGGGATCCCCTCTGAGGCGCCGTACGTGTCGGCGGCGCGGACGGCGTAACCGTCGACCGTCGACCGTGCGAACCCCGGCAGGTCGCCCGGGCTGACGACGTCCTGGCTCGGCACCCGGCCACGGGCGTCGTCAAGCGCCACCGTCTCCGCACCGGTCCGGCGTGACGGCGTGAAGCCTGCGAGCGCCTCGGCGACGGTCCGCGTGGTGAAGAACTCCTGTCCCACGGCGAGGATCAGCGCGGCTGCGGACGAGCCGCGGCTCCTCCGCGGTCACGCCCGAGCACGCTGGCGACAGGCCCGAGGGCGACCTGACCGAGGCCGCAGATCGAGGTCTTGCGCAGGACGACCTCCAGGTCGAGCAGCCGGTCACGCTGCCCGTCCTCCAGCACGCCGCCGGAGTCGAGTGTCTCCGCGAGCATCGCGTGAGCCTTCGATGACCCCACGCGACAGGGCACGCACTTGCCGCACGACTCGTCCCGGAAGAACCGCAGCACGTTCGTCGCGGCGGCCAGCAGGTCGGTTCCCTCGGCCATCACGACCATGGCCCCGGAGCCGAGCATGGAGCCTGCATCCGCGAGAGAGGCGAAGTCGAGCTCGACGTCGATCTCGTCCGGCCACAGGAAGTTCGAGGACGCACCACCGGGCTGCACCGCGCCCAGCGACGCGCCGTCCGCCATCCCGCCGGCGACGTCGAGCAGAGCTCGGACCGTCGTCCCCATCGGAACGCAGTACACGCCGGGCTTCGCCACGTGTCCCGAGACCGAGAACCACTTGAGCCCGTCGTGGTCCCCGAGTCCCTGGTCCTTCCACCACTGCGCCCCGCGCTCGACGACGATCGGCACGTCGGCCAGGGTCTCGACGGAGTTCATCAGCGTCGGCTTGCCCCACAACCCGTACACGCCCGGGAACGGCGGCTTGTTGCGGGGCTCACCGCGGTGGCCCTCCATGCACTCCAGCAGCGCCGACTCCTCGCCCAAGATGTAGCCACCGGGCGACGTGAACACGTCGACCTGCAGCCGACGTCCCGTGCCCCCGGCGTCGGTGCCGACCAGACCCAGCTCGCGCAGCCGCTCGATCTCGGCCCGCAGCACGCGCTCCTCCGGCCCGTACTCGTGCCGGATGAAGACCCAGCCCTGCTCCGCGCCGACGACGACCATCCCCAGCAGCAGACCCTCCAGCACCAGGTGGGGCTGCTCGGCCAGGATCTGCCGGTCCTTGAACGTGCCCGGCTCGGACTCGTCGGCGTTGCAGATGACGTACTTTGGGCCGGCAGCCTGCCCGGCGACCAGCTCCCACTTCTGGCCGGTCGGGAACCCGGCACCGCCCATCCCCCGGAGTCCCGAGTCCTTCAGCGCCGAGACCACCGACTCGGCGGACACGTCCCCGGCCAGCAGGGCCCGCAGCGTGCGGTACCGCTCCTCGCCCGGGGCGTAGGGGTCGTTGTCCCACGGGCCGTCGGGGTTGTAGACCTTCACCGGCGCGTCGGCCAATGAACCGTTCCGGGCCGCGGAGACCAGGTCGTCGGTGCGGTCGATGCTGGCCGGCTGGTCGTTGACGACGACCGCGGGGGCGATGTCGCAGCGTCCGAGGCACGACACCTCGACCGTCTCGACGTCGTCGGCGCCCGCGTACCGTGCCGAGGCGTCGCCGAGCGAGGCGCCACCGTCGACCAACCAGCACGAAAGGTCGCGGCACAGGTGCAGCGCCACGTCCTTGGGCGGCGACGTCCGGTAGTGCGGGTAGAAGGTGATCAGGCCCTGGATCTCGTACAGCGGCCGCTTCACCTCACGCGCGAGCGTCTCCAGCTCGGCGCGGGGCAGCCAGCCCACGCGTGCCTGGATCACGTTGAGCGCCGGGACAAGGCTCGGCCCCGGGAACCGTCCGGCACGCGCCTCGGCCCCCGGGGCGCGCCGGGGCCCCCCCGCCGTCGTGGCGTCCGTGGTCACAAGGGCCCCTCCGCGACATCGGCGACGGAGTCGCGGCCGGTCTCGACCAGCACTCCACCCGGGGAGCACGAACCTGGCAGCGGCTCGATGCTCACGGCGCAGAACTTGAACTCGGGGATCTTGCCGACCGGGTCGATCTCGTCGGTGGTGAGCAGGTTGGCCGCCGCCTCGCGGAAGTGGAACGGGATGAAGACGTTGCCGCGCATCTCGCGGTGGGAGACGCGGACGTTGAGCTCGATCACGCCGCGCCGCGACGAGACGCGCGCCATGCCACCGTCCACCAGACCGAGGGACGCCGCGTCGTCGGCATGCACGTACACCTCGGCACGCGGGGCGATGGCGTCCAGGGCGTACGACCGGCGCGTCATGGAGCCGGTGTGCCAGTGCTCCAGCAGCCGGCCGGTGTTCAGCACGAACGGGTACTCGTCGTCGGGCAGCTCGCGGGCCGGGAGCCACTGGGCGGGCACCAGGTGCGCGAGGCCGTCACCGGTGTTGAACCGCTCGTCGAACATCACGACCGTCCCGTCGCTGTGCTCGGGGTCGTCGTTCGGGTAGAGCTTGCCGGTGCCGCCGAGGTTGTCGTAGGTGAGGTTCGCGTAGCTCGGCACCAGCTCGACCATCTCCTCGAACACGTCCCGCGGTGAGTCGTAGGACCAGCCGAGGCCGAGGCGGTTCGCGATCTGCTGGGTGATCTCCCAGTCGGGGCGCGCGTCGCCCGGGGCATCCAGAGCCTTGCGCCCCAGCTGAACACGGCGGTCCGTGTTCGTGTACGTACCGTCCTTCTCCAGGTACGAGGTGGCAGGCAGGACGACGTCGGCGAACTCGGCCGTCTCCGTGAGGACGCTGTCCTGGACGACGAGGACCTCCAGCGCCGACAGCGCCTTTCGCACCTTGTTCATGTTGGGGTCGGACATGAAGGGGTTCTCCCCCATCATGTACATCCCCTTGACGCCGCCGTCGAGGATCGAGCCGATGATCTCGGTGACCGTCAGGCCGGGCTCGGGCTCGAGCTCGTGGCCCCACGCCCGCTCGAACTTCACCCGCACGTCCGCGTCGGCTGCCCGCTGGTAGTCGGGGTAGAACATCGGGATGAGGCCCATGTCGGAGGCGCCCTGCACGTTGTTCTGCCCGCGCAGGGGGTGCAGCCCGGCACCGGGCTTGCCGACGTTGCCCGTGATGGAGCACAAGGCGATCAGGCACCGGGCGTTGTCGGTGCCGGTCGTATGCTGCGAGATCCCCATGCCCCAGAAAATGATCCCGGCGTTCGCCTCGCCCCAGACCCGCGCCACCTCGCGGATCGTGTCAGCGGGGATGCCCGTGATCTGCGCGACCTTCTCCGGCGGGTAGTCGGCGACCGTCGTCCGCAGCTCGTCGAAGTTCGACGTGCGCTCCGCGACGAACTCGTCGTCCACCAGCCCCAGCCGCATGATCTCGTGCATGATCCCGTTGTAGAAGGCCACGTCGGTGCCCGGCTTGATCTGGCAAAAGATGTCGGCGTGGTCGGCGACCTTGTCGGCGCGCGGGTCGACGTAGATGATCTTCGTCCCGTTGCGGCGGGCCTGCTTGAAGAACGTGGCCGCTACAGGGTGGTTGGCGGTCGAGTTGCTGCCGGTGATGATCGCGACGTCGGAGTTCTCGATGTCGCCGTACGTCGTCGAGACGGCGCCCGATCCGATGCCCTCGAACAACGCGGCGACCGACGACGCGTGACACAGCCGGGTGCAGTGGTCGATGTTGTTGGTACGAAAGCGGGTGCGCAGCAGCTTCTGGAAGAGGTATGCCTCCTCGTTGGAGCACTTGGCCGACCCGAAGCCGGCGATGGCCCCTCCCCCACCCTCGGCGTGGACCTCGGCCATCCGGGTGCCGATCAGGTCGAGCGCCTCGTCCCACGACGCCTCCCGGAAGTGCGGCAGCACCTCCTCCTGCGGGACGAGCCCACCGGGGCGGCGTCCGCGGGGGGTGCGCTCGCGACCGACCTCCATGTCACCCCGGACGTCCGCAGACAGCGGGCCCTTGGGGTAGGAGGAGTCGATCCGGATCAGAGGCTTGGTGAGGCGCTGCGGCGAGGCCGCGTAGTCCCACCCGTAACGGCCCTTGACGCACAGGCGCCCCTGAGAGCCAGGCTGGTCGCGCCCCTCGGCGTACGCGATCGCCCCACGCTCGCGGTCGACGAAGTACGTCAGGGCGCACCCGACACCGCAGTACGGGCACACGCTGTCGACGGCGTCGAGCTCGTCGCGGGGCCGGATCGGGATCTCGCGGATCGGCTTGTTGGTCAGGGCACCGGTGGGGCAGGCGGCGACGCACTCGCCGCAGGTGACGCAGGACGACTTGCCCATCGGGTCGTCGAGGTCGAAGGAGATCTTCGTGGAGTAGCCCTTGCCGCTGCGCCCGATCACGTCGTTGCCCTGGACGTCGTCGCACGCGCGCACGCACTTGTCGCACAGGATGCAGGCGTCGTGGTCGACGGCGATGACGGGATTGGACAGGTCGGTGCCCCGCCCGGAGCCGCACGGCAGGTCGTCGGGCGGGGTGACGCCGTACCGGTCGGCCAGCGCCAGCAGCTCGTTGTCGCCCGTCGTCGTCTGCTTCGGGTCGCGCTCGCGCGGCGGCTGGTCGGCGACGAGTAGCTCGGTCAGCACCGCTCGGCTGTGCTCGACCTCCGCGCTCGCGGTCGTCACCTCCATGTCGGCCTCGCACGGCCGCACGCAGGCGGCCGCGTAGGCCCGACCGCCGGTGTCCACCACGCACATCCGGCAGACCCCGACCGGGTCGATGGTGCCGTTCTCGTCGTGGCAGAGCACGGGGATGTCGATGCCGAGGTCCCGCGCCGCCTGCCAGATCGTCGTCCCCTCGGCGACCGTGACCGCCTGCCCGTCGATCGTCAGGGATGTCGTCCGCGTGGACGCCGGCGCGCTGGTGGTGGTCGTCACACCGCGATCCTGTGTGTGTCAGACCGACTTGTCCAGCGCAAACCAGCGACGGTCAACTCGGCCTCGTACCGCTCGCACGCCTGACCGCCGATCTGCGGGGCGGCGTGCTCGCCGCGGCGAGCATCAACTCCACGGGAAGGGGGAGTGGCTGATCGGGTGCAACCTGCCGTTGGAGTACCGCGAGAACCGGAACGGCTCCAGCAACTGCGAGGTCTCCCCCAGCAGCTCGCGGGCGACCAGGTCACCCACCCCGAGCATCTTGTAGCCGTGGTTGGAGTCAGCGATGACGTAGGCATTGTGGCGGAACGTGTCGAAGACCGGGAAGCTGTCGGGAGTGAACGCGCCAATGCCGCCGGAGGGCTCCTTGCGGTAGAGCGGCCGGGCGCCCTCGAACCGCTTGTGACAATGCGCCAGGGCGGAGGTCCACATCCGGACGAAGTCCTCGCCCACGACGAACTCCGGGCTTGCCGTGCCGTACGGGTCGACCGCGATATCGTTCGCCGCGCCGTCGATGCGCTCTGGTGAGGCGCCACCCTGGACACCACCGAAGTTGAAGTCCGGCTTGTAGTAGATCCCCCACATCTCGTCGGTGATCAGGCTTCCGTCGATGTCGTCGTAGAGCGGCTGATCAGAGTCCACGTGCACCACAGGCGGTATTCGCCCCTGGTTGTCGACGAACTCGCTCGGGTCCACGGCGAGGGTGCCCTCCTGCAGCGCCCAGTACGTCCACATCGGGATGTCGGGATGCACGGCGCCGTCGGCTCCGGTAACAGGGATCCTTTCGGGGAGTCCGAGCATCGCCCACAGGTCCCTGATCCACGGGCCAACCGCGATGACCAGCTGCTCGCAGGCGATCTCACCTTGGTCGGTCTCGACCGCGCATACGGAGTCGTCGTCCATCAGGATGCCGGTGACCTGCACGCCAGTGCGGATCGTGACGCCCGCGGCCACGGCCTTGGCGGCGAGCCCACGTAGCGACGCGGTGTTGTTGGCGTACCCACCGCGCTTCTCGTGCAGAACCACCGACAGACCCGGAGCCTGCCAGTCAGCGAACAGGTCGAGCAGGTAGGCGCGGCACTCGTCGACTCCCTCTACCAGGACGGAGTCGTACCCGATGGCCTGCTGCTCGGCCGCGATCTGCACGACATCGGCGTGCATGGCCTCCGGAGCGACCTGCAGGTACCCGACCGGGTGATACGCGAAGGCCTCCGGATCGGACTCCCACACGTCGACGGAATGAGCCATCAGCTCTCGCATGGCCGGCTGGAAGTAGTTGTTGCGGATCACCCCGCAGGCAACCCCGGACGCGCCGGACCCGACGCCCGACTTGTCGAGGACCAGGACATCGCGACCATCGCCGCGGCCACTCGCCTCGAGCCGGCGGGCCAGATGCCACGCCGTGGACAGCCCATGGATTCCGGCCCCGATGATCACGTACTTCACCCGGGTCCCGCCCAGTCGTCGCGACTCCATGCTCTCACCCTGCCCGTATGTGGTTGACTAGATGCGTTGCCTTGGGGGCAATACCATATCCAACTGAGGAGGACTGTACTATGCCGAGCACCGGACGACCAGCAACGCGGCAGGTCGGATCGGTCCAGCGGGCAGTCGCCGTCCTCGACGCCCTCGCCGATGGCGGTGCCGAACTCGGCACCAACGAGATCGCCCGACGAACCGCGATCAACCCCAGCACCACCTCCCGGCTTCTCTCGACATTGACCGACGCAGGTCTGGTTCAGCACATGCCCTCCACCGGCCGGTACCGCCTCGGCGTCCGGATCCTGCAGCTGGCCAGCGCCGCACGGGCGAACCTCGACCTGCGCGCGGTGGCCCGTCCCCTGCTCGAGGAGCTGGCCGAGCTCAGCGGCGAGACCGTCACCTTGTCCCTGCCAGGTCAGCACGACGTCCTCACCGTCGACTTCGTGCAGAGCTCCCGGTCGGTCCGCAGCGTCGCCGAGATCGGCCGCAACAGCGTCGCTCACGCCACCGCCGCCGG
>JBBSNO010000020.1:0-20420 GCA_038232615.1 Actinomycetales bacterium
CGCGAGCGCTCGGGGGCGGTCGCGGCCAGGGGCGACCTGTTCGTGGGCAGGCCGTGGGTGGTGACCGCCGACGACGCCGAGCCGCTGGCCGTCGCCGCCGTCACCGACCTGGCGCTCGACCTCGGCGCGGTGCCGGTGCAGATGTCCGCGGCCGACCACGACGAGGCCGTGGCGCTGGTCTCCCACGTCCCGCAGGTGGCGGCCAGCCTCGTCGCGGCGCGGTTGCGCGAGGCCGCCGACCCCGCCGTGGCCCTGGCCGGGCAGGGGCTGCGTGACGTCACCCGCATCGCCGCGAGCGACCCGGCGCTGTGGGTGCAGATCCTGGGGGCCAACGCCGGTCCGGTGGCCTCGCTGCTGCGTCTGCTGCGCGACGACCTCGACGTCGTGGTCGGCGCCCTGGAGGACCTCGACGCCGCTCCCGATGCGCCCGGCGCCCGGGCGGCGCTGGCCCGAACGGTGGCGGCCGGCAACGACGGGGTGGCCCGCGTGCCCGGCAAGCACGGCGCCCCGCCCACCACCTACGCGCTCGTGACCGTCGTCGTCCCCGACCGCCCCGGCCAGCTCGGCCGTCTCTTCTCGGACATGGGCGAGATCGGCGTCAACCTGGAGGACCTGCGGCTGGAGCACTCACCCGGGCAGCCGGTCGGCCTAGCCGAGCTGTCGGTGCTGCCCACCGCCCGCGAGCACCTCGAGACGTCCCTGGCCGACCGGGGCTGGACCGTCCACGGGTGAGACCCACTGATCGTCGGACCGTTCTGGGGGTAATCACCCCCACAGCGGTCCGACGATCAGTGGGGGAGCCGGTCGCGGGCGCGGGCGAGCTCGAGCAGCTCCGCGTGGACGCCGACACGACCCGCCACCAGGCCGGTGCTGGCCGCCGACCAGGGTCCGCCAGCCAGGTCGGAGACGACGCCGCCGGCCTCGGCCACCAGCAGCGCCGGGCCGTGCGCGTCGCGGCGCTCACCGCGCAGCCGGACGGTGCCGGTGGCGCGCCCGTCGGCGACCTGGCCCATCTGCGCGGCGGAGGTCTCCACGGTGCGCGCCAGCCACCCGGCGGCAGCGACGTCCCCGACCAGGCGTGCCGTGGCGTGGACGGGGCCGCCCGGTTCCGGCTCCGTCGGCAGCTGCAACCGCGTGCCGTCCAGGTACGCGCCGGTTCCGGCGGACGCCGTCCAGACGCGGCCGTCGGACCAGACGGCCACGAGCTCGACGTCGTCGTCGCGCCACGCCGACAGGACGACCGACCAGGGTCCGAGCCTGCGGGCGTAGTTGAGGGTCCCGTCCACCGGGTCGACGTACCAGGTGCGCCCGCTGGTGCCCGGACGGTCCGCGTACTCCTCGCCGACCAGCCCGTCGCCGTCGCACCGCAGGGCCAGCTGTTCGTCGACGTAGCACTCGACGTCGAGGTCGACGTCGGTCACGACCGCCCCGGCCAGCGACGTCGTGCCCGGCTTCGTCCGCTCGACGACACCCTCCTGCCGCGACGCCGCCATCGCACCGGCGGCGGTCACGACGTCGACGGCGACGGCCAGGGCGTCCTCGGTGTCCACGGGCCCACCGTCCCAGCAGGGCGACGTCGTCCGGGGAGCACCCCCGCAGCGACTACCCTGAGGGCTCCCCACCGTCGCTGATCCGAGGTCCCGCCATGCCTGCCCCCCGCCTGGTCGTCGCGGTCGACGGCCCCTCCGGCTCGGGCAAGTCCAGCGTCTGCCGAGCGGTGGCCGCACGCCTGGGTTTGGCCTACCTGGACACCGGGGCGATGTACCGCGCGGTCTGCTGGTGGTGCCTGGAGGCCGGCACCGACCTGGCCGACACCACCGCCGTCGCCGCCGGGGCGCGCGCCCTCGACCTGGAGATGGGCACCGACCCCGACGCGCCGGCCGTGCGCGTGGCCGGTCTCGACGTGTCGACGCAGATCCGGACGACGCAGGTGTCGGCGGCCGTCAGCGCGGTGGCTACCAACCTGGAGGTGCGCGCCGTGCTCGGCGAGATGCAGCGCCACCTCATCGACGCCGCCGACCCCGGGGTGGTCGCCGAGGGGCGCGACATCACCACGGTCGTGGCCCCGGACGCCGACGTCCGCGTCCTGCTCGTCGCCGACGAGGCCGCCCGGCTGGCCCGTCGAGCCCGTGAGCTGCACGGTTCGGACGCCGACGACGCGGTCGACGCGACGCGCGACCAGGTGCTGCGACGCGACCGCGACGACTCGACGGTCTCGCAGTTCCTCACGGCGGCCGACGGCGTCGTCACCCTCGACTCGTCGTCCCTGAACTTCGCCGAGACCGTCGAGGCTCTGCTCGAGGTGGTGCGGACCGCCGCACCGGCGGCCCGCACCGCAGGACAGCAGCCCCAAACTGGAGCACAGCAGTGAGTGAGAACCCGCCCGAGGACGAGAACCCGACCGGGCAGGACGACGTCCCCGAGGTCGACCCGAGCCCCGCCCTGCGGGTCGGGCTGGAGGAGTACGAGCTCTCCGAGGAGGACTACGCGCTCCTGCAGGACGAGGGCGAGCAGGACCTCGCCCCCGTTCAGGGACCGCTGCCGGTCCTGGCGGTGGTGGGACGCCCCAACGTCGGCAAGTCCACGCTGGTCAACCGCATCCTGGGCCGCCGCGAGGCGGTGGTCGAGGACGTGCCGGGCGTCACGCGCGACCGCGTGTCGTACCCCGCGACCTGGGCGGGGCGCGACTTCACCGTCGTGGACACCGGTGGGTGGGAGCGGCAGGCCCAGGGGCTCGGTCTCGCCGTCGCCGAGCAGGCCGAGGTCGCCGTCGACATGGCGGACGCAGTGCTGTTCGTGGTCGACGCGACCGTCGGGGCGACCACCACCGACGAGGCCGTGGTGAAGCTGCTGCGCCGCAAGGGCAAGCCGGTCGTGCTCGCCGCGAACAAGGTCGACGACCTGCGGGGCGAGGCGGACGCCACCGCGCTGTGGTCGCTCGGGTTGGGGGAGCCGTACGCCGTCTCCGCCGTCCACGGTCGCGGCAGCGGTGACCTGCTCGATGCCGTGCTCGACGTGCTCCCGGAGGTGTCCGCGGTCGCTGGGGCTGCAGAGACGGGACTGCGGCGCGTGGCCCTGCTCGGCAAGCCGAACGTCGGCAAGTCGAGCATGCTCAACAAGCTCGCCGGCTCCGTGCGTGTCGTCGTCGACCCGGTCGCGGGGACGACGCGCGACCCGGTCGACGAGATCGTCGAGCTCGCCGACCGGCACTGGCAGTTCGTCGACACCGCCGGCATCCGCCGGCGGGTGCACCAGACGCGCGGAGCCGACTTCTACGCCTCGCTCCGCACGCAGGGGGCGTGGGAGAAGGCCGAGGTCGCCGTCGTCCTGGTGGACGCCAGCGAACCGATGACCGAGCAGGACACGCGCATCATCTCGATGGTGGTCGAGTCGGGCCGGGCCCTGGTCATCGCCTACAACAAGTGGGACCTGATGGAGGACGAGCGCCGCCGCTACCTCGAGCGCGAGATCGAGCTCGACCTCGTGCAGGTGCAGTGGGCTCCACGGGTCAACGTCTCGGCCCGCACGGGGCGCCACCTGGAGCGGCTCGTGCCGGCACTCGACCGTGCGCTGGAGTCGTGGGACAGCCGGGTGCCGACCGGTCGCCTCAACTCCTTCCTCGGCGAGCTCGTCGCCGCGCACCCGCACCCGGTGCGCAGTGGGAAGCAGCCGCGGATCCTGTTCGGGACCCAGCCCTCGACCCGGCCACCGCGCTTCGTCATCTTCGCGTCGGGGTTCCTCGAGGCCGGGTACCGCAGGTTCATCGAGCGGCGCCTGCGCGAGACCTTCGGTTTCGAGGGGTCGCCGATCGAGGTCAGCGTCCGCGTGCGGGAGAAGCGCCGGCGCTGACCTGCGCCACGGGAGTGACCGCATGACCCGGGACGGCGTGAGCATCCGGACCGAGACGACTGAGGGGCCGGCCGCGTACGGCTGGCCCCTCAGAAGCGGTCGGGCTGACAGGACTTGAATCTGCGCCTTCTCACCCCCAGGCCCGGGCCCCGCGTCCGGGTCGCTCTGGCCAAGTCCAGCTGGTGAATACTGAGCACGGCAAGCCGGATGGGCTGGGGTCCAGTCCCAGCCCGTCCGGCCTTGTCCGGGACGATCGGCACGGGGCGGTCGTTACGACGGCGCCGTGGGCCGCCGACTCGGCTCAGCCCTGAGAGCAAAGGCCTTGGGACGCGATCAGGGCCTGCCCCTGGTCTCCCAGAAACAGGCCCTGGCCTGCTGTTTCGCCGTGTCGGGCTGACAGGATTTGAACCTGCGACCCTCTGACCCCCAGTCAGATGCGCTACCAAGCTGCGCTACAGCCCGCTGCCCGGCGTCGGGCCCGGGGCGTGTGAAGCATACACGGACGGCACGGGCAGCCGACCGACCAGGAACTGCTCGTAGCGGCGGACGTGGATGGCAGAGCGGTCCCCGACGACGTCGAAGGGGATCATGTAGACCGACAGGTCACCGTCCACGATGCCGAACGCGTCGACGGCCTCCCGGGAGTACTTCTCGCGGTGCGGCCACCTCGACTGCGGCACGTACCTCGATCGCGTGATGAAGCAGATGTACGTGCCACCCGCTCGTCGAGTCGCCGTCTTGACCTGGACCCTCGACATCCTCGGTGTGCCCGAGTCGACGACCAGGTCGTAGGGGACCGGTTCGAGAGGCCACGAGACGTCGGAACCCCTGAGGGTCAGCAGCGCTGCCACGAGCACGGGACCGGCGCGCAGAACGTTCCCCGGCGTGATCCCGTTGCGCAAGGGCGCTGGTGCCGCAGCGTGCCGTGGGTCGAGGTGCACGAGCTGGATGCCCAGGAGGTCGGCCTGTCGCAGGGCGCGGCTGTGATGTGAGGACGAGGCGGGCAGCCCGACCAGGCGCAGTACGCCCCGCCAGGAGTGGCTGCTCTCGACCGCCGTGCGCAGCACGTCGTCGCTGACGTCGGAACACCGCTCGCCGGACATGCGACGTGTCTACCGGTCTGGTCCGACAGTGCCCGGCTGCCAGCCTTCGGTGGGTTACCCTTGGGTCTCCTCAGGGGCCGTCGGCGTGTCGTGGGCGGCCTCTCGCGCGTGCGGGGGGAGCATGGCGCGGGGGAGGGCAAGTGCCAACGGCCCGATCGATCAAGACAGTCCCAGGACCAGCAGGGGAGGCGAGCGCGTGCGTGCACGGTTGACGGCAGCGGGCGCTGCCGCCCTGGCTGTGGGGCTGGTCGTCGGCACCGCCATGGCCAGTACCGCAGGTCTGGCGCCGGCCGCCACGCAGGGCACGGTGGCCGCGCCGGTCGACGCACCGCCGCCCGCCCCCGCCCCCGCCCCCGAGGCCGAGGTCTCACCGCCCGAGCCCGAACCGGAGCCCACGTCGACCGCCGGGCCGCCGAGCGACGAGCGCACCTTCGACAGGGTCGACCGGATCACCGGCGACCTGACCCCGAAGTCCGTCGTCGCGTCGGGCACCGGACTCGTCGTCGCTCAGAACATGATCTACAGCCACACCGTCTCGGCCTTCTCCAGCGACGGCGACCTCCTCGAGACCATCGACGACCGCATCACGCCGTCCCGTTGGGGCTTCGAGGGGCGGGGACCCGTCCAGGGCGGGCCGGTGGAGGCGGCGTTCAGCCGGGACGGCGAGCAGCTGTGGGTGTCGAACTACATGATGACGGGGCCGGGCTTCGACAACCCGGGCGACGACGTGTGCAACCCCGACGTCGGCTACGACGACAGCTACCTCTACCGGATCGACACCGAGAGCCTGGAGATCGCGGACGTCGTCCAGGTCGGGGCCGTGCCGAAGTTCGTCGACGTCACCCCGGACGGACGGCACGTGCTGGTGACGAACTGGTGCACGTGGGACCTCTCGATCGTCTCGACCGGCATGGACGGCTCGCAGGCACGCGAGGTGGCCCGGGTGCCGATCGGGCGCTACCCCCGCGGCATCGCGATCTCGCCCGACTCCTCCACCGCGTACGTCGCGGTGATGGGGCAGGAGCACCTCGCGGTGGTCGACCTCGCTCGCGCCGTCGGCGGCGACGAGAAGGGCTCCCTCGCCCGCATCGACGACGTGGGCGACGGCCCGCGCCACCTCAACATCAGCCCCGACGGGTCGACGCTGTACGTCACCCTCAACTCCGACGGCAAGGTCGCCAAGGTCGACGTCGCCTCGCGGGAGGTGCTGAAGACGATTTCCACCGGTTCGGCGCCCCGCAGCTCGGCCCTCTCG
The DNA here is from genome assembly GCA_038232615.1 of Actinomycetales bacterium. Lineage (GTDB taxonomy): Bacteria > Actinomycetota > Actinomycetes > Actinomycetales > DASROP01 > DASROP01. The sequence goes on from JBBSNO010000020.1 coordinate 6,208, forward strand.
CCCGACGGCACCGCGCTCTTCGTCGTCAACTACGAGTCCGACACCGTCAGCCGGGTCCGCACGTCCGACATGACGGTGCTCGAGACGGTGCCGGTCGACAACCACCCGATCGGCATCACCTACGACGCAGTCACCGAGCGGATCTGGGTGGCTGCCTACGGCGGAAGCCTCACGGTCTTCCAGGACGCCCACTGATCTACGATCCGGACGTGGAGACCAGGCGCGCGGCGGAGTCCGGCCGCGTCCTGACCGTCCCGAACGGGCTGAGCCTGGCCCGCCTCCTGCTGGTCCCGGTCTTCGCCTACCTCATCGTCACGCGCCAGGACGGCTGGGCGCTCGTGGTACTGGCCTTCTCGGGCATCTCCGACTTCCTCGACGGCTACCTCGCCCGGCTGTGGCACCAGGAATCGAGGCTGGGGGCGCTGCTCGACCCCGCCGCGGACCGGCTGTACATCCTCTCGACGCTGCTCGGCCTGGCGTACCGCGAGCTGATCCCGTGGTGGCTCGTCGTCGTCGTCGTCGCGCGCGACGTCGTCCTCGTCGCCGTCATGCCTGTCCTGGCCCGGAACGGGGACGGCCCGCTACCGGTGCACTTCCTGGGCAAGGCCGCGACCTTCAACCTGCTGTACGCGTTCCCCCTGATCCTGCTGGGGGAGGGCAGCGGCCTGGCGGCCGAGGTCGCTCGCCCGCTCGGCTGGGCGTTCGCCTGGTGGGGCGCCGGGCTCTACTGGTGGGCCGGGCTGCTGTACCTGCGCCAGGTGCGTGACGTCGTGGCCTCCGCCAGGGTGTCGACGCCGGAGCACCGATGAGCGCACCCACGGACCAGCGACGTCCGGATGCTTCCATGACCCTGCTGACCGAGGTGATGCAGCGCCCCCTCGACCCGGGCTACGCCGCCGCGGCCGCGCAGCGTAGCTCCGACACCGGCCCCGGTCGCGCGCGGCGCAGGGCACCGGTCACGACCGTACTGGCTGTGGTCGCCGGCGCCCTGCTCGTCTCGGCCGTGCTCGACCTGCGGCTGCCCCGCCTGCTGGACGAGCACGCTCTCCTGGTGGAACAGATCGAGTCCCGGACGACGCAGGTCGACGCCCTGGAGGACCGTGTCGGCGGGCTGCAGGAGGAGGTCATCGCGCTCGGCAACCAGGCTCTCGGTGCCCAGTCAGGTGCCGCCGAGGAGGCCGAGATGCTGGCGGTGGCGGCCGGGGTGACGCCGGTCGTAGGACCGGGCCTGGAGATCACGCTGGACGACGCCAGCGCGTCGCAGGACCCGGTCACCGGCGACGTGCGGGACGGCGGCGAGGACGACGAGGGCCGCGTCGTCGACCGTGACGTCGTCGTGGTGGTCAACGGCTTGTGGGCCGCCGGGGCGGAGTCGGTGTCGGTCAACGACCAGCGGCTGACGAGTCTGTCGGCGATCCGTGCCGCGGGGGACGCCATCCTTGTCAACTTCCGTGCCCTCGCTCCGCCGTACCGGATCCAGGCGGTGGGCGACGCCCAGGGGATGCAGACCGCCTTCGCGTCGTCAGCCGCGGGCCGCTACCTCGCGTCGATTCAGCAGAACTACGGTGTGCGAGCCTCGGTCAGCGCCGGGGGCGAACGTGAGCTGCCCGGCGCGCCCGGCCTTCGGCTGCGTCACGCCCGTCCGCTCGAGCCCGACGCGCCGGCCATGCTGGAGCCCACCACCGTGCCACCGACCGGCCAGGAGGTCGTCCCGTGATCGCCGGGATAGGGCTCGTCGTCGGCATCGTGCTCGGCCTGCTGCTTCAGCCGACGGTGCCGCCCGCCCTGCAGCCGTACCTGCCCATCGCGGTGGTCGCGGCGCTCGACGCCGTCTTCGGCGGCCTGCGAGCCGTGCTGGACGGGATCTTCGACGACCGGGTGTTCGTGGTGTCGTTCCTGTCGAACGTCGTCGTCGCGGGCCTCGTCGTCTACCTCGGTGACCAGCTCGGCGTGGGAGCCCAGTTGTCCACGGGCGTCGTCGTCGTCCTCGGTATCCGCATCTTCTCCAACGCGGCGGCCATCCGCCGCCACGTCTTCAAGGCCTGAGGCGTGGACGCCCCCGAGCGCACGACGCCGGACCGGACCCCGGTGCAGCGACTGGTGGGCGCCCTGCGCCCGCGTGCCTCCCGGGGGCAGCTCCTCGGTGGTCTGCTCTGTGGCGTCCTGGGGTTCGCGCTGGTGGTCCAGGTCCAGCAGACGCAGGGCGCCGAGCTCGACTCCCTGCGCGAGAGCGACCTGATCCGCATCCTGGACGACGTCAGCGAGCGGACCGAGCGGCTCGAGAGCGAGGCCGCGCGGCTGTCGGCCACCCGCGAGGAGCTGCTCACCAGCAGCAACGCCGCGCAGGCCGCGCAGGAGGCCGCGCAGGAGCGGGTCGACGTCCTGGCCATCCTGGCGGGGACGGCTCCGGCGACCGGCCCCGGCGTCCGGCTGACGATCTCGGACGCCGACGCGCGCCTGGGCGCCGCCGTCCTCCTGGACGCCGTCCAGGAGTTGCGTGACGCGGGCGCGGAGGCGATCTCCGTGGACGACGTGCGTGTCGTGGCCAGCACCGCGTTCGTCGATACTGCGGAGGGGATCACGGTGGACGGGCAGCTGGTGGACTCGCCGTACGTGTTCCTCGCCATCGGGGACCCGCAGACCATGTCGACCGCCCTGGACATCCCCGGTGGCGTGCTGCGCACGGTCCGCCAGCGGGAGGGGATCGCCAGCGCGGAGGAGCTCGACGAGGTTGTCGTCGATGCGTTGCGGGTGCCGAGCGAGCCTGAGTACGCTCGCCCGGCCGAGCCTGAGACCCCTGCCCCCTGACGCCGCAGATCCCACCACCAGCAGCGAGGACACCGCATGCCCGCCTTCGAGTACCCAGAGGACCTGCGCTACACCGCCGAGCACGAGTGGGTGCGCCCCACCGGCGGCAGCACGGTCCGGATCGGGATCACCGCTTTCGCCCAGGACTCCCTGGGCGACATCGTCTACGTGTCGCTGCCAGAGCCGGGAACGGCGGTGGAGGCGGGCTCGAGCTGCGGCGAGGTCGAGTCGACCAAGAGCGTCAGCGACGTCTACGCGCCGCTGACCGGCACGGTGACGGCCCGCAACGAGGCCCTCGAGGGCAGCCCCGAGCTGGTCAACTCCGACCCGTACGGCGACGGGTGGATGTTCGAGGTCGAGGTCCCCGACGCCTCGGTGGTGGACACCCTGCTCGACGCCGACGGGTACCGGTCCTCGGTCGCCTGAACGCGCGGACCACGGGGCGCGCCTCAACCTGACGTCGAGGGTTAGGGTGGACGCGGGCTGCCGCTGGCTGCGCCCGGACGACGACCGAAGGAGCGAGGGATGGCACCCGAGGGGGACGAGCCGCAGCGCCGCACGAGCGACTCCACGATGTCGCTGTCGGCCGTCGGTGGTGAGACCGAGGCGCCCGCGACAGGTCTGTCGAGCGACGAGCAGGGGGCGGTCGAGGCGCTGCCTGAGGCGTCGGCGCTGCTGATCGTGGCACGTGGACCCAACTCCGGTTCGCGGTTCCTGCTCGACGCCGACAGGACCACGGCCGGTCGCCACCCGGACAGCGACATCTTCCTGGACGACGTCACCGTCTCGCGCAAGCACGTCGAGTTCCTGCGCGAGAGCGGCGGGTTCCGGATGCGTGACGTGGGCAGCCTCAACGGCACCTACGTCAACCGGGAGCGCGTCGACGACGCGCTGCTCGCGGCCGGTGACGAGGTCCAGATCGGCAAGTACCGGATGACGTTCCACCCGAGCCACACGGCGGGGAGCGGACCGGCGCGGTGAGCCAGGCCGTCGGTCGGTCGGCGCGTTCCGACCGGTCGGGTTCCGGTGCCCGACGACTGCTCAGCATCGGTGAGGTGCTCGCCGAGCTGCAGCCGGAGTTCTCCGACCTGACGCACTCCAAGCTGCGCTTCCTCGAGGACCGCGGCCTTGTCGAGCCGGACCGCACGCCCGCCGGCTACCGCAAGTTCACGACCGCGGACGTCGAACGCCTGCGGCTGGTCCTGCTGCTGCAGCGCGACCGCTTCATGCCGCTCAAGGCCATCGGGGAGTACCTCGACGCGCTCGACCGGGGCCTCGAGCCGCCGGACCTGCCCGGCGGTGCGCCTCGGGCTCCGCGCGCGGTCGCCCAGTCCGGCGCCGGCGGGCCGGAGCGCTTCGTGTCCGACCAGCGCCGCCTCCGGCTGCGGCGCTCCGAGCTGCTCGACGCGGCGGAGCTGGAGGACGGCGAGGAGCTGCTGGCCAGCCTGGAGTCCTTCGGGATGGTGTCCGCCGACCCCGCCGGCTACTTCGACGCCGACGACCTCGACGTCGTCCGCACGGCCGGGGAGCTCGCCGGCTTCGGGATCGAGGCCCGGCACCTGCGCGCCTTCCGCACCGCCGCCGACCGCGAGCTCGGCCTGGTCGAGCAGGTCGTCACGCCCCTGCGGCGCCAGCGGGGCCCCGGCTCGCCGGCACGCGCCGAGGAGGTGGCCAGGGAGATCTCCTCGCTGTGCCTTCGCCTGCACGCCGGCCTGGTGCGGTCCGCCCTGTCCCGCCGCGGCGGCTGAGCGCCCGGCACCTGCCGGCCTGTTTCTTCCAGCTCGTCCGGACCGGCCCGGCACGACGGCTGCGCGGGGGCTACGGTGGCCGGGTGCATGAGCTCGAGGTGGTCGGTGTCCGGGTCGAGATGCCGTCGAACGAACCGATCGTGCTGCTGCGCGAACGCGGCGGTGACCGCTACCTGCCGATCTGGATCGGCGCCCCCGAGGCCAGTGCCATCGCCTTCGCCCAGCAGGGCGTCGTGCCGCCCCGGCCGCTGACCCACGACCTGCTCAAGGACGTGGTCGAGGCGCTGGGCCGGACGCTCGAGCAGGTCCGCATCGTCGAGGTGCGCGACAACATCTACTTCGCCGAGCTCGTGCTCGACGGCGGGGTCGTGGTCAGCGCGCGCTCCTCCGACGCCATCGCCCTCGCCCTGCGCGTCGGCTGCCCGATCCTCGGAGCGGACGACGTGCTGGCCGCGGGCGGGATCCCGGTGCCCGACGAGGACGAGAACGAGGTCGAGAAGTTCCGCGAGGTCCTCGACCAGGTGCGGGCCGAGGACTTCGAGGGAGGCCTCGAGCCGGGGTCCGAGGACGGGCCCGGGGTCGGGTCGGAGCCCTCGGGCGAGCCGGGTTCGGACGACGAGCCGGATCCGGACGACGAACCGCCCCGACCCTCCACCTGAGGTCGAGGGATGGTCCCGGGACGCGACACGCCGCGTGGCCGGGCGCCACATCGTTGACCCGCGCACCGCGGGTCCGTAACGTCACAGCCAGAAGTCCCCGGTGTAGTTCCACCGGTGTGGTCCCCGGTAGATCCGGCCGGAGCGCACCGTGGCCGCTGCCCCTCCGCGGGGACGACGAGACGGAGGACGGCGTGAGCAGCACCGGCGACGCGACAGGCGCGGCAACCCACGGTCCACCCGTATCGGCCCAGGCGCAGGGCCTGCTGTTCAGCGACGACCTGCCCGTCCTCGACGCGGACACCGGCTACCGCGGCGTCACGGCCTGCAAGGCCGCTGGCATCACGTACCGCCAGCTCGACTACTGGGCTCGCACCGGCCTCGTCGAGCCTGGCGTCCGTTCCGCGACCGGCTCGGGCACCCAGCGGCTCTACGGGTTCCGCGACATCCTCGTCCTCAAGGTCGTGAAGCGACTCCTGGACACCGGCGTCTCGCTCCAGCAGATCCGCAGCGCGGTCAGCCACCTGCGTGAGCGCGGTGTCGAGGACCTGGCCCAGATCACGCTGATGAGCGACGGCGCCAGCGTCTACGAGTGCACGTCCGCGGACGAGGTCATCGACCTGGTCCAGGGCGGCCAGGGTGTGTTCGGCATCGCCGTCGGGCGCGTGTGGCGCGAGGTGGAGGGGTCGCTGGCGGAGCTGCCCAGCGAGCGCCCGTCCGACGCACCCGCCGAGGCCGACCCCACCGACCAGCTCGCCGCCCGGCGGGCCGGGCGCCAGACCGGCTGACGCGCACCGCACCGGCTTCTCTGTGCCAGGTCGGCCGGCGCGGACCCTGGGCGGCGACTGCCGCGGACGCCGTCCACGCCGAGGCCCTGATAATCTGCGTCCCGCTGTCGACCCTGCGCGGGAGAGTCCCCGTGTCAGGTTCACCGGGCGGACCCGGTGGACCGAGGTCGGGGCGCCGAAGGGGCAAACTCCCCGGAACCTCTCAGGCGCCAGGACCGTGCGGGCAAGGCCACTCTGGAGCCCGTCGAGGGTGACAGAGGGGGAGGCACGCTTGGGCGACCCCGGTGACACCGGTGCCGCCCCAGACAGAGAGCGCCTCCAATGAACCACGGCAGCAACCCCCGGCACGAGCACTTCGGCGAGCGGCACATCGGGCCCCGCCCGGACCACCTCCAGCGCATGCTGGGCCTCGTCGGCTACGACGACCTCGACGCCCTCACCGCCGCCGCCGTGCCGGCGAGCATCCGGCTGGACGCTCCGTTGGACCTGCCCGCCGCAGCCACCGAGCCTGAGGTGCTGGCCAGGCTTCGTCAGCTCGCCGACCGCAACGAGGTCCGCCGCTCGATGATCGGGCTCGGCTACCACGGCACGCACACGCCCGGCGTGATCACCCGCAACGTGCTGGAGAGCCCCGCCTGGTACACCGCCTACACGCCCTACCAGCCCGAGATCTCGCAGGGCCGGCTCGAGGCGCTACTGAACTTCCAGACGATGGTCGCCGACCTGACCGGGCTGGACCTGGCTGGCGCGTCCATGCTCGACGAGGCCACCGCGGCCGCCGAGGCGATGACGCTGATGCGCCGGGCGTCCAAGGCGCCCGGCGACGCGGTGCTCGTCGTCGACGCCGACGTCCTGCCGCAGACGCTCGCCGTCGTCGCCACGCGTGCTGACGCGATCGGCATCCCTTACGTCGTCCACGACACCGCGTCGGGGCTGCCGGAGGCCGAGCTGTTCGGCGTCCTGCTGCAGTACCCCGGGACGAGCGGTGAGGTGCGTGACCACGCGTCGCTCGTCCAGGACGCGCACGCGCGCGGTGCCCTGGTGACGGTCGCCGCCGACCTGCTCGCGATGACCGTGCTGCGTCCCCCGGGCGAGATCGACGTCGACGTCGCCGTCGGCACCACGCAGCGCTTCGGCGTCCCGATGGGCTTCGGCGGGCCGCACGCCGGTTACCTGGCCGTGCGCTCGGGGCTGGAGCGCTCACTGCCCGGTCGCCTGGTCGGGGTCTCCAAGGACGTGGACGGCGCGCGGGCGTACCGGCTGGCGCTGCAGACGCGCGAGCAGCACATCCGGCGCGAGAAGGCGACGTCCAACATCTGCACCGCGCAGGTGCTGCTGGCCGTGATGGCGAGCATGTACGCCGTCTACCACGGCCCGGCGGGCCTCACGCGGATCGCGGAGCGGACGCACGACCGGGCCTGCGAGGTCGCCGCCGGGTTGCGCGCCGCAGGAGTGGACGTCGTGCACGCGGCCTTCTTCGACACAGTGCTGGCGCGGGTGCCCGGGCGCGCCACCGATCTCGTCGAGGCAGCCCACGCGGCGGGCTTCCTGCTGCGTCGCGTGGACGACGACCACGTGGGCATCAGCTGCGACGAGACGACCACCTCCGACGACGTCGCCGGCGTCCTGGCGTGCTTCGACGCCTCCGCGGGGCAGGGCACGGGTGCCCTGCCTGCCGCGCTGAGGCGCAGCGGGGAGATCCTCGCCCACCCCGTCTTCTCCGCCCACCACAGCGAGACTGCGATGCTGCGGTACCTGCGCCGGCTCTCCGGCGCCGACTACGCGCTCGACCGGGGGATGATCCCGCTGGGCTCGTGCACGATGAAGCTCAACGGCACCACGGAGATGGAGCCGGTGACGTGGCCAGAGTTCGCGGGGCTGCATCCCTTCGCGCCCGAGTCGGACACCGCCGGCAGTCGCGAGCTGGTCGCGGAGCTGGAGCAGTGGCTGTGCGAGGTCACGGGGTACGACGCGGTGTCGGTGCAGCCGAACGCCGGGTCGCAGGGTGAGCTGGCGGGACTGCTCGCGATCCGTGCCTACCACGTCTCACGCGGGGACGACGCCCGCACGGTGTGCCTGATCCCCACCTCCGCCCACGGCACCAACGCAGCCAGCGCGGTGATGGCCGGGCTCCGGGTCGTGAAGGTCGCGACCGACGACCTCGGCAACATCGACGCCGACGACCTGAAGGCGAAGGTCGAGCAGCACCGCGACGCGCTCGCCGCGATCATGGTCACCTACCCGTCGACGCACGGGGTCTTCGAGGAGTCCATCGTCGACCTCTGTGACCTGGTGCACGACGCCGGGGGACAGGTCTACGTCGACGGCGCGAACCTCAACGCGCTCGTCGGCCTGGCCAAGCCCGGCCACTTCGGCGCCGACGTCTCGCACCTGAACCTGCACAAGACGTTCTGCATCCCTCACGGCGGCGGCGGTCCCGGTGTCGGGCCTGTCGGCGTCCGTTCGCACCTGGCGCCGTTCCTGCCTTCGACCCGGGTGCTTGAAGCGCCGGCGTCGCCGGACGGGGCGCCGTCGGTCGGTCCGGTGTCGGCGGCGCAGTACGGCTCGGCCGGCATCCTGCCGATCTCCTGGGCGTACCTGGCGCTGATGGGCCCGGACGGGTTGACGAAGGCGACGCAGGTCGCCGTCCTGTCGGCCAACTACGTGGCGCGGCGCCTCGAGGGGCACTACCCCGTGCTGTACACCGGGCGCGAAGGGCTCGTCGCCCACGAGTGCATCCTCGACCTGCGCCCGATCACCAAGGAGACGGGCGTGAGCGTGGACGACGTGGCCAAGCGACTGATCGACTACGGCTTCCACGCGCCGACCATGTCGTTCCCGGTGGCCGGGACTCTGATGGTCGAGCCGACCGAGAGCGAGGACGGCGACGAGCTCGACCGTTTCTGCGACGCGATGATCGCGATCAAGGGCGAGATCGACCGCGTGGCGGCGGGCGACTGGCCGGCCGACGACAACCCGCTGCGGGGCGCACCGCACACGGCTGCGAGCCTGACGGGGGACTGGGAGCACCCGTACTCCCGCGCCGAGGCCGTCTACCCACCAGGGGTGGACGTGGCCGGCAAGTACTGGCCACCGGTGCGCCGCGTCGACGGCGCCTGGGGCGACCGCAACCTGATGTGCTCCTGCCCGCCCGTCGACGACCTCGCCGAGAACTGACCGCCAGCAACCCGGGCGGCAACCGACGCGAATGGCAACCGACCCGGGCGGTCGAGCCCGGGTGTTACCGGTCAGGCCTGGGTGTTGAGGACCAGCATGTCGCTGGGCGTCTGCGCGCCGCCGTCCTTTTCGATGGTCACGCCGAAGTCGTCACCCGGTCGGACGCCGTCCGCGGCGACCCAGTAGGCGCCGTCACCGGTCGGCTGGAGCATGGCGGACGGCCGCGGGCCCTCGGGGCCGATCAGCCACAGCTGGAAGCCGTGACCGGCGGGAGGCGCATCGACGTCGGCGCCGAGCAGGACCGCGCGGTTGCCGGCGACGACGATCGTGCCGTGGCCGGAGTCGCCGAAGTCGGTGTCCACGACCTCGCGGGCGGGGTCGGAGAGAACCTCCTGCATGCTCGAGGCCGCCTGACGCGCCTCCTCGGCGTCGTTGTGCGAGGAGTAGGCCAGCCCACCGAGGCCGAGGCTCAGGAACAGCAGGGACGAGGCCGCCACACCCAGCCAGCGCGAGGACCGGGAGACGGTGCGGCCGGTGGACTCGAAACGGGCGGACGTCGGCGGCAGCTGGCGCGTCTGGGCGATCTCTGCCATCACGCGGTCGCGAAGCCCCACCGGGGGAGCAACCGCGGCGCCGGCACCGAGCCGGGAGGAGGTCTCGCGGAACGACGCCACCTCGGCCGCGCAGTCGGCGCAGTCCTCCAGGTGCCGCTCCACGCGGACCCTCTCGACGTCGTCCAGCGCGTCGAGCGCGTAGGCGCCGGTCATGGTGTGCACGTCGGTCTCCTCTACGCGGTCTCGGCGGTTGCGGTCTCGGCGGTTGCGGTCGAGCGGGGACGTGCTCATCACGCGCTGACCCCCATCTCGTCGCGGAGACGGATGAGGCCGTCGCGGAGCCTGGTCTTGATCGTCCCGAGCGGGACGTCGAGCAGCTCGGACACCTCGCGGTGGGTATAGCCGCCGTAGTAGGCGAGCGACACGGCCTCGCGTTGCAGATCGGTGAGCACGCTGAGCGCCCGGCGCACCTGCTCGGCCTCGAGGCGGTGCTCGACCTCGTCGACGACCTCGTCGAACTCACGCTGGTGGCTGGCGCGGCCGACCCGCTCCTCGCGGTCGGAGCTGGCCTGTGCCGAGCGGACGCGGTCGACGGCGCGCCGGTGGGCGACGGTGAGCACCCACGACCTGACGCTGCCACGCTCGCGCGAGAACCGTGACGCGTGGCGCCAGACCTCGACGAGCACCTCCTGCGTGACCTCCTCGGACTGTGCCGGGTCACGCAGCACGCGCAGGACCATCCCGTACACGGGACCGGCGAGCGCTTCGTAGATGCCGGAGAACGCGGTGTCGTCACCTCGTGCGGTCCGCGTCAGGAGCTCGACGAGCTCCGAGTCGTCGTAGCGGGCACGTTCGGTCTGGGCCGGACGGCGCTCGGGACGCAGGAAACTCACCTCGCCCACTGTGCCACCTGACCCTCCCCACTGCGCCACCTGACCCTCACCGGCGCCGTGCCGCCCGTTGGCCACGGACGGTCCCGTGGCGTCTGCGAGTTCTTCGGACCTACCGACCATCACGGATTGGCCACAGCTCGGGTCGGTGCGGCCCGGACCCGAACTCGGCCGGACCGAGGCCCTCACCCGGTGGCATCCGGACCGGCACCCCTCAGGCGCGACCGCCGCGCTGCGCCTGGTCGGTCACCTCGTCCCGCGGCTGCCACCCGGCCAGGACGACCTCCGCGACCGTGCCGGAACGCCGAGCGGCCCGCACCACCGCCGGGTCGTCGTCCACCAGCACGAGCAGGCGGAACCGGCCCGCAAGCGCGCGTAGCGCGCCGAGCTTCACGGCTGGCGCAGCCCGTCGGTCGCCGTCCCGGCGCAGCACGACCTCGCCGTCCGGCGCGCCGACCTGCGCCAGCCAGCGCTCCGTGGCCGGGCGTGTGCGCTCGGGACGCCCCGACAGGTACACGACGTGGTGCCCACGGGCCGCGGACTCACGTGCGACGGCCAGGCCCTCTGGGTGCACGGGGTCCCTGGCCGCGGCGGCGAAGAACGCCTCCCAGTCCGTGGGCCGCCGCAGCAGGTGCGCCATCCGGTGTCGTGTGTCGGCGAGGACGCCGTCGAGGTCGAGCACGACCGCACTCGGGAGCGCGCTCCGACAAGAGGCGCCGGGCACGTCGGAACCGAGCACGTCGGAGCCGGGCACGCTCAGGCGGCTCCGGCGCGCAGGCGCAGGTGCGAGCCGGTCCGGGTCTTGACGACCTCGAGCCGCGAGGGGATGCGTGCGCGCAGCTCCGCGACGTGGCTGACCAGGCCCACGGCCCGGCCTCCCTCCCGCAGCGTGTCGAGCGTCGCCATCACCTCGTCGAGGGTGTCCTCGTCGAGGCTCCCGAAGCCTTCGTCCACGAACAGGGTCTCGATGGCGCTGCCGCCCGACTCGGCCTGGACGACGTCGGCGAGCCCGAGGGCCAGCGACAGCGAGGCCATGAAGGCCTCGCCGCCGGACAGGGTGGCGGTATCACGCTGGGCACCCGTCCACGCGTCGACCACCTGCAGGCCCAGCCCGGAACGCGCACCGGCACGTTCGAGGGCGTCGGTGTGCACGAGCGCGAAACGACCGGACGACATGGTGTCGAGCCGGGACGTCGCCGCCGCGGCCACCTGCTCCAGCCGCGCAGCGAGCACGAACGCAGACAGGCGCATCCGCAGCGAGTTGCCGCCACCGTTGCCCTCGGCGCAGGCGGCCAGGTCGAAGACCAGCTCGTGCCGCGCGCGCAGCGGGGCGCTGGCCGCGACGTCCGCGGCGACGTGGTCGACGAGGTCGTCCAGCGAGGTGACGGCGCGGCGGACCAGCGCGAGCTGCTCGAGGCAGCGGCGTTCGGCCGTCGCCGCGGTCGCGAGTCGTCGCTCGGCCTCGTCGACGGTCAGGGTCGTCGACCGGTCGGCGTCCACCGCCTGCAGGGCCGCCACCAGATCTGGTTCCGCGAGACGGGAGCGGACGGCGGCCAGGTCCTCTCCGTGCTGGGTCACCCGCGACCGCAGCTGGTCGCGCGCCTCCTGGGGCAACGACGAAGCAGCTGCGTCGGCGACGTCGACGAAGCCGGCCGCCACCACGGCTGCGGTCGCCTCGGACGCGACCTCCGCGTGCGCGGCCCGGGCGGCCTCCAGCTCGGCCCGGGCGGCCACCACAGCCTCCAGGGCGGCGGCCCGCCGTGCGAGGCACTCTCGGCGCGCCGCCACGCTCGGTTCCCCGCCCCTGGCCCGGGCCAGCCGCTCCTGCAGCGTGCGGCCCAGCGACTCCGCGGACTCGGCCTCGACCTGCGCCGCGGCGAGGCGCTCCGCGCACAGCCCGCTCACCGCTCGCGTCCGTGTGATCTGCGCGTCCACGTCGACGATGGACGACGTCACGGCCGCCAGTGCGTCGCGGGCGGCACAGGCGTCTCGAAGCCGCTGCTCGAGGTCCGCGACCGCGGCCGCGCTCCGGTCGACGGGTACCCCGCCGCTCCTGCTGGTAGCGCCGGCGCACTCCTCGCGCGCGGCGGCGAGCTCGGCCCCGACGCGGCGCACGACCTCCTGTGCGTCGTCGGACGCGTTGCGGGCCACCGTCTCGTCGTCGGCCGAGACGGCGGCCGGGGCCGCGGTCGCAACGCCGGGGTGCTCGACCGCTCCGCAGACGGGGCACTCGGCGCCCGGCTCCAGCGACGCGGCGAGCTCCGCGGCCATGCCGGCCAGCCGCAGCTCGCGCAGGTCGAGCCATCGCTGGCGGGCGTCGTGGGCGGCGGTGCCGGAAGTCAGGGCGCGGCTCCTCAGCCCGTCCACGGCGAGGTCGAGGCGGGCGGCGTCCACCGCGGCCGCGAGGACCTGCCGCGCCCGGGCGAGCTCGGGCTCCAGCACCGCGACGGTGTCCGCCGGCCCGGTCAACCGCTCGACCTGCGCCGCCGCAGCCGCCCTGCGCCGGAGCAGCTCCTGCACGGCCTCCTCGAGGCGATCCCGTTCCGCGGTGAGCACGCAAACCCGCCCGCTCAGCGTGGCCGCTCGCGCCGACTTCCGCTCGGCGTCCTGCTCCGCGTCGACGAGCTCCTCGAGCCTGCCGACGAGCTCGAGCGTCACCCTCACGTCCCGCGCCAGGTTCGCGCCGTCCGGGAGCGGCTCCACCAGGTGTCGTGCCTGCTGCTCCGTGGCCGATAGCGCCCCGACACAGGTCTGGACGCGCGTGAGCGCGGACGCAGCCGCCGCCACGTGACCGGTCACCGCCGCCGCCGCCGCCGCTCGGGACAGCGCCGTGGACGCCAGGTCGACCGAGCCGTTCTCGGCCTCGATCCGGGCCTTCTCCGCCAGAACGCGGGAGAGTGTCGTCGCCCGCTCGTGGGCCTGCGAGGCCCGAGCGAGCTGTTCCCTGGCGCGCTCCAGCCCGCCTGCCGCGGTCGCGTGCTCGACCTGGCACGACGCCAGAGCTGCCCGGGCAGCCGAAGCCACGGCGCGGACCCGGGTCACGGGGTCCTGCGTCTCCGGGCGGCTCGCGCCGTCCGACGGAAGGCTCCCGTCGTCCGCACCCCTCGGGGTTCCGAGCACCGTCGCTGCGTCGTCGACCCGAGCCATCAGCCGGTCGAGACCCACCTCGGCGCGGTCCAGCTCGTGCCCGGTCGTGCGGCGGGCCTGTCCCAGCCACACCTCGACGTCCGCGAACCGGTCGGTGCCGAAGAGGCGCTGCAGCAGGGCGCGGCGCTCGTCCGCAGGAGCACGCAGGAACGCGGCGAACTCGCCCTGGGGGAGCAGCACGACCTTGGTGAACTGCTCCATCCCCATGCCCAGGACGTCGGCGAGCAGCTGGGAGGCCTCGTCGTTGCGGCTGCTGCGTGGGACCCACTCACCGTCCACCTTCTCGCGCAGCAGCGTGCGCGCCTGCTCGGTCGTCGTGCCCTCACCGCGCTTCTTGGGCCGCGCCCACGCGGGGGAGCGGGTCACCTCGAAGCGGCGGTCTCCAGCACTGAACTCGCACAGCACCTCGGGCGTGGCACCAGCCGGGGCGTGGTCGCTGCGCAAC
>JBBSNO010000021.1:0-20314 GCA_038232615.1 Actinomycetales bacterium
ACCCGATCGACGGGACCCGGTTGGCGGCCCTGGGCATGTCGAACGCCGTCAGCGTGATGGCCGTGGCCGAGCGCGGGTCGATGTACGACCCCAGCGCGGTGTTCTACATGGACAAGCTGGCCACCGGACCCGAGGCGGCGGGCGTCGTCGACATCCGGCTCCCCGTCGCGGAGAACATCCGCCGGCTCGCGAAGGCCAAGCAGGAGAACGCCGCGGACGTCACGGTCTGCATCCTCGACCGGCCGCGGCACGACGACCTGGTGCGCCAGGTCCGCGACACCGGCGCCCGGATCAAGTTCATCACCGACGGCGACGTCGCCGGCGCGATCATGGCTGCCCGCGAGGGGACCGGGGTCGACCTGATGCTCGGCATCGGCGGGACGCCGGAGGGGATCATCGCCGCGTGCGCGCTGAAGTGCCTCGGCGGCGTCCTGCAGGGGCGGCTGTGGCCGAAGGACGACGAGGAGCGGCAGCGGGCACTGGACGCCGGCCACGACCTCGACGCGGTGCTGACCACCGACGACCTCGTCGCCAGCGACAACGCCTACTTCGTCGCCACCGGCATCACCGACGGGGAGTTGCTCCGCGGCGTGCGGTACCGGGGAGGGGCCGTACGCACCGAGTCGCTCGTGATGCGCTCGAAGTCCGGGACGATCCGGTTGGTCGAGAGCGAGCACCAGCTCGCGAAGCTGGCCGCCTACGCCTCGGTCGACTTCACCCGGGCCGGCTGAGGCCCTCCGCCATGGACCGCGACTGGACCGGGCTCCCCGACGACCTGCCGGTACCGGTGGACGACGGTGCCGCCGACCACCTGACCGGCACCACGCCACCGTCGTGCCGGCTGAGCGCAACCGACGGGCCCGACGTCGACCCCACCGCGCTGAGCGGACGCACGGTCATCTACGCCTACCCCCGCACCGGTGAGCCCGGCGCCGCCTCCCCCGTGGGCTGGGACGCCATCCCGGGTGCCCGGGGATGCACGCCGCAGTCGTGCGCCTACCGCGACCACGCCGCGGAGCTGGACGCCGCCGGGGCTCGGGTCTTCGGCCTCTCGACGCAGACGTCCGAGTACCAGCGAGAGGCGGCCCGACGGCTGCACCTGCCGTTCCCGCTGCTGTCGGACGCCGACCTCACGCTCGCGCGGGCATGGAACCTGCCCGCGTTCGAGACCGACGGCCAGGTGCTCCTGCGCCGGCTGACCATGGTGCTGCGCGACGGCGTCGTCGAGCACGTGCGCTACCCGGTCTTCCCGCCGGACGCGGACGCCCCGGCCGTGCTCGACTGGCTCCGCGCGAACCCGTGACCGGCGTCCTCGTCGTGGGAGAGTCGCTCGTCGACGTCGTCCTGCGCCGGGGCTCCGACCCCGTCGAGCACGTCGGTGGGAGCCCGGCCAACGTGGCCCTCGGGCTCGCCAGGCTCGGGCGCGAGACGCACCTGCTGACCCGGTTCGGGACCGATGAGCGCGGCGGCCGCGTGCGGGACCACCTCGAAGCGTCCGGCGTCGTGGTCGTCGAGGGCTCGCAGCAGCCGGGGCCGACCTCCACCGCCGAGGCCACCCTCGACGCGACCGGTGCCGCGACCTACGTCTTCGACCTGCGGTGGCGGCTGCCGAACACTCCCCTGCCCCCGCACCCCGTAGCCGTGCACACCGGCTCGATCGCCGCCGTCCTGCAGCCGGGCGCGTCGACCGTGGAGCGCATCCTCCACGGCGCGCATCGCCACGCGACCATCAGCTACGACCCGAACCTCCGACCCGACCTGATGGGCCGGCCCGAACAGGTGCGGCCCCACGTCGAGTCTCTGATCGCGACGGCGGACGTCGTCAAGCTCAGCGAGGAGGACGCGCGATGGCTCGCTCCGGGCACGGCACCGCAGGACCTGGTCGGTTCCTGGCTCGGACTCGGCCCGTCGGTCGTCGTCCTGACCCGCGGCGGCGACGGCGCGGTGGCCGTGTGCGCACGGGGCGCCGTCGAGGTCCCGGCGCAGGTCGTCGACGTCGTGGACACGGTGGGGGCGGGAGACTCGTTCACCTCAGGGCTCCTCGACGGCCTCTGGCGCCAGGGACTCCTCGGCGGAGACCGCCGCGCCGACCTGGCTGCCATCGGCCGCACCGACCTGACCGGCGTCCTGGAGCACGCCTCCGCGGTCGCCGCGATCACGGTCTCCCGCCCCGGAGCCGACCCGCCGACCCTGGCCGACCTCGTACCCTGACCCCGCCGCGCCCACTCCCACGGCGGGCGCGATCAAGGACTTCCCGCCCAGCGATCAAGGACTTCCCGCCCGGTCGACGCGAAGCGCCTTCCCCACGCCAACGTGGAATTCCTTGATCGCGGGGGGAGTGGGTCAGGCCTCCTTGCCGGTCTCCACCCCGGCCTTGCCGGTCGAGCCGTCCGCCCTCGCCGACCCCCTGCCGTCGTTCGAGCCACCGGAGCTTTCCGCCTCCAGCTTCTTCGCGCGGTCAAGGGACTGCTGGCGCATCTCCTCGGTGTCCTGCTGGATGCGGGTGGCCTCGTCCTCGTCGCGCGTGAGGTTCTCGCCGGACTCCGGGTCGAACAGGTGCATGCGGCGCGGGTCGAACCACAGCGTGGCCGGCTCGCCGTCACGGACCCTGCTCATCGCGTCGAGCGCGACGACCATCTGCGTGCGCATCCCCTCGCCGTCCAGGTCCCGATCGAGCTCGTCGAGCTTGGCCCGCGTCTTCTCGTCGGCCTCGAAGGGCACGTACGCGTACAGCTCGTTGCCGAGCCACTCGGTGACGTCGATGTCGACCTCGAAGGTGACGCCGTCGCCCTTCTTGCGCTCGTCCATCACGGCGGCGTCCTCGAAGTGCTCCGGGCGGATGCCGGCGATGAGCAGCTCCTTGGCCTCGGCCCTCTTCGCGAGGGCGGGGTCGAGCTCAACCTCGGCGAACGGCAGCTCGATACGACCGCCGGACTTCTTCGCCGAGAGCGCGACGCCGGTGGCGATGACGTTCGGGCGACATCCCGGGGCCTGAACGCCCCTGTGCACGTCGTCACCCCGCGCGACGCCGCACCCGGTCACGACCCGAGCACCGGCGGGGGGACGGCAGGCAGCGGCGACGCGGTGGGTGCACCGAACTCACGGCGCGCCTTCTCGGCGAGCCGCCGGGTGACCACGAGGTCGACAGTGCCGCCAACAACCGCCCCGACGACGGGCACCGCGCGACCGGCGCTCCCCGCGGCGACACGCGAGCTGAGGGCACCGGCGGACTTGCCTGCCGTGATGCGTGACGCAGACCGCGCCGCTGCGCGTGCCTGCAGCCTCGGCACGAGCTGCTTGGCCGCGCGCTCCCCCACCTCGACCCCGGCCTTCTTCGCACCCGTCGAGGCGGACCCTCCGGCCACGAGCCGGACGATCCGGTCGCGCACGAGCGGGTCGGCCAGGTCGTGCCCGTGGGCGTGTGCGACAGCGGCGGCAAGCCTCGCCTGGACGAACATCGCCGCCGCGGTGGCCGGCAGGAGCCCCACGGCCGCGGTCACGAGCCCGCCGACACCGGCCGCTGCGCCCTGCACGGTGGCCTGGGTCGTCTGGGTGCGGACCAGCCGCGTCACGATCTGGTGAGTACTCATCCCCTTGCGCCGCAGAGGTTCTACCAGGTCCGGTGCACCCTTGAACGGCCCGACGCCTTCGATCGCCCGCTTCACGATCTCGGTCAGTGCGCGGTCGAGCATCCCGTCGTCGTGTCGCACCAGCTCAGTCACGCCTTCTCCTCGTTCGTCGTCGACGTGGGTGCTCCCTGCGCCTCCTGGTTCGCTCGCTGGCGCTCCCTCACGTGGCATGCCTAGCACGCGGCCCAGGCTGCCGCCTGCGACGATCGAGGCCGTGCCTTCGTCGCCGTGGGATCCCGACGCTCCCGAGGTGCTCGCACGGGCGGACGGCGTGCTCGGCGAGGTCGTCCTGCGGCGGCGCGGCGCCGGGCCGGGCGTCGTCCACGAGCTCGTCGTCAACGGAACCTTCCTGATGGACACGGTCGACGTCTCCACCGAGCGGCTCCTGGCCCAGACCGCTCTCGACGCCGTCGATGGCGCGGCACTGCGCGTCCTGGTCGGCGGTCTCGGCCTGGGTTTCACGGCCGCTGCCCTGCTCGCCGACCCGCGGGTCGTGCGCGTCACCGTCGTCGAGATCGAGCCGCTGCTCGTCCGCTGGCTGTGCGACGGCGTCGTCCCGTCACCTCCGGGCCTCTGGGACGACCCCCGCCTCACCGTCGTCCTCCGCGACATCACCGACGTCGTGGCCGGGCTGCCCAGCGCGGGGCTGGACGCGCTCGTGCTGGACGTCGACAACGGCCCCGACTTCCTCGTGCACGACTCCAACGCCCGCGTCTACGAGGCGCCACTGCTGAAGCTGGCGGCGGCGGCGGTCCGACCCGGTGGGGTCGTCGCCGTGTGGTCGGCCGAGCGCTCACCCGCCCTGCACGACGTGCTGGCGGCGGCCGGGGCGTGCGACGAACGGCTGGTGACGGTGACCCGCGGTGACCGCGACCTGGAGTACGCGATCTACCTGGCGGTCAAGGCCTGACGACGAGGTCGGCCCGCGCCCGCGTGGCCTCGACCGCGCGAGCGTTCACCTCGTCGCTGGCCGTCACGAACTCCTCGGCGTCGAGCGGGCTCCGGCCGCCGTCGACGTGCCGCCGCACCAGCCGGGGACGGCGCAGGGCCTCGTCGGCGTCGAGGTACCAGACCTCGTCCAGCAGCGGCCGCACCGCGTCCCACGGGGGCTCGTCCAGCAGCAGGTAGCTGCCCTCCACGACCACGAGCCGCACGCCGGCGTCCACGCGCACCCGGTCGTCCACCACGTCGTCCACGGTGCGGTCGAGCTCGGGCGCGAGGACCGGGTCGCGCGACCTCAACCGGCCCAGCAGGGCGACGAAGCCCTCGACGTCGAACGTGTCGGGTGCGCCCTTGCGGCCGGTCAGCCCCCGTTCGACGAGGTGGACCTGCCGCAGGTGCCACCCGTCCATCGGCACCAGCGCGGCGACACCCGGGTGGCGTGCGGCCACGGCCGAGACCAGTGCCTGCCCGAGCGTGGACTTGCCGGCGCCCGGGGGGCCGGTCAGGCCGAGCAGTCGCCGGTCGTGGCCGCGCAGGAGCGCCACGGCCCGGTCCGTGAGCGACGCGAGGTCGGGGCTCGCCGCGGCCGGGGTCTGCACCGGCCCAGCCTGGCACGCGGGCGCCCGACGTCCCACGATGGAGGCATGACCACCGACGACAGCACGACCACCGACGACAGCACGACCACTGACGACAGCACGACCACCGGCGACAGCACCTCGTACCGCCTCGAGCACGACACGATGGGAGAGGTGCGGGTGCCCGCGTCCGCGCTGTGGCGGGCCCAGACACAGCGGGCCGTCGAGAACTTCCCGATCAGCGGCGGGAGGCTGGAGCGCGGGCACATCGAGGCGCTGGCGCGGATCAAGAAGGCCGCGGCCCGCACCAACGCCGAGCGCGGCGTGCTGCCCGACGACATCGCCGCCGCGAGCGTGGACGCCGCCGACGAGGTGGCACGCGGCCTGCACGACGACCACTTCCCCGTCGACGTGTTCCAGACCGGTTCGGGGACGTCGTCCAACATGAACACCAACGAGGTGATCGCGTCGTTGGCGTCCCGGGCGCTCGGCCGCGACGTCCACCCCAACGACCACGTCAACGCCTCGCAGTCGAGCAACGACGTCTTCCCGACGTCGGTGCACGCCGCGGCGACGGCCGGTGTCGTGCGCGACCTCGTGCCGGCCCTGGAGCACCTCGCGCTGGCCCTGGAGCAAGCGGCGCAGGCCAACGCGGACGTCGTCAAGGCCGGCCGGACGCACCTGATGGACGCGACACCGGTGACCCTCGGGCAGGAGCTGGGCGGCTATGCCGCGGCGATGCGTCGCGGCGTCGAGCGGCTGCACGCGGCCCTGCCACGGGTGGCCGAGGTCCCCTTGGGCGGGACCGCGGTCGGCACCGGTATCAACACGCCGCCCGGGTTCCCGCAGCGTGTCATCGAGCTGCTGGCGCAGGACACCGGCCTGCCGCTGACCGAGGCGCGCGACCACTTCGAGGCCCAGGGTGCTCGTGACGGGCTCGTCGAGCTCTCCGGGGTGCTGCGGGTCGTGGCGGTGAGCCTCACGAAGGTCTGCAACGACCTGCGCTGGATGGGATCCGGCCCGAACACCGGCCTGGCCGAGGTGCGGCTGCCCGACCTCCAACCGGGCTCGTCGATCATGCCGGGCAAGGTCAATCCCGTCGTGCCGGAGGCCGTGCTGATGGTCTGCGCGCAGGTGGTGGGCAACGACGCGTGCGTCGCGTGGGCCGGCGCGTCGGGGTCGTTCGAGCTGAACGTGCAGATTCCCGTGATGGCGCGGAACGTGCTGGAGTCGTTGCGGTTGCTGTCCAACGCGTCCCGGCTCCTGGCCGACCGCTGCGTCGCCGGGCTCGAGCCGGACGTCGAGCGCTGCCGCCGGCTCGCGGAGGCGTCGCCGTCCGTCGTCACCCCGCTGAACCGGGTGATCGGTTACGAGTCCGCGGCGAAGGTCGCCAAGCACGCCGTCGCCGAGGGGACGACGGTGCGCGAGGCCGTCGTCGCCCTCGGCTTCGTCGAGCGGGGCGAGGTCACCGAGGCCCAGCTGGACGCCGCCCTCGACGTGATGTCGATGACGCGACCCCCGCAGGGGTAGCCGGCGATCAGTACCAGTTGTTGGCCTCGCTGTGCGCCCACGCGCTGCACGGCGAGCCGTAGACGTCGTCGATGTAGCCCAAGCCCCAACGGATCTGTGTGACGGGGTTGGTCTCCCAGTCGGACCCGGCGCTAGCCATCTTCGAGCCAGGAAGGGCCTGCGGGATGCCGTACGCACTCGACGTCGGGTTGTCGGCGGTGTGCACCCAGCCGCTCTCCTTCTGCCACAACGAGTCGAGGCAGTCGAACTGGCCGGAGGACCAGCCGAAGTCGGCCAGCATCACCCGCGCTGCGGACCGCGGGTCGCGTACGGCGCTACGCGACGCCTGCTCGGAGGCTCGGGCCTCCTCGGCCGCACGCGCCTCCTGCTCGGCCAGCCGCACGGCCTCCTGCTCGACCAGTCGCTCGGCCTCGGCCGCACGCGCTGCCTCCTCGGCGGCGAGGCGCTCGGTCTCGGCAGCCTCCCGGGCCCGCTCCTCCTCGAGGCGCACGAGGTAGTCGGCGTGGGCCTGCTCGTCGGCGGCCCGCTGGTGCACCTCGGCCTGGGCGGACAGGCGCCGGCCCTGGTCGCGGGCGACCGAGTAGTCCCGGGCGGCGAGCTCGGACTGCGTCAAGGAGACCTGGCCGGCCGCGTTGGCAGCCTGCGGGGCGGCGCCTGAACCGGTGTCGGTGCTGGCCGCGTAGCCGGCGCCGGTGACGCCGAGAAGGACGAGGGCGGAGGCGACCGGCAGAAGTGGTCGCCGCAGGATGGAACGGATCACGAGGGGCCTTTCCGAGCTGCGCGCCCTGCCGTCGCGGCGCGCACGTCACCCCGGGCGCGGACCTGTGGCGGCGATCAGCCGCCGTGTCGCTCTCGGCAGGGTCCGACCACGCGGGTGCGCCGGTGGGCGTCGTCCGGTGGTGGCGCGGCAACGACAGGTCGGCCTCGACGACGGGCCCGATGGGCCCGCTCCGACCTGCTGCCGCTGCCCGCAGGGGGTGCTTGCCGCTCTACCGTGCGCGAGGCCGCCCGGCCGTGTCCAATCCGTGACCTTCAGAAGTCGACGGCGCGTGACCCCGGGTCACCCACCGTCGACTTTCGTGACGAGTGACACGCTCTCAGAGGTCGATGCTCTCCAGCATCTCGGTCACCAGGGCGGCCACCGGCGAGCGTTCGGACCGCGTCAGCGTGACGTGAGCGAAGAGCGGGTGGCCCTTGAGCGCCTCGATGACCGCAGCCACGCCGTCGTGGCGCCCGACGCGGAGGTTGTCGCGCTGCGCGACGTCGTGGGTCAGGACCACCCTGCTGTTCTGCCCGATGCGCGAGAGCACCGTCAGGAGCACGTTGCGCTCGAGCGACTGCGCCTCGTCGACCACGACGAACGCGTCGTGCAGGCTGCGACCACGGATGTGGGTCAGCGGCAGGACCTCCAGCAGCCCACGGTCCATCACCTCCTCGACTACCTCTCGGCTCACGCACGCGCCGAGGGTGTCGAAGACCGCCTGGGCCCAGGGCCCCATCTTCTCCGACTCCGAGCCCGGCAGGTACCCGAGATCCTGGCCGCCGACGGCGTACAGGGGGCGGAAGACGACGACCTTGCGGTGCTGGCGCCTCTCCATCACGGCCTCCAGGCCGGCGCACAGGGCCAGCGCCGACTTGCCGGTGCCTGCGCGGCCGCCCATCGAGACGATGCCGACGTCGGGGTCGAGCAGGATGTCGACGGCGATGCGCTGCTCGGCACTGCGGCCGTGGACGCCGAACACATCTCGGTCGCCGCGCACCAGGCGCACCTGCTTGTCGGGCCCGACCCGACCGAGCGCGGAGCCCCGCGGCGAGAGCATCACCAGACCCGTGTGGCAGGGCAGGTCCGCAGCCTCGGTGTGGTCGAGCCGCTCGTGCTCGTACAGGTGAGCCATGTCCTGCTCGCTGACGTCCAGCTCGACCATCCCGGTCCAGCCCGAGTCGACGGTGAGCTCGGAGAGGTACTCCTCCGCCACCAGCCCGGCGGCCGACGCCTTGACGCGCATCGGCAGGTCCTTGCTGACGACGGTGACGTCGGCTCCGAAGTCGCTGAGGTTCTTGGCGACGGCGAGGATGCGCGTGTCGTTGTCACCGCCGCGAAAGCCCGCCGGCAGGGCGGTGGGGTCGCTGTGGTTCAGCTCGACGCGCAGCACACCGCCGTCGTCCCCGACGCGGATCGGGGCGTCGAGCCGACCGTGCTGGACCCGCAGGTCGTCGAGCAGACGCAGGGCCTGGCGAGCGAAGTACCCGAGCTCGCTGTGGTGACGCTTGGCCTCCAGCTCGGTGATGACGACGACCGGCAGCACCACCTCGTGCTCCGCGAAACGCAGCATTGCGCGCGGGTCGGACAGCAGGACGGACGTGTCCAGGACGAAGGTCCGTCGGTGCTGCGGACCGCTGTCCAGGCTCTTCTCGGTGGCCACTGGGACTCCCTGCGCCGGGCGCGCGCGCCCGGCGACACTCGCGGGTGAGGTGCGGGACTGCGGCGCCGCCGAGGGCGGGAGCCGGGTCCGACCCCTCCCCGGAGCTGGGCTTTCGCTCCATCGCGGGCCTCCCGGTCGGGCGACATCTGGCCGTCCGACGTCCTGGACGCTACGCGCGAGGGTCGATGGTCCGGCGCCGACACGCCGCCGTCCGCCCGCGGTTCACCCGCCGAGTGTCCCCGTGCGGTGCGACACGCCGGCGTGGCTCACCGCAGAGGGACACTCGGCGCGCAGATGCGTCGGTCGTAGCGCGATCAGCTGCCGAAACGGCGCTCGCGGTCGGCGTAGGACCGCAGGGCCCGCAGGAAGTCGACTCGCCGGAAGTCGGGCCAGTAGGCCTCGCAGAAGTGGAACTCGCTGTGCGCGCTCTGCCACAGCAGGAAACCCGACAGCCGCTGCTCGCCCGAGGTGCGGATGACCAGGTCCGGGTCCGGCTGGCCCTTGGTGTAAAGGTGCTCGGCGATGTGCTCGACGTTTAGCACCTCCGCCAGCTCCTCGATCGAGGTCCCTCGCGACGCCTGCTCGTGCAGCAGGGAACGGACGGCGTCCGCGATCTCCCGCCGTCCGCCGTAGCCCACGGCGACGTTGACGTGCAGGCCGGGCACGTCGCGGGTCGCGTCCGCGACGAGCTTCAGCCGGTACGCGGTGGCCTCGGGCAGCAGCTCCAGGGCCCCGACCGGGTGGACGCGCCAGCGCCCCGTCGCCGCCAGCGCCTCGACGGCGCCCTCGATGATCTCGATCAACGGGCCGAGCTCGTCCTCGGGGCGGTTGAGGTTGTCGGGCGAGAGCATCCACAGGGTCACGACCTCGACACCGACCTCCTCGCACCAGCCGAGGAACTCGGGGATCTTGTCCGCACCTCGGCGGTGGCCGTGGCTGGTGTCGGCACCCAGCGCACGGGCCCACCGGCGGTTGCCGTCCATCAGCACGCCCACGTGCCGCGGCACGGACTCGGCGGGCAGCGACGACGCCAGGCGCCGCTCGTACAACCCGTAGAGCGGGTTCGGCAGACGGGGCAGGCCCATCGCGCGGTTCTCCTCTGCGAGTGTGTCGGCGGCTGGACACGGCGGGGACGTCGGCCGCAGACGAACGCTACCCCCGCTGCACGGCCGGGCACGGCGCGCGCGGGCGAGCCCGGCCGCACGTGCACAAGATCTCTACCTACGGGTTCGTGGGTTACCGCTGCGAAGGTTATCGTCGTGGGCATGACCAGGGACGTGGGACAGCTCGCCGAGCAGGTGGCCGAGACCGTCAAGCCGCGGCTGCGCGGCTGGGTGCACCTCGGCACCTTCCCGCTGGCGCTGATCTCGGGGATCGTGCTGGTGGTCCTGGCGCCGCAGGGCCGCGCCACGGTCGCCACCGCGATCTTCGCCGTGACGGCCTCGCTGCTGTTCGGCATCAGCGCGCTCTACCACCGCGGCAACTGGTCGCCCCGCACCGCGGCGCTGCTCAAGCGGTTCGACCACTCCAACATCTTCCTCATCATCGCGGGCACCTACACCCCGTTCACCGTGCTTCTGCTACCCGAGGGAGCGGCGCAGATCCTGCTCTGGCTGATCTGGGGCGGTGCGCTCGCCGGGATCGCGTTCCGCGTGCTCTGGGTCGGGGCCCCACGCTGGCTCTACGTGCCGGTGTACCTGGCGATGGGCTGGGCCGCGGTCTTCTTCCTGCCCGAGTTCCTCGAGCACGGCGGCGTCGCCGTGCTCTCGCTGGTGGTCGTGGGCGGCCTGCTGTACACGCTGGGCGGCATCGTCTACGGCATCAAGCGCCCCAACCCGAGCCCGCGCTTCTTCGGCTTCCACGAGATCTTCCACGTGCTGACCGTCGCGGCGTTCCTCGCGCACTACATCGGCATCTCCATCGCCGTCTACACCGGCGCCGGCCCGATCTCCTGACCGGACGCGTCAGCCGGTTGGACCGCGGCCGCGCACCTGCTCCACCTGCTCCATCGCCCCGCGCAGGTCGGCCAGCCACTGCTCGGAGTGCTCGCCGACCAGGCGCACGCACCATGCGAGGGCGTGGGCCCGCGATCGCGCGACGCCGGACTCCACCAGCGTGTCGAGCACCTGCCGCTCGGGCTGACGCAGCCTGGTCATCACCGGCACCGCGAGGTGCGTGAAGAGCTCGCGCTCGTCGCCGGCGACCGCACCCCACGCCACCTTGCGCCCGAACCGGTGCTCGGCCTCGCGCGCGATCGCCATCCGCCGTTCCCGGGTGTCCTCGCGGAAGGCCGCGACCCGACCCTGGGCGGCCTGGGCACGATCGGCGTTCCCCGCGTCCGGTGCCGTCCCGGGCGCCTCCACGGTCAGGACGACGGTCACCTCCTCACGGTCCACCTCGACGGTCGGGGTCCCCGCCGTCGTCCACTCCTGGGGCAGCCGACCCGTGAACCAGCCCCGGATCGTCGCACCGTCGTGCTCGCTCGTTGTCATGTAACGATGATTACTCGCTTGCACCCGAAAGACAAGTGCCGTTCACCTTGGACGGATAGCCCCCACCGCGCGAGCGAGCACCGCAGCGTCCGTCGTCGGCGCGTCGCAGACGAAGCCCCGGCACACGTAGGCCGCGGGCCTGCCCTGCACGACGCCGCGCTCCTGCAGCAGCGGGACGTCGGAGCTACCCGCGCCGCCGGTGCCCCGGGCCACGACGAGGCCGGGTGCCGTCCCGCGCAGCGCCGTCAGGTGCAGCACGTCGGTGTCCGGCCCGTCAGGTCCGATCACCGCGGCCTCGCGCGGGCCGTCGACGAGCCCCTCCGCCACCGCCAGCGCCCAGCCCACGAATCGCGGGGCCTGGTCGGCGAGCGAGTCCGCCGACCCCAGGGCCTGCTCGGCGACGTCCCGGTGCCGAGCCGACCCGGTCAGGGCCGCGTAGGTCAGCAGCGCCCCGGCCGCGGCCGACGAGCCCGACGGGTAGGCGTTGTCCGAGGGGTCGCGCGGGCGCCCCAGCCCGGCGAGGGCGGCGTCGCCGGCGGCGGCCGAGGTGTCCTGCAGCGCGCCGTCGGCGCCGGAGAACTCGGTCAGGACGACGTCGAGCAGGTCGCCGGCCGCGCGCCACCACTGCTGGTCACCCGTCACCGCGTGCAGCGCCAGCAACCCCTCGGCGACGTCGCCGTAGTCCTCCAGTACCCCGGCAGGCGACCCGACGACGCCGTTGCGCGAGACCCGGCGCAGCCGGCCGTCCACCACGTGGGTGCCCACCAACAGGTCGGCGGCGCGCTCGGCGGCGCGCACAAGGTCCGGACGCCCGCACAGGGCCCCGGTCTCGGCCAGGGCCGCGACGGCGAGGCCGTTCCAGGCCGCCACCACCTTGTCGTCGCGACCCGGCTGCGGACGCGCCGCCCTCGCCGTCCTGAGCCGGTCGCGGACCGCGGTCCACCGCTCGGCGTCGACGTCGTCCGCCCACGGGTCACGGGTGAGCTGCAGGGTCGACGAGCCGTGCTCGAACGTCCCTGGGTCGGTGACCGCCAGCAGCTCGGCGGCCCAGGCCCCGTCGTCCGGGCCGAGCAGCTCGACGAGCCCGGCCGGCGTCCAGACGTACGTGGCGCCCTCCACCGGGTGGACACCATCCGGCCCGGCCACCGGGGTGTCGGCGTCGAGCGACGAGGCGATCCCGCCCTCGGCCGTGCCGAGCACGTCGAGCATCCAGTCGCAGGTCTCCTCCGCGATCCGGCGGCCCGTCGACTCCCCCGTCAGGCGCCACCAGTGCAGGTACACCCGCGCCAGCAAGGCGTTGTCGTACAACATCTTCTCGAAGTGCGGCACCACCCAGGCCGCGTCCACGCTGTAGCGCGCGAAGCCGCCCGCGACCTGGTCGTACATGCCCGAGCGCGCCATCGCCGTGAGCGTCCGGACCGCCAGGTCCTGCGCCTGCTCCGCCGTCGCGGCACCGGTGGCGCCATGGCGCAGCAGGAACTCGCAGACCATGGACGGCGGGAACTTGGGGGCACCGCCGAACCCTCCGTGGGCTACGTCCTCGTCGCGCGCCAGCACCCGCACGGCGTGCGAGAGGCGTCGTACGTCAGGCGGTCCGTGACCTGTCGGTACCGTCCGCGCCGCCAGCGCCTCGCTGATGCGCAAGCCGGCGCCCTCGACCTCCCCGCGCCGGTCGCACCACGCCTGACCCACCGCCTCGAGCACCTGGGTGAACGACGGCGAGCCGGAACGCGGCGAGGGCGGGTAGTACGTGCCCGCGTAGAAGGGACGTCCGTCGTGGGTGAGGAAGACCGTCATCGGCCACCCGCCGTGACCGGTCAGGGCGGTCGTCGCCGCCATGTACGCCGCGTCGACGTCCGGGCGCTCCTCGCGGTCGACCTTGACGTTGACGAAGCCGGCGTTCATCACCGCAGCCGTCGCGTCGTCCTCGAACGACTCGTGGGCCATCACGTGGCACCAGTGGCAGGCGGCGTAACCGACGCTGAGCAGGACCGGGACGTCGCGGCGCCGCGCCTCGGTGAAGGCGTCGTCGCCCCACTCGCGCCACTCGACGGGGTTGTCCACGTGCTGCTGCAGGTACGGGCTGGTGGACTCACTCAGCTGGTTCGGCACCGCACGATTCTCGCGCTCCTGCCCCGACCCCGCGACGCCAGGCACCAGTGGTCTCAGCGGGTGCCCTGCCGGTCGTCGCCTCGGGTCTCGTCGTCGGGCGGACGACGGACCCCGGGCGCCGGGTCGCTCGACGTCCCCCGCCGGCCGCGCATCTGCCGTTCCCGGTCGACGACGTCGCGAGGGTCCTCCGGCGAGACCTGCGCGGGGCCGTACACGGCGAGCAGCATTCCTCGCAGCCGGTCCCCCAGTGTCCGCCGTCCTGGTGACATGTCGACCAGTCTCCACCTGCCTGGCCCGCGACGTGCACGGGCTGCGGGTCGGCGGGCGTCACCGGCAGGCGAGCAGTCACTGGCCGGGCAGGATCAGGTCGGGGACGGGCACGACGACGACGAGCGCTCGGTCGAGGCGTCTCGCGACGCCTGCGCGGGGACGGCGAGGACCGTGACGAGCAGCACCGGGGCCACCGTCGCGAGCGCCACGGCGAGGGCGCGACCGGACGCAGTGCCAGCCAGATGGCGAGCAGCAGCCCGAGTACCGCCAGCACGCCGGAGAACCGCATCGCCACCGCCAGGCACCCTCGGTGTGCAGGCTCCGCCACACGACCAGCAAGCACACCACCGCGACCCCAGCCACGCACCCGGCCGCCAGCCGCCACGCGCCAGGGGCTGGGGCCGCTGACTCCCTCATGACCGTCCTTCCCGACCTTCTGGACGGTGCGGCCCGTCATCCACCGGCCCGTCGTCCACCGGCTCGTCCGAACGGCCGTCCACCGCATCGCCGGCCGGGTCCTCGTGCTCGGCGCGGTACTGCATCCGCCGCAACCGGCGCGCCAGGCTCACGAAGAGCAGCAGGCAGACCGCCACCAGCGAGAACGTGGCGAGGAAGCCGACCAGGCCGGGACTGACCGAGTCGGGGTCGGGTCCCTGTGACGGGGCGGGGGTCGGGGTGGCGGCCAGAAGGGTCGCCGACGCCCACCACGCCGCAGCAGCGACCAGGGACGTCACGAGACGGTCCTCAGCCCGGCGAACAGGTCGTCCTCCGGTAGCGAGACCTCGATGATCGAGCGGGCGAGCTCGTAGTCCTCGGTCGGCCACACTCGCGAGCGCAGCTCACGGGAGACGGCGAAGAAGGAACCGTCGGGGTCGACCTGCGTGGCGTGCGCCAGGAGCGCCCGGTCCGCGGCCTCGAAGAAGTCGGCGCACGGAACGCGCGTGGTGACGGGTCGCTCCTGCCGGTCCTCCCAGCGCGCGATCCACTCGAGGAACGGCGAGTCCAGGCCCTCGTGCAGGAGCACCTCGTGAAAGGCCGTGATCCGGGCCCGGCTGAACGTCTGGTTGTAGTAGATCTTCGACGGCTGCCACGGCACGCCGTGCCCCACGTAGCGGTC
Source organism: Actinomycetales bacterium (assembly GCA_038232615.1). Taxonomy (GTDB): domain Bacteria; phylum Actinomycetota; class Actinomycetes; order Actinomycetales; family DASROP01; genus DASROP01. Next base: position 15,094 of record JBBSNO010000021.1, read on the forward strand.
CGGGTCGCCTGCGGCGTCGAAAGCCTCCATGGACACCGTGTGGGTCATGATGTGGTCCGGGTGGGGGTAGCCCCCGTTCTCGTCGTACGTCGTCATCACGTGCGGCCTGAAGCTGCGGACCAACCGGACGAGCGGCTCGGCCGCGACGTGCATGGGCTCGAGCGCGAAGCAGCCGCCCGGCAGCGGCGGGAGCGGGTCACCCTCGGGCAGCCCGCTGTCGACGAACCCCAGCCACTGGTGCTGCACGCCCAGGGCACGGACGGCGGCGGCCATCTCGCGGCGGCGGACCTCGGCGATGTCCCGCAGCACCTCCGGGTCGTCCGCCAGCTTGGGGTTGAGGATGTCGCCGCGCTCACCGCCCGTGCAGGTGACCACGAGGACCTCCACCCCCTCGGAGGCGTACTTCGCCATCGACGCCGCGCCCTTGCTCGACTCGTCGTCGGGGTGTGCGTGCACCGCCATCAGCCGCAACGGGTCCGCGGGTGTGCCCAGCCCGTGTTCGTCCTCCTCGCGGGCGGGTGGCCGGGGCGGCATCGTGCCCCGGCCGTCTGGCGGGGACAATCATCCCCGACAGCCTCCACCCCGCCCGACAGAGCCCGCGCGGAAGGACCAGGACGCCCCGTGCCCGACCCCAGCGCCGATCCGGCCGCGCGACGCCGTCCGGCCGCGCGCTACGGCGACCGCCCGGCCCGGCCCCGGCGGACGGTCGTGGTCGCCCTGGGCCTGGTGGCTGCGGTCTTTTCGGGGTGGGTGGTCTGGGCGGGGCTGGGCGTCGCCGACCGCGACGTGCGGTGGGAGGACGTCGGCTTCCAGGTCGTCGGGAACGACCGCGTCGACGTGACGTTCGACGTCATCAAGGACCCGGAGGCGACGGCGCGCTGCACGGTGACGGCGCTGTCCTCCGGGTACGCGACGGTCGGCATCGCGTCGGTGGACGTCGGCCCGGCGTCGGACCGTGTCGTGCGGACGACGACGACCGTCGGCACGCAACAGCTCGCGGTCACCGGGATCGTCGACGCGTGCGAGGTGCTCTGAGCCAGGCACGGCGCGCGTCGCGTCATGTGACCGCACGGGCCGACCTTGTTAGGCTGTCCGTTTCCCACGTCGCCCCGGTTCCCCGAGGGACCGGGACCGACGACGTGCCGAGGCCGTCCGAACCACCCCCTGCGGGTCGGGAACGGCCGTGCCCTGGCGCACACCACCGAGGAGAAGCACCGTGACCGAGACGACGAGCAGCGCGGCCTGGCTCACCCAGGAGGCGTACGACCGGCTGAAGTCCGAGCTGGACCACCTGTCGGGCCCCGGCCGCAGCGAGGTCACGCAGCGCATCGCCGCCGCCCGCGAGGAGGGTGACCTCAAGGAGAACGGCGGATACCACGCGGCCAAGGAGGAGCAGGGCAAGCAGGAGGCCCGCATCCGCCAGCTCACGCAGCTGCTGCGTGACGCGAAGGTCGGCGAGGGCGCCCCGGACGACGGCGTGGTCGAGCCGGGGATGGTCGTCGAGGCCAAGGTCGCCGGTGCCCAGATGCGGTTCCTGCTGGGCAGCCGTGAGGTCGCGGTGGGCACGGACCTCGACGTCTACAGCGCGACGTCCCCGCTCGGCGCCGCGATCAACGGCAAGACGGCGGGCGACACCGCGACCTACACCGCGCCGAACGGCAAGGAGATCACCGTCGAGGTCGTCTCCGCCAAGCCCTTCAGCGGCTGAACGACGCACCGTACGAACGGCGCCGCAGGACGAGGGCCCACACCGGACCGGTGCGGGGCCCTCGTCGTCAGCGGCTGGCGGCGCGGCGGTACTGCCAGTTCGCGAGCGGCACGAACACGATCAGCATCGCCGCCGCCCAGATCACCGTGTAGAGCTCGGGGTTCATCAGGGCCCACGACGTCGGGTCCGGTGCGTTCGGGTTCGGGTCGGGGTTCCCGAACAGGTCCCGGGCCGCCTGCGTCACCGCTGACACCGGATTCCACTCGGCGAACGCCTTCAGCGGGCCGGGCAGCGAGTCCAGCGGGACGAACGTGTTCGCCACGAACGTGAGCGGGAAGATGATGATGAACGCCGCGTTGTTGACCACCTCGGGCGTGGGCACGAGCATCCCGATCCACGCCATGATCCAGCTGACCGCGTAGGCGAACAGCAGCAGCAGCACGAAGCCGAGCAAGGCCTCCGGCACCGACGTCCGGATGCGCCAGCCGACGACGAGGCCCGTCAGACCCATCACGACCAGTACCAGCACGTTGTTGAGCACGTCCGAGAGCGTGCGCCCGACGAGCACCGCGGAGCTCGACATCGGCAACGACCTGAACCGGTCGATGATCCCCTTCTTCACGTCCTCAGCGAGGCCCGCGCCGGTGATCGTCGCCCCGAACACCACGGTCTGGGCGAAGATGCCCGCGATCAGGAACTCCCGGTAGGCGGCACCGCCGTCCTGCTGCGAGATCGCCCCACCGAACACGTACGCAAAGAGCAGCACGAACATGATCGGCTGCAAGGTGGTGAAGACCAGCAGGTCGGGAACGCGCTTGATCTTGATAAGGTTGCGCTTGGCGACGACGGCTCCGTCGGCGACAGCGGTGATGATGCTCATCGCTGCTGCTTCCCGGCCGCGACGGCCTGCTCCGCGTCGGCCTTGTCGCTCTCCTCGGCGCTGCGGCCGGTGAGGCTGAGGAAGACGTCGTCGAGCGTCGGACGACGCAGACCCACGTCATCGATGCCGATGCCGGCCGCATCCAGGCGCCGCAACGCGTAGGTGAGGGTGCCGGCGCCACCGGTGACCGGCACCACCAGCCGCCGGACCTGCTCGTCGACGGTCCCCGGCGAGCTGCCGAGCGGCTCCAGCAGCTCCAGGGCCTCGCCCAGCCGCGCCGGGTCGCTGACCGTGACCTCCAGCCGTTCCCCGCCGACCTGTCCCTTGAGCTGGTCAGCGGTGCCCTGGGCGATCACGAGGCCGTGGTCGATGACGACGATCTCGTCGCAGAGGCGGTCGGCCTCCTCGAGGTACTGGGTGGTCAGCAGCAGCGAGGTGCCGCCGGCTACGAGCCGCGCGATGACCGCCCACATGTCGGTGCGGCTGCGTGGGTCCAGGCCCGTCGTGGGCTCGTCGAGGAAGAGCACCGGTGGGTCGGCCACCAGCGCACCGGCGAGGTCGAGGCGCCGGCGCATCCCGCCCGAGTAGGTCTTGGACGGCCGGTCGCCCGCGTCCTCCAGGTCGAACTGGGCCAGGAGCTCTCGGGCGCGCTCACGGCTGGCCTTGCGGCCCAGGTGGTACAGCCGCCCGATCATGTCGAGGTTCTCGAACCCGGTGAGGTACTCGTCGACGGCGGCGTACTGGCCCGACAGCCCGATCAGGCGGCGTACCCCCTTCGGGTCGCGCCGCACGTCGACGCCGGCGACCGTGGCCTCGCCCTCGTCGGGGTTCAGCAGCGTCGTCAGGACGCGCACGCAGGTGGTCTTGCCTGCGCCGTTCGGCCCGAGCAGCCCCAGCACCGTCCCTGTGGGGACCGTCAGGTCGACACCCCCGAGGGCGGTGACGGGCCCGTATCTCTTGACGAGGCCCCTCGCCTCGATGGCGTTCGCAGTCTTGATGGTGTCCACGCTGGGACGGTAGTGCCGACCACCGACAGCGTCGGACGGGTTTTCGCGCGGGAGGGTGGACTCGGGGGACGGCGTCAGGTCCGTCGGTGACTGACTGGTCAAGGGACTGCCTCTCGTGGCTGGGGTACCGGTGCAGACCGGCGAGCCGGCGAGAACTCATCGACGACCCGACCAGGAGCTCCGACCGCGGACCTCTCAGCCCACGTCCAGCCGGTAGCCGTCGGTGCGCAACCGGGCGAGCACCTGCTCGCAGTGCGCGGGACCCTTGGTCTCCAGCTGGACGCCGATCTCGACCTCGTCCACCGACAGGGCCGCGCCCGTCCGCCCGTGCTCCACCTCCAGCACGTTCGCGTCGGTCTCTGCGAGCACCGCCAGGAGCTGGGCCAGCTGGCCCGGGCGGTCGGGCACTCGCAGGTGCAGGCGCAGGTAGCGCCCGGCGGCGGCCATGCCGTGCCGGATCACCCTCAGCATCAGCAGCGGGTCGATGTTCCCGCCGGAGAGCACCACGACGACGGGGGGAGCGAACCGCCCGGGGTGGTTCAGCAGCGCCGCGACGCCCGCCGCGCCTGCCGGTTCGACGACGAGCTTGGCCCGCTCCAGCAGGAACAGCAGGGCCTGCGACAGCGCTTCCTCGCCGACGACGTCGATCCGGTCGACGAGCGCCTGCACCAGCGCGTACGGCACGTCGCCGGGGCAGCCCACGGCGATGCCGTCGGCCATCGTCGCCATCTGCGCCAACGCCACCGGGTGCCCGGCGTCCAGCGACGCTGGGTAGGCGGCGGCCTCCTCCGCCTGCACGCCCACGACCTCGACGTCCGGGCGCAGCGCCTTGACAGCCGCCGCGATACCGGCGAGCAGGCCGCCCCCACCCGTGCAGACCACGACCGTGCGGACGTCGGGGCACTCGGCGAGGATCTCCAGACCCACGGTCCCCTGCCCCGCCACGATGTCGACGTGGTCGAAGGGGTGGATCAGCACCGCGCCGGTCTCGGCCTCGTGGGCCCGAGCGGCGACGAGCGACTCGTCCACGGTCAGGCCACCGAAGACGACGTCGGCCCCGTACCCGCGGGTCGCGTTGACCTTCGGCAGCGGCGCCCCGGTCGGCATGTAGACGGTCGCGGCGATCCCGAGCAGGCGGGCTGCCAGCGCGACGCCCTGGGCGTGGTTGCCGGCGCTCGCGGCGACCACGCCGCGCACCTTCTCGTCGTCGGACAGCCGGAGCATCCGCACGTACGCGCCACGGATCTTGAAGGACCCGGCGCGCTGCAGGTTCTCGCACTTGAGGAAGACGTCGCCGCCCACCTTGTCCGACAGCGCCCTGCTGAACTCCAGGGGCGTCGGGCGGACCACGCCCTCGAGTAGGTCCCGCGCCGCCTCGACGTCGGCGAGGGTCACGGGCAGCGTCGTCGGTGCCATGGGACGCATCCTGGCAGAGGCGCGACATCGCCTCCCCGACCACCTCGATGTCCGGGCTCCGCTTGGAGCACCAGCCGGAGCCCGACGCGAACCATCGCCTCGTCGTCAGCGACCAGCACCCGAATGCTCACGGGATGTGACCCGAGGACAGCAGCATCGTCACTCGGACCGCGAAATCCGGTGCCGGGCACGGGCCCGGCCTGGATGCCG
>JBBSNO010000022.1:0-19946 GCA_038232615.1 Actinomycetales bacterium
AGCGGGAGCCGGCGCCGGAGCGGCCGACGTCGCAGGTCGCGCCCGAGGACGACGTCCCTGGCCGCGACGACCCCGACGCGGAGGACTCGGGGATGGTGGGTGCCCAGGTCGTCGAGCAGCTGCTGGGCGGGCGCGTCATCGACCAGGACGGTCCCCGCCGCTGAGCCTGCCGGGCGAGGGGCGCGCGGATGAGTAGGCTCGCCGCGTGTACGAGGGCGTGGTGCAGGACCTCATCGACGAGCTCGGGCGACTGCCCGGGGTCGGCCCCAAGAGCGCCCAGCGCATCGCCTTCCACCTGCTGCAGGCCGACGAGGGCGACGTCCGGCGCCTGGTCGCCTCGCTGACGGAGGTCAAGGCCCGGGTCCGGTTCTGCCAGACCTGCGGCAACGTGGCCGAGGACACCGAGTGCCGCATCTGCCGCGACCCCCGGCGCGATCTCGCCGTGCTGTGCGTCGTCGAGGAGTCCAAGGACGTCGTCGCGATCGAGCGCACGCGGGAGTTCCGCGGCCGCTACCACGTGCTGGGCGGTGCCATCAGCCCGATCGAGGGCATCGGCCCCGACGACCTGCGGGTGCGCGAGCTGATGACGCGGCTGGCGTCGGGAGAGGTCACCGAGATCATCATCGCCACCGACCCGAACCTCGAGGGGGAGGCGACCGCGACGTACCTGGCGCGGCTGCTGAAGCCGATGGGGCTGCGGGTCACCCGGCTGGCATCGGGGCTGCCGGTCGGGGGCGACCTGGAGTACGCCGACGAGGTCACCCTCGGGCGGGCGTTCGAGGGCAGGAGGCTGCTGGATGTCTGACGAGCAGGTCCCCGCAGGGACCGTGCACACGCCGACCGAGGAGCACGTCGCCCTCGCTGGCGACACCGCACGCGAGGCCCGTGGCTACCTGGACGCCGTCACCGAGGTGGCGTCCGGTACCAGCCCCGACACCGCGATCCCGGTGCTGCTGCTCGCCGTCTCGCAGGTGCTGGTCACCGGCGCGCGGCTCGGCGCCATCTCAGACGTCCTGCCTCCCGAGCGGTTCGAGCCGGACCCCGGCCCCGACGCGGACGTCGATCCCGTGCGGGCGGGGCTCGCCAACCTCTTCGAGGGCCTCGACGAGTACGTCGACGTCGTGGACCCCCTGACCTCCGGCGAGATCGCGCGAGGGTCGCTGTCGAACGACCTCGCCGACGTCGCGGCCTCCTTGGTGCACGGCCTGCGTCACCTGGAGACCGGTCGCGTCGACGAGGCCCTGTGGTGGTGGCAGTTCTCCTACCTCTCGGCCTGGGGGGAGCGCGCCGCGAGTGCTCTGCGCGTGCTGCAGTCGGTGCTGGGTCACCTGCGCCTGGACGCCGACGAGGAGACGATGGCCGACGCCGAGTTCGAGGCGCTCCACCCGTAGCCGTCCACCAACCCCTGGGGCGGGCACGGCGGGAGCGTTGCCGAGGATCGGGTGCTCAGGCGAGCGGGACGGCGGGGACCGGCGCGGTGAAGACCGCCGGGTCGACGTCCGGCACCGAGCTCACGAGCGTCAGGGTGCCCGCTGCGAGGACCGCTCGGCGCACCAGGCCGGCCTCGGTGACGCAGTACTGGACGTCCGGCGAGACCACCGCGGCGCAGGCGGCCGCTGCCACCGGCTGCCCGGCGCCGTCGGTGCCTGCGCCGGTCCAACCGTCGTCGCTGACGCCGAGGGAGAGGTCCGCCAGCCCCGGCATCGTCATGAAGAGCAGCTCACCCAGCCCGGTGTCGAAGGCCGGCGGCACGGGCGCCGGCGCCGCCACCAGGAGGCAGTTGGCCCGGTCCGTCACCTGGCAGGCCACCGTCCCGGAGTCCGTGCCGATCAGGCTGGACGTCGCCCCTCCGGCGGCGACGTCGACGCGCACGCTGCCTGCCAGGCGGGAGACCGTGACCTCGGCCTGCCCGGTCTCGTGCTGGAGCCGGTACGTGGCCCGGCCCTCCCAGGTAGCGGCGCTGCGCAGGCCGACCCGCAGCCGCGGACCGACGTGCAGGGTCGGTGCGGTCGCCTCAGCCGTGCCCGCCTCGGCGGCGTCGGGGGCGTCGGGGGCGTCGGTCACATCGGTCGCGGCGGTCAGGTCGGGGGCGTCGGTGGGGTCGGGCGCGGACGTCGGTGCACCCGGTAGCCGCCACCGCACCGTCCGGGAGGCTGCGGGGTCATCGTGTTCACCTCGGAGATCTCGGCACCCGGCGGGAGCAGTCGCGGGTCGCTGGACGTCGTTAGACTCGACAGGTCCGGCCGGCGGCTTGAGCCGTCCGGGCCACGAGCACCCTCTCGCCCGGCGCGCGAGCCCGGGGTCACCGCGCCACCGCGCCGAGGGAGCCAGCCCGTGGGCCTGGTCGTGCAGAAGTACGGCGGCTCGTCGGTCGCCGACGCCGAGAGCATCAAGCGCGTTGCCAAGCGCATCGTGGCCACCCGCAACGCCGGCAACGACGTGTGCGTCGCCGTCTCGGCGATGGGTGACACCACGGACGAGCTGATGGAGCTCGCGCACTCGGTCAGCCCGCTGCCGTCGGGTCGCGAGCTCGACATGCTGCTCACCTCGGGCGAGCGGATCTCGATGTCGCTGCTGGCGATGGCCATCTCGGCGATGGGTCACGAGGCGCGCTCGTTCACCGGCAGCCAGGCCGGCGTCATCACCGACTCCGTGCACGGCAAGGCCAAGATCATCGACGTTACGCCCGGCCGCATCCGGGGTGCGCTGGACGACGGCGCGATCGCCATCGTCGCCGGCTTCCAGGGCGTGAGCCAGGTCAGCAAGGACATCACCACGCTCGGGCGCGGCGGCACCGACACGACCGCCGTGGCGCTCGCCGCGGCGCTGGGCGCCGACGTCTGCGAGATCTACACCGACGTCGACGGCGTCTTCACTGCCGACCCGCGCATCGTCCCCACCGCCCGGCGGCTGGCGACGGTCACCTACGAGGAGATGCTCGAGCTCGCCGCCTCCGGCGCCAAGGTGCTCGTGCTGCGCTGCGTGGAGTACGGACGGCGTTCCGGCGTCCCGATCCACGTCCGCTCGTCGTACTCGTCCAAGCCCGGCACGCTCGTCTCAGGATCGATGGAGGACCTTCCCGTGGAGCAGGCGATCATCTCCGGTGTCGCGCACGACCGCAGCGAGGCCAAGATCACCGTGGTCGGCGTCCCGGACACCCCGGGAAAGGCGGCGGAGATCTTCCAGGCCGTCGCCGACTCCGGCATCAACATCGACATGATCGTGCAGAACGTGTCGGTGGCCGGCACGGGGCGCACCGACGTCTCCTTCACCCTGCCCAAGACCGACGGGCAGACCGGCGTCCAGACCCTGGGGCGTGTGCGCGACCACGTGGGCTTCGAGTCCCTGCAGTACGACGGCCAGATCGGCAAGGTGTCGCTCGTCGGCGCCGGCATGCGCTCCCACCCCGGTGTCTCCGCCCAGTTCTTCACCGCACTCGCACGCTCCGGCGTCAACATCGAGATGATCTCGACGTCGGAGATCCGCATCTCGGTCGTGACCCGCGCGGACGACCTGGACACCGCCGTCCGCGCTGTCCACTCCGCGTTCGGGCTCGACAGCACCGAGGGCGAGGCCGTCGTCTACGGCGGCACCGGTCGGTAGCCGGGCCAGGCCGGCGTCCGCTCACCGGCGCGCGGGGAGGGCGTCCGGACCGCCTGCGTCGGCGCCTTGATGGGTGGATGGGTCGAGCCGTATGGTTGCCCATATTAAGACCACGATCGAGATCGCCGACGCGCTGCTCGCCGAGGCGCGCGGCTGCCGCCCAGGACGGCACCACGTTGCGGTCGGTCGTGGAACAGGCGCTGCGGGCCCAGCTCGACCGACGCCGCGAGGGAACGACGTTCCGGCTCCGTGACGGCAGTGTCGGAGGCGGCTGGATGCGGCCCGCGTTCGTCGAGGGCGGGTGGGAGCGCATCGCCCAGGAGATCTACCGCGAAGACGCTCCGTGATCGCGGTAGACACGAACATCCTGATCTATGCCCACCGTCGGGAGTCGCCGTGGCACCTGGCGGCGGCGGGGGCAGTTCGCGATCTGGCCGAGTCGGGTCGGGCATGGGCCCTTCCCTGGCCGTGTGCCGGAGAGTTCCTGTCCGTGTCGACCAACGCTCGCGTCTTCGAACGAACGACCGCCATCGGCGAGGCTGTGCACCAGATCGTCCTCTGGGCGGAGTCACCGTCCCTGCACTGGGTCGGCGAGTCCGCCGCGACCTGGTCGGCGCTCCGTGACCTGCTGGCCACCGCGTCCGTCGGCGGTGCGCGAGTCCACCACGCCAGGATCGCCGCGATCTGCCTGACGAACGGCGTCCGGGAACTCTGGACGGCGGACCGTGACTACGGCCGCTTCCCGGCGCTGCGGACCCGCAACCCGCTGGCCGGCTGACACGTGCTGGCCGGCTGCGAGGCACGAACGGCTGGTGCCCCGTGGCACCGGCCGTCTCGGTCGGGGTGACAGGATTTGAACCTGCGGCCTCGTCGTCCCGAACGACGCGCGCTACCAAGCTGCGCCACACCCCGTGGAGCGAGGTCAGCGTAGCCGAGCGGCCCGGTGCCGGTGAAACCGGTTGGCTCAGCGCCCGACCAGCGTCAGCAGGGTCGCCTCGGGGGGGCAGGCGAACCTCACCGGCGCGTACGGCGAGGTGCCGACCCCGGCCGAGACGTGCAGCCACGTCTCGTCCCGCCGGTGCCGCCAGCGGTGCAGCCCGGAGGCGTAGCGCACCGGCAGGTCGCAGTTCGAGACCAAGGCCCCCCGGCCCGGCACGCACAGCTGGCCACCGTGCGTGTGCCCCGCGAGCAGCAAGTCGGCGCCGTCCGCCGTCATGGCGTCGATGACGCGGCGGTAGGGGGCGTGGGTGACGCCGAGGGTGACGTCGGCCGCCGGGTCGGCGGCAGCCGCGACGTCGAGGTACCGGTCGCGGCCGATGTGCGGGTCGTCGACGCCGACGAGGTCGACGCGCGCGCCGGCGACCTGCAGGGTCGCGCGGGCGTTGTCGAGGTCGATCCACCCCGCACCGGTCAGTCCCCGGACGAGGTCGGCGGTGGGCAGGCGCCGCGCGGTGCCGAGCACCGCCGAAGGGCCCGCCAGGTACGCAGCCGGGTTCTTCGGCCGGGGCGCGTGGTAGTCGTTGCTGCCCAGCACGAAGGCCCCCGGGCGTTCCAGCAGCGGGGCCAGTGCGTCGAGCACGGCCGGGACCGCGTCGCGGTGCGCCAGGTTGTCACCGGTGTCGACCACCAGGTCGGGCTCGAGGGCCGGCAGCCCCCGGACCCACTCGATCTTGCGCCGCTGGGTCGGCACCAGGTGCAGGTCGGACAGGTGCAGGACCCGCAGCGGCGCGGCACCCGGGCGCAGCACCGGCACCTCGACCCGGCGGAGCCGGAACGCCCGCACCTCGTACCCGGCCCCCCAGGCCAGCGCTCCCGTCCCGGCGATCGTGGCCGCGGCCAGCGTGCGGGGAAGAAGTGCCATGACGTCATCCTGCCCCGGCTGCGAGGATGCGCCCATGGCACCCTCGACGAAGGAAACCCTGCGCGACGACCTGACCACCGCGATGCGCGCGCGCAACGAGCTGCGGACCGCCACCCTGCGGATGTTGCTGACAGCAGTGAAGTCCGCCGAGGTCGCCGGCACCAGCGCACGCGAGCTCGCGGACGACGAGGTGCTGGCGGTGCTGCGGACCGAGGCGAAGAAGCGGCGCGAGTCGGCCGAGGCGTTCGACGGCGCCGGCCGTGCGGACAGCGCCGACCGTGAGCGCGCCGAGGAGGCCGTGATCGCCGGCTACCTGCCCGCCCAGCTCTCGGACGACGACCTGCGAGCGTTGGTGAGCGAGGAGGTCGCGGCCGCGTCGGCGGGTGGCCACACCGGGATGGCGGCGATGGGCGCCGTGATGGGCCGGGTGAAGCCGCGGGTCGGTCAGCTCGCCGAGGGTGGGCGCGTCGCCGCAGAGGTACGTCGCCAGCTCACCGCCTGACCGCCGCCTGCCTGCACGAGGTCCTTGATCACCGGGGACGGGTGGCGGGTGTCGGGGCGGCGGCGATCAGTCGTCGGGCGGGTCGAAGCCGGGCTGCCCGCCGCCGTTGCCGCCGCCGTCGTTGCCTCCACCGGGAGGTGGCAGGAAGGTGAAGCGTGGCTGTGGTTCGGGCGCCGGGGACGGCGGTGCAGGAGGAGCGGGTGCCGGAGCGGGTGCTGGCGCTGGCGCTGGCGCTGGCTGCGGTTCTGGCGCTGGCGCTGGTTCCGGCTCGGGTTCCGGTTCGGGTTCCGGCGCTGGAGCCGAGCCGGCGCTGCGGATGATCGTGACCGTCGTCCCCGGGGGGACCCGCGAGCCAGGGCCCGGGTCCGTGGTGGCCACGGCCCCCTCGGGGGAACCGGAGAACGTCGTGCTCGACGCCACCGACGTCTGCAGCGGGATCCCGCGCAGCTCGGACTCGGCCGAGGCGAGGTCCTGCCCGGCCACGCTCGGCACGGTGACCCGCGGCCCGACCAGCGCCCGTTCGCTGGCCTGCGGGAACTGCATCACAGGCTGGCCTTCCAGCGCCCGCTCCATGTAGGTCTCCCACATCGGTGCCGCGATCGTGGCACCGAAGACCCGACGCTGCTCGCCGTTGATCGTCAGGTCGTTCAGCGAGGTCTCGTTGCCTTCCGGCGTCCCGACCCAGGCCGAGGTGGCGAGCTGTGGGGTGAACCCGGTGAACCAGGTCTCGACGCTGCGGTCGGTGGTCCCGGTCTTGCCGGCCGCCGGCCGGTCGAACGTCAGGGACTCGGCGGTTCCGCGCTCGAGGGTCTGCGTGAGCGCGTAGGTGACGCCGTTGGCGACCTCGGGCTCGAGCACCTGCTGGCACTCCGGCCCCGGCACCTCCAGCTCCATGCCGGCGCTGTCGGTCACCTTGGTGATGGCGATGGGCCGGCAGTAGTTGCCGCTGTCGGCGAAGGTGGCGTAGGCAGCTGCCATCGTCAGCGGGGCGATCTCGTTGGTGCCGAGCACGGACGACGGCGTGTACGACAGGTCAGCGCCGTCGACGCGGTGCACGCCCAGCTTCTGCGCCGTGTCCCGGATCGCACAGAGGTCCAGCTCCCGGGCCATCTCCAGGTAGGCGGTGTTGACGGAGTCGTAGGTGGCCTCCAGCACGGTCATGCTGCCCCCGCCCTCGCCTTCGCTGTTCTGGGGACGGTAGGGCCCTTCCCGGTCGTTGACGAGGTCCCCGCAGTTGGCCTGGAAGTCGTCGCCGATCTGGTACGACGGTGACCGGGGCGCCGGGACGCGCTCGGTGAGGCTGTTCCCGGCCGCCAGCCACGTGGCCAGGGTGAACGGCTTGTAGTTGGAGCCGACCTGAAAGCCGTACTGCGGGCCCCCGTACGCGTGGTCGACGTTGTAGTTCAGGACCGTGCCCCCGGGTACGGGCTCGGGGCTGGGGGTGTACGTACGGTTCTGCGCCATCGCCTTGATCTGCCCGGTGCCCGGCTCCACCGACACCAGGGACGCCCCCACGCCGGAGGGGTCCGTCGATGGGACGGCGGCGATCACCGACTCCCATGCTGCCTGCTGCAGGTCCTTGTCGAGCGTCGTCGTGATCGTCAGCCCACCGCGGTAGAGCAGACGCTGGCGAGCGGCGGCGTCCGCGCCGAACGTGGCGTCGTTGAGCAGCACGTTGGTGACGTAGTCGCAGAAGTACGCGGCCGGGCCCGCCTGCTCGCACCCGTTGCGCGCCTCCTGGACCGCGAGCTGCGCCTCCAGGGGGACGGCGACGGCCTCGTCGTGCTGGACCTGGTCGATCTGACCGAGCTGGAGCATCCGGTTCAGGACGACGTTGCGGCGCTCCAGCGCGCCCTGAGGGTTGTCGACGGGGTCGAGCCGGCGTGGTGACTGGATCATCCCCGCCAGCAGGGCGGCGTCGGGCAGCGTGAGGTCCGCAGCGGTCTTGCTGAAGAAGTGGGTGGCAGCGGTCTGGACGCCGTACTGACCGTCGCCGAACAGGGCGATGTTCAGGTACCGCTCGAGGATCTCGTCCTTGGTCAGGTTCTTCTCCGCCGAGATGGCGAGCTTGACCTCCCGCAGCTTGCGGCCGTAGTCCTCGTTGATCAGCGAGCTCTCGAGCTCGTCGTTCTCTGCCGAGCGCGCCTGCTCCAGCAGCACGTTCTTCACCCACTGCTGGGTCAGCGTCGACGCGCCCTGCGTGTCGCCCCCGGAGAAGTTGTTGACGAAGGCGCGTGAGATCCCCTTGGGGTCGACCCCGCCGTGCTCGTAGAACCTGGAGTCCTCGATCGCGACGACGGCCTGGCGCATCACCGGCGCGATGCTCGACAGCGGCACCAGCACGCGGTTCTCGTAGAAGAACGTCGCCATCGTGGACCCGTCGGCCCACAGGATCCGCGACTGCTGCGACAGCGGCTGCTGCTCCAGCTCCTCGGGCAGGGAGTCGAAGAAGTCGACCGAGTTTCGGGCGAGGGCACCGGTAGCTCCCACCGCCGGCATCAGCAGGCCCGCCCCGAGGACGCCTGCGACGACGGAGACGGCGACGAAGGCCGCCAGGAGCGAGACGGCGCGGCCGAGGGCGCCCACGCGGCCGGAGGTACCGTGGTGCTGAGAACTGCCGTTGTGCTGAGAACCGGACATGAAGGCCAGCGTACGTCGTCACCGCGCCGGTCGGCGGATCACCGTGACTAGTCATCTGTGACTACCCGGAAATGACCCGTCTGTGCGATACCGGACCAACCGTCGGGCGACCTACGGTCATGCCACCGGACATCGCGTGAGCGCCGCCGGAGTCGCGAGCGTCGCGGCGAGGGGGATGGAGGACGACCATGACTGTGGCTTCGCAGGAGACGGCACCGGTGAGCATGGCCCAGTGGGCCGAACGGGGTGCGTGCCGGGACACCGACCCGGACGCCCTCTTCGTGCAGGGCGCGGCCCAGAACCGCGCGAAGAACGTGTGCCTGTCCTGCGTCGTCCGCACGGAGTGCCTGGCCGACTCCCTCGACAACCGGATCGAGTTCGGGGTCTGGGGCGGGATGACCGAGCGAGAGCGCCGGGCCCTGCTCAAGCGCCGCCCGAACGTCCGTTCCTGGAGCCGCCTGCTGGAGACCGCCCGCGCCGAGCACGACCGTGAGGTCGGCGCGACGCAGGCTCAGACCGAGGTCGTGCGCTCGGCCTGAGCCTGCGGTCCGCGGGTCCGCCCGCGTGGGTCAGCGCTTCTTCTTCTTGCCCTTCTCGGTCCGCGCGTAGATATTGTCGACCGAACGCCCCTGGGCGGCGAGCAGCGCCGCGACTCCCGCGACGTGCGGAGCCGCCATCGAGGTACCCGCGTACTCGTCGTAGGCGTTGCCGTAGCCGCAGGTCTCGCCCGACGAGCTGGTGCCGGCCGGGACCGTGGAGACGACGTCCTCGCCGCAGATCGGCAGCAGCGACCCGCCGGGAGCGGAGACCGAGTTCAGGTCGGGCCGGACCGGTCCGGAGCTGAAGGCCGAGCGCAGCTCGCGCTTGTCGGTGGAGACCACGCAGACGGCGCCCTCGTCGAAGCCGGGGGTGTTGCAGAGCGCCAGCGCGTCGTTGCCCGCCGCGGCGATGACGGCGACACCCTTGGCCTTGGCGTCGACGATCGCGTCTTGGACGTCGGGGAGCAGGCGCGTCAGCACAAGCGCCTGGAAGCCCTGGGTCGCGCCCAGGCTGAGGTTGACCACGTCGGCGCCGTTGTCGGCCGCGTAGCGGATGCCGGCGCGATGTCGGTGAAGGAGCCGCTGCCGTCCTCCAGCGCCTTGATCGGCATGATCTTCGCGTCGCGGCCACCCCGGCGATGCCGAGACCGTTGCCGGTCGCGGCGGCCGCGATTCCGGAGACGTGCGCCGTGGGTGTCCGGGGCCTGGCCCACGCCGTCCGGGCCCTTCCAGTCGCCGTCCCCGCACGAGGGGTCGCAGTCGATGAACGTCTCGCCCGGCACGAGCTGGCCGGCGTGGACGACAGGACCAGGGCCGCGGCGCCGAGGACGGCGACGCTGGCGGGTCGGGACAGGCGCATGATGCTCCTCCGGTGAGCTCGGGTGCGTGCTACTCCCGGTTCAACGAGGTCCCGCCCAGCGGGTCACGCCACGGCGCCCGGCGGGCAGGCAAAGGTTGGGTAAAGCGTTCGGTGGCTCAGGCGCTGCCGAGGTCCTGGCCCACCCCGCGCAGCCCGTCGAGGTCGTGCACGTCCTGCGCCCGGGCGGGCACCTGGACGACGGGCACGCGCGGGTGGGCGGCGGTGAAGCGCGCCGAGACGGCCTGCTCTCGCACCAGGCGACGCATCCGGTCGGCGTGCAGCCGGAGCAGACCCGCCGTCACCGGGTGCTCCCCGTCCTCCTCGAGCTGCTCGGCCGCTGCGGTGCTCCGCTCGCAGGACAGCGACTCGACCGGCGAGGTCTGCACCCGGTTGAGCACGAGACCGGCCAGCGGCATCCGCTCGGCCCCGAGGCGCTCCACGAAGTAGGAGGCCTCGCGCAGCGCGTCGGGGTCGGGTGCGGCGACGACGACGAACGCCGTCCCGTCGGCCTGGAGCATCGTGTAGGTCTGCTCGGCCCGCTCCCGGAACCCGCCGAACATGGTGTCCATCGCCGCCACGAAGGCCTGCAGGTCCTTCAGGACCTGGGCACCGAGCAGCTTGGTCAGCACGCCGGTGATGCCACCGACGGCTGTGGAGAACAGCCGCAGGTACGCCCGGCCGCCGGCCTTGGCTGGCGCCAGCAGCACCCGGATGAAGCGTCCGTCCAGGAACGAGGACAGGCGCCGGGGAGCGTCCAGGAAGTCCAGGGCCGATCGGCTCGGCGGTGTGTCGACGACGATGAGGTCCCACGGCTGCTCGCCGCTGCCCCCCGGGACGCTGGCCTGTGCGCGCAGCTGGCCGAGCTTCTCCATCGCCATGTACTCGCTGGTGCCGGAGAACGACGAGGACATGGCCTCGTAGAAGGGGTTGGCCTGGATCTGGGTGGCCTTGTCCGGCGTCGAGTGCTCCTGGACGACCTCGTCGAAGGTCCGCTTCATGTCGAGCATCATCGCGTCCAGCGACCCGCCGGCCGCCTCCCCGACGCCCGCGACCGAGCGCGGGCTGTTGTCGAGCTCGTCAAGGCCCATCGCCTGGGCCAGTCGTCTCGCCGGGTCGATGGTCAGGACGACGACGCGCCGTCCACGCTCGGCAGCCCGGACGGCGAGGGCCGCGGCCGTGGTCGTCTTGCCGACCCCCCCGGAGCCGCAGCAGACGATGATCGACGTGTCCAGGTCGTCCAGCAACGGGTCGAGCTCGAGGCGTGCCGGCGGGGCCTTCACGCCAGCCCCTGCGCGCGCATCTGCTCGGCCAGCTCGTAGAGGCAGCCGAGGTCGATGCCGCCGGAGACGAACGGCAGGTCGTACAGCGGGTGGCCGAGCTGCTTCAGCTGCCGCCGCTCACGGCGCTGCAGCGAGACGCGGGCGCTGTGCTCGGCGGCCTCGGTGAGCAGGCCCTCGACCAGCTTCGTCCCGGTGCCCGGGCTGGCGGTGGCCCTGACCAGGCCGGCGGCGACCAGCCCCTCGCGGACGCCGTCCGGGTCGAGGTTGCCCTTGCCCGCCGCGGCGAGCGCCCGGGCCGGCAGCAGCTCGTCGCGGACCTGGTTCACCACCACGCCGCCCACGCCCAGCCCGGCAGCGGTCAGCTCGGCGACGCCGTCCACCGTCTCCTGCACCGGCATCTCCTCGAGCAGGGTCACCAGGTGCACCATCGTCTGGGGCG
This sequence comes from Actinomycetales bacterium, assembly GCA_038232615.1. GTDB lineage: Bacteria > Actinomycetota > Actinomycetes > Actinomycetales > DASROP01 > DASROP01. Next base: position 11,724 of record JBBSNO010000022.1, read on the forward strand.
CGCGCAGCAGGCGCATGATCGCGTCGGCCTGGTTGCGGATGGGGCCGACCTTCGCCAGGCCCGAGACCTCGGTGTTGACGTTGAGGAAGCGGGTGATGCGTCCCGTCGGCGGGGCGTCCAGGACCACCGCGTCGTAGACGGGCGACCCGCCCTGACGGCGCTTGACCGCCTCGTAGACCTTTCCGGTGAGCAGCACGTCGCGCAGGCCGGGCGCGATGGTCGTCGCGAAGTCGACGGCCCCGACCTTCTCCAGCACCCGGCCGGCTCGGCCGAGCTTGTAGAAGATGTCGAGGTACTCCATCAGCGCGGCCCGGGGCTCGACGGCGAGCGCGAACAGGTCGCCGCCCTCGGGGGCGACGGCCACCTTGCGCTCGGCGTAGGGCAGCGGCGGGACGTCGAACAGCCGCGCGATGCCCTGCCGGTCCTCCACCTCGACCAGCAGCGTCCGGCGTCCGCCCGAGGCCAGTGCGAGCGCGAGGGCCGCGGCCACCGTCGTCTTGCCGGTGCCGCCTTTGCCCGTCACGACGTGCAGTCGGACGCCCTCGAAGTCGCTGCTGCGGCTGCCCGCACGCGCCGCGGGGGGGTCAGCGGTCGGCACGGTCAGCCAGCGTAGTCGTGGGCGCGGTGGCCAGCTCGACCGCCTGCAGCACGCGCAGCCACGCCGGCGACAGCGGGTCGATCAGGGCGAAGTGCTCCACGCCGTCGAGCGCCCACAGGTGTGCGGCCGGGTACCGCGCCACGTACCCGCGGGCGATGTCGAGCGGCACCTGCTCGTCGTCGGCCCCGTGCACCAGGACGACGGTCCGGTCCGGGGCGCCGAGGCGGGCGGGGTCGAGCTCGGCGAGGTCGTGGACCCCGACGAGGGCGTCCACCGCACCGTCTCCGAGACCGGCATCCCGAGCCGCGGTGAGGTCGACGACGCCACCGAGGGCGACGACTCCGCGCAGGGCGGTGTCCCGGCCGCGCGACCAGCGCGACGTCGCGGGCAGCAGGTGGCGCTGAGCCGCCCACAGGGCCAGGTGCCCGCCGGCGGAGTGGCCCACCAGTCCTACCCGTCCGGCGTCCACCGCATCTCCGGCGACGTCCGAGACGAGCCCCGGGACGGCGTCCACGGCCGTCGCGAGGTCGTCGAAGGTCGTGGGGCAGCCGCCGCCACCGCCGACGCGCCGGTACTCGACGGTGGCGACCGCGTACCCGGCGTCCGCCAGGCCCTGCGACTGGGGACCGGCGTGGCTCCGGTCGCGTGAGGCGCGCCAGAAGCCCCCGTGGACGACGATGACCAGCGGTGCCGGCTCGTCCCGTCGGGCCGGCAGGCGCAGGTCCGCGACGTGGTCGGGGTGGTCCCCATACGCCAGGACGTGCACTGGCGGGGGCGCGGGGCGCTCGAGCACCTCGCGGGGGTCGCTTGCGGACGGCATGCGCCCGATCCTGCCCTGGGTCGCCACCGCGTGCTCACCGTGAGGCCCTTTGCTCACCCCAGGTCCCGGCGCGCCCGTCAGGAGGGCGCTGTGATGAGCAAAGGCACATGCGGTGAGCAAAGTGGGCGCGGGGTGGGGGTGGTCGCGACGACGCGCGATGCGCAAGGATGCGCCGCATGGCGAAGTGGGAGTACGCGACGGTTCCTCTGATCGTGCACGCGACGAAGCAGATCCTGGACCAGTGGGGTGAGGACGGCTGGGAGCTCGTCCAGGTGGTTCCGGGCCCGGAGGGTCAGGGGCTCGTTGCCTACCTCAAGCGCGAGCGGGGCTGAGCGGCGTGGGCCGCGTCGACGACCGCCTCGCGGAGCTGGGCCTGACCCTTCCCGAGGTGGCCGCACCAGTGGCGTCGTACGTGCCCGCCGTCCGCAGCGGCGACCTGGTGTGGACGTCCGGACAGCTGCCGATGGTGTCGGGGTCCCTGGTCGAGACGGGCAAGGTGGGCTCAGGCGAGGGACTCGTCCCCCCCGAGCGCGCCACTGAGCTCGCCCGGACCTGCGCGCTGAATGCCCTGGCCGCCGTCCGGGCCGAGGTGGGTGACCTCGACTCGGTGCGGGTGGTCAAGGTCGTCGGGTTCGTGGCGAGCGACCCCTCGTTCACCGGTCAGCCGGGGGTCGTCAACGGCGCCAGCGAGCTGTTCGGTGACGTGCTGGGTGAGCGGGGCGTGCACGCGCGCAGCGCCGTCGGCGTGGCCGTGCTGCCGCTGGACGCGCCCGTCGAGGTGGAGATCACGGTCCGGGTCGGCTGAGGCGCACGGTCACGACGTCCGCGAACGCGCTGGCGGCCAGCTGGACGACGAGCATCGCCAGCTCGTGGTGCTCGACACCGGCCTCCTCGCCGCGGGGCGTCGAGCGCTCGGTGATCGCGTCGAGGGCCACACGCAGGTCGGGTGCGCACGCGGTCGCCGCCTGCGCCGCGCAGAGGCTGATCCGGGCGCTGTCGGCGACACCGATCCCCCGTGCCGACAACGCGGAGACGATGCCGAGCGCCGCGGCGCTCGCGACGTGGCGGCCATCCCTGAACGCCACCAGCCGGGCCTCGACGAGGGCGTCCATCCCGCCCGGGTGCTGGCGCGCGTAGGTCTCGACGATCTCCGCCGACATCGGCACGGTGTCGCCGTCCGTCCCCGTCGCCAGGTCCTCGCGGCCGAGTCGTGCCAGCTCGGCGTCCGCGGTGCCCCGCTCGACGAGGTCGCCGATCACCCGAAGCGTCAGGCCGCGCCGGTGGAGCGACCTGATCAGCCGGAGCCGAGCGACGTGCTCCGCGCCGTAGGAGACCCGCCGACCCTGGCGTCGTGACGGAGGCAGCAGGCCGCGCGCGCCGTAGGCCCGGACGTTGCGCTCGGTCATGGCGGCCGCGTCGGCGAGCTCGCCGAGCGTGTACTCCCGCACGTGCATCCGCGCCCGCCTCCTCGCCCCCGTCGAAACGCCCGACCGTAGCAAGCGATCCATGCCGCGGGCCCGACGGCCGCAGGCCCGACCCCGCCTAGGCTGGCGGGCGTGATCCGCGACTTCCCGACCCCGCCGACCCTCGGGGCCGCGGCGTCCGCGTGGCTGGCGGACGAGCGGCCGGCACCCGCCGTCCCCCGTCCGGCCGCGACCGTGCTGCTGGTGCGGAACCGGGAGGCCGGGGACGCCGGAGCCGCCGGAGCCGCCGGAGACGACGGAGACGACGGGGTCGACGGGGTCGAGGCGTTCATGCTGCACCGCCAGGCGTCGATGGCTTTCGCCGCCGGCATGTACGTCTTCCCCGGCGGTGGAGTCGACCCCCGCGACGCCGAGACGGACCTGCCCTGGGCCGGGCCGTCTCCGCAGGAGTGGGGAACCTGGCTGGGTGCCGATCCCGCGCAGGCGGCCGCGCTGGTGTGTGCCGCGGTCCGCGAGACGTTCGAGGAGTGCGGGGTGCTGCTGGCCGGGCCCGACCGGGACGCCGTCGTCACCGACGTGTCGGGCGCCGACTGGGAGGCCGACCGGCAGGCGCTGACCGCCCACGACCTGGCCTTCTCGGACCTGCTCCGGCGCCGGGACCTGGTGCTGCGCACCGACCTGCTGCGGCCCTGGGCGCACTGGGTCACCCCGGAGTTCGAGTCACGCCGCTACGACACCCGGTTCTTCCTGGCCTGCCTGCCGGCCGGGCAGCGGGCGCGCCACGTCGGCGGCGAGGCCGCCTCGTCCGGCTGGTGGCCGGCGTCGGTGGTGCTGGCCGCCAGGGAGCGGGGGGAGGTCGCCCTGATGCCTCCGACGCTGGTGTGCCTGGAGGAGCTGGCGGTGGCCGCGGACGTCGAGACCCTGCTGGGCGCCGAGCGCAGCGTCGTCCCGGTGATGCCGTGGGTGGAGCGGGACGGCGACCTCGTGGCCCTGCGGGCGGACGTCCCGTCGTGAGGCGGCGGAGCGAGCGAACCAGACAGGGCGGGGCTGCGGTCACCGCGACGAGGAAGGAGTCGTGACCGGGGTCGCGCTCGGCTCGGCGTCCGGGTGGTCGGGCGGTGAGGCCACCGCCACCGCGCTCTGCGTGCTCGCACCCAACCCAGGCCCGATGACGCTCGACGGCACCAACACGTGGGTGCTGCACGCTCCCGGAGCGGCGACGGCACTGGTCGTGGACCCGGGGCCGGACGAACAGGACCACCTCGCCGCGGTGCTGCGCGTGGTGGAGTCCCGCGGCGCGCGCGTCGGGCAGGTGCTGCTGACGCACGGGCACCTCGACCACAGCGAGGGCGCGGTCTCGTTCGCACGGCTGGCCGGCACGGATTCCGTCCGCGCCCTGGACCCGGCACACCGGCTGGGCTCGCAGGGCCTGGACGACGGCGACGTGGTCACCGCGGGCGACCTGGAGCTGCGGGTGCTGGCCACCCCCGGGCACACCTCGGACTCGCTCTCGTTCGTGCTCGACGCCGACGACCCCGCGAGCCGCGGTCTGCTCACCGGCGACACCGTACTGGGCCGGGGGACGACGGTCGTCGCGCACCCGGACGGCCGGCTGGGCCCGTACCTGGACTCGTTGCGGCGCCTGCGGTCCGAGGTCGACGCCGCCGGTGTCGACCTGGTGCTGCCGGGTCACGGGCCGGTGCTGCACGACGCCCGCGACGTGGTCGACGGCTACCTCTCGCACCGGGCCCAGCGGCTCGAGCAGGTGCGCGAGTCCGTCGCTGCAGGCGCCTGCGAGCCGCGTGCCGTGGTCGAGGCCGTGTACGCGGACGTCGACCGGCAGCTCTGGCCCGCCGCCGAGCTCAGCGTCCGTGCGCAGCTCGAGTACCTCGGTGTACGCGCACCCCAGGACCTGCCGAAGTCCCCCTGAGCGCCCTGCGACGGCTCGCGGAGGCGGGTTAGGCAGGTCCGGAGGTACGCCGTCGCCTACCGGGCGCGGCGCTCGAGGCGCTCGACGTCGAGCAGGACGACGGCGCGGGCCTCCAGCCGCAGCCACCCGCGGCTGGCGAAGTCGGCGAGCGCCTTGTTCACGGTCTCGCGGGAGGCGCCGACCAGCTGCGCGAGCTCCTCCTGCGTGAGCTCGTGGGCCACGAGCACGCCCTGGTCGGTCTGCCGGCCGAAGCGGCGCGACAGGTCGAGCAGCGCCTTGGCCACGCGGCCCGGGACGTCGGAGAAGACGAGGTCGCCGAGCGCCTCGTTGGTGCGGCGCAGCCGCTTGGCCAGCGCCTGGAGCAGGTGCCGCGCCACCTCGGGACGTCCGGTCAGCCACGACTGGAGGTCGTCGTGACCGAGCCCGAGCATGCGGACCGGCGACACCGCCGTCGCCGCCGCCGTCCGCGGTCCGGGGTCGAACAGGGAGAGCTCGCCGAACATCTCGCCGGGACCGAGCACCGCAAGGAGGTTCTCGCGGCCGTCCGGAGAGGTCCGCCCGAGCTTGATCTTGCCCGTGATGATCACGTAGAGCCGGTCACCGGGGTCGCCCTCGTTGAAGAGCACGTCACCGCGACCGAGCTCGGTGTGTGACATCGACTGCGACAGCGAGCTCGCAGCATCGGCGTCCAGCCCGGCGAACAGCGGCGCCCGGCGCACCACATCGTCGTCCACGTGCCCTCCAAGGCGTCCCGGTGGCCGTCGACGACCACCGCGGGCAGTCTGCCACTGTGACCGCGTCCCGCCGACCCGGACGAGCCGGTGCGCCGGCCACGATCACGACGACCCCGCTGGTCACGCGGGTCGAGGCACCACCAGGAGGCAGGTCGCCGGCTCGTCGTGGTAGCGCCGCACGAGCTCGCCGGTGGCCTCGTCGGCAGCCGCCCGCACGGAGGAGCCGTACTCGCGCAGCTGCCGCTCCGCGTCGTCGATCTGGTGCAGACGGTCCACGACGTCAGCGCTCGGCCCGTCGTCGCTGAGCAGGAGCTCTCGCAGCGCGTCGAAGCATGGAGCGTCGAAGCAGGGAGCGTCGAAGTTGGGAGCACAGTCCAGCGGCGACCCGACCGACCTGGTCGCGGGTCGGTCGCCGGGGACGGGGCCGAGGACCGGGTTCCCCTCGAGCGCACCGGCGACGACGAGGTCGAGCCGGGCCTTGGCGAGTCGGTGCCAGTACGCGGCCCGCTCCGACTCCGCCCGCAGGCGGCGGCGCAGGTCGCGCAGCTGCGCCAACGTCAGCGCCGACACCTGGCCCTGGCCGACGTCGCTGTCGCGCACGCGATCGAGGGGGATGGGGACAGTCGTCGGGGGGTTGCTCACAGTCGTGTTGTTCGTCGCGGGACGAATCAGGCTTGAGTCGCGACGCCGTACCTCACTCGCCCGGACGAACCCGGCACCGGGCACCGACAGCGGCTCGCAAGCGGACGCGCGGCGCTGCGGCCTGGCGGGGATGCCCGGTCCTGCGTCCCCGTAGGCTCCTCGCGTGGTAGACCCCTCCCCGCTGCCGGCGCAGACGCCGCTGGGCCTGACGCGGCGCGCCCGGCGCATGCACCGGTCGCTGGCGCAGCGGTACCCGGACGCTCACTGCGAGCTGGACTTCACGACACCGCTGGAGCTGCTCGTCGCCACGATCCTGTCGGCGCAGAGCACCGACAAGGGTGTCAACCGGGTCACCCCGGCGCTGTTCGCGAGGTACCCGACGGCGGCCGCCTACGCGGGCGCCGACCGCGCCGAGCTCGAGGAGATGGTGCACGCCACCGGCTTCTTCAGGGCGAAGACCGACGCGCTGACCAAGCTCGGTGCGGCGCTGGAGGCTGACCACGGCGGCGAGGTGCCGCGGCGCCTGACCGACCTCGTGAAGCTGCCGGGAGTCGGCCGCAAGACGGCGAACGTCGTGCTGGGCAACGCGTACGGCGTCCCGGGCATCACCGTCGACACCCACTTCGGTCGCCTGGTGCGCCGCTTCGGGTGGACCGACCAGGACGACCCCGTCAAGGTCGAGCACGCCGTGGGTGCCCTGTTCGCCGAGAGCGACTGGACGATGCTGTCGCACCGGGTGATCTTCCACGGACGGCGGACCTGTCACGCCCGCAGGCCGGCGTGCGGCGCGTGCGTCGTCGCCCGCGACTGCCCCTCCTACGGCACCGGCGAGACCGATCCCGTGCTGGCGGCGAAGCTCGTCAAGGCCGGCCCGGCGGTCGAGGGGTCGCTGGAGTGAGCGCGGACCTCCCCGCCACCACTGACCTGCCGGGATGGGCCCAGCGGGTCGCCGCCGTCCTGCCGGACGTCGCCGGGCACCAGCTCTCGCGGTTCCTTCCTCCCGACGGCGCCGGAGTCCGCGAGGCCGCCGTCCTGATGCTGTTCGGCGCGGGCGGCGACGGTGCCGGGGAGGTGCTGCTGATCGAGCGGTCCGCGAGCATGCGCTCGCACCCCGGGCAGGCCGCGTTCCCGGGTGGGGCGGTGGACCCCGAGGACTCCGACGCCGTCGCGGCGGCCCTGCGCGAGGCCCGGGAAGAGACCGGGCTGGACCCTGCCGGCGTCGACGTCCTGGGGACGCTGCCCCGCCTGTACCTGCCGCCGTCCGGCTTCGCCGTCACCCCGGTCGTCGGTTGGTGGCGCGAGCCGTCTCCGGTCGGCGTCGCCGACCCCCGCGAGGTGGCGCGGGTCGACCGCGTACGGCTGCCGGACCTGCTGGACCCCGCCAACCGCTCGACCGTGCGGCACCCCAGCGGCTTCGTCGGGCCGGCGTTCAGCGTCGGGGACCTCTTCGTGTGGGGGTTCACCGCAGGACTGCTCTCGCGCCTGTTGCAGATCGCCGGCCTGGAGCGCGACTGGGACGCGACCGCTGTCGACGACCTCCCCGCCCGGCACCTCGTAGGCACTCCGGGGTTCGGACCCACCGGCTCGCCGGACGTCGACACCGATGTCGAGCTCGAGCCGTGAGCAGACCCGGGTGAGCGCGGGGACCGTGCTGGACATCGCGCTCGTCGTGGTCCTGGTCGCGTACACGCTCACCGGTTTCCGGCAGGGCTTCGTCTCGGGTGCGCTCTCGCTTCTGGGCTTCCTCGGTGCGGGCTTCGTCGCCATGGCGCTGCTGCCGAAGCTGGTCGGTGACCTCGCGCCGGGGCTCGGGCGCGTCGCCATCGTCATCGGCGGCGTGCTGCTGGCCGCCTGGGTGGGGCAGAGCCTCGGGGTGCTGGTAGGTCGGGCGGTGCGCGAGCGGTTCACGTGGCAGCCGGCGCGCGCGCTCGACTCGGCGCTGGGCGCGGTCGCGGCCCTGCTGGCGGTCGCCCTACTGACGTGGTTCGTCGCCGGAGCGCTGCGGGCCAGTCCGGCACCCACCCTGTCGCGCGCCATCGCGTCGTCCAAGGTCGTCGCCGTCGTCGACTGGGTCG
>JBBSNO010000023.1:0-19626 GCA_038232615.1 Actinomycetales bacterium
AGGAGCTGAACTACCGCCGTTTCTTCGACGTCGACACCCACGCGGCCGTGCGGGTGGAGGACCGCGAGGTCTTCGACGCCACCCACGAGCTGCTGCTGGACCACGAGGCCGACGGGCGCCTGGTCGGCCTGCGCCTCGACCATCCGGACGGGCTCGCCGACCCGCGCGGCTACCTGCGCCGTCTCGCCGAGCGCACGGGGGGCGCCTGGGTCGTCGTCGAAAAGATCCTGGAGGGCGACGAGACGCTGCCCGAGGACTGGCCGTGCGCCGGCACCACCGGTTACGACGCGCTGCTGCGGATCGGGGGGCTGTTCGTCGACCCCACCGGCGCCGCACCCCTGTCCGCTCTGCTCACCGAGCTCACGGGCGACGACCCGGACTTCCACGCCGTGGTGGAGGCGGCCAAGCGCGAGGTCCTCGAGCACGGCCAGTACGCCGAGGTGCACCGTCTGGTCGACCTGCTCACCGCCGTGTGCCACGCCGACGTCCGGCTGCGCGACCACACACGCCGGGGCTTCCACGATGTCGTCGTCGAGCTGCTGGTGGCCTTCGACCGCTACCGCGCGTACGTCGTACCCGGCGAGCCGGCACCCCACGACCAGGCGGCGGCGCTGGAGCACGTCGTCGAGGTCGCGCGTCACCACCTGGACGACGACCGCCGCGAGACGCTGGACCTGGTTCGCGACCTGCTGCTCGGGCGCGAGGCCGGCAGCGCGGGGCGCATCGACGAGGACGCACGGGCCGAGCTGATGGTCCGGTTCCAGCAGACCTGCGGACCGGTGATGGCCAAGGGCATCGAGGACACCGCGTTCTACCGCTGGTTCCGGCTTACCTCCCTGAACGAGGTCGGTGGCGACCCGACGCGGTTCGGTATCTCGTCCGAGGAGTTCCACGCCTTCGCCGGCCGGCTCGGTCGCGACTGGCCGACGTCCATGACGACACTGACCACCCACGACACCAAGCGCACCGAGGACACGCGCGCACAGCTGGCCGTGCTCTCGGAGCTGCCGCTCGTCTGGGCCGAGGCCGTCCGCGACTGGCACGACGGCGCTGCGTCGTACCGGCACTCGCTGCTGGACGGCGCCACCGAGTACCTCGTCTGGCAGACCCTGGTCGCCACGTGGTCCGACGGCCCGATCGCCGCCGACCGCCTGCTGGGCTACCTCGAGAAGGCTGTGCGCGAGGCCAAGCGGCACACGACCTGGACCTCGCAGGACACCGAGTACGAGGCCGCCGTCCGCGACCTCGCGACGGGGGTGCTCGGTGACGCGGCGCTGATGTCGTCCGTCGGGGCCTTCGTGCACGCGCACGCCCCGACCACACGCGCGGCGCTGCTCGGCCAGAAGCTCGTCCAGCTGACGATGCCCGGCGTGCCCGACGTCTACCAGGGCACCGAGGTCGTGGACCGCTCGCTGGTCGACCCGGACAACCGGCGCCCCGTCGACTACGCCTCCCGCGCTGCCAGGCTCGCCCGCCTGGACGACGGTGCACGCCCGGCCGACCTGGACGACGAGAAGCTGCTCGTGACGTCCCGGGCCCTGCGGCTGCGGCGCGCGCACCCCGAGGCCTTCACCGGGGAGTCCGCGACGTACGCGGCCCTGCCGACGTCCAGCGGTCACGCGCTGGCGTTCGCGCGGGGCTGTGCCTCCGACGAGCTGGCCGAGCCGTCGATCGTCACCCTCGCGACACGTCTTCCGGTGACGCTGCACCGGTTCGGGGGCTGGGCCGAGCACACGGTGGCGCTGCCCGCGGGCGAGTGGCACGACGTGCTGGCCGGGCGCGACGTCGTCACGGGTTCCCACGGCGCCGTGCGCCTGGCCGACGTCCTCACCGACCTCCCCGTCGCCCTGCTCACGCGTCGGTGAGAGCGGCCCGGCTCGACGTCGACAGCGTCCGGTTGCCCCGGGCTGGCAGGACGGCACGGCGACGTCTAGTGTGTCGTCCTCCCGCAGGCTCTTGCGGGACAGTCGGTGGCTCCGCCGAGTTCCGCCCACCACCGACATGACACCCGAGACCAAGGGCGGCAGCGGGGGAACCACACCTGGCCGTGGATGCACATGGCCTCGGGGTGAAGACGCCCTCCAGCGTCCGGGCACGCTCGCGCCCGAACCCGACAGCTAACCCCGCAGGCGGTGCGAGAGGTCACTCATGTCTATTCGCTCCAACGCCCGGCACCGTCAGACACGGCGCGGACGTGCCGTCGCCAGCGCTGCGCTACGTCCCGTTACCCGTCGTATCGCCCCGGCCCTGGTCTTCACCGCCGCCGCCGCCGTCGGCTCGTCGCTCGCGCTCGCCTCGCCGGCGTCCGCGGCGAGCGGGGAGACGTGGGACCGGCTGGCGCAGTGCGAGTCCAGCGGCAACTGGTCGATCAACACCGGCAACGGCTACTACGGCGGGCTGCAGGTCTACCAACCAACGTGGAACGGCTTCGGCGGCAGCCAGTACGCCTCCCGTGCCGACCTCGCGACGCGGGGGGAGCAGATCGCCGTCGCCGAGCGAGTGCTCGCGACCCAGGGATGGGGTGCCTGGCCGGCGTGCTCGCGCAAGCTCGGTCTGACCACGGCGGACGCGGGAACGCCCGCTCCCGCTCCCGCTCCCGCCCCGGCTCCCCCTACCGCCCCGGCCCATGCTCACGCACCTGCGCCGGTCGCGTCCGGGTCCGGGTCCTACACGGTCCGAGCCGGCGACACGCTGTCCAGCATTGCGCGGGCGAACGACAGCACCTGGCAGGCGCTGCACTCGGCCAACCGGGCGGTGATCGGCTCCAACCCCAACATCATCCGGGTGGGCCAGTCGCTCGCTGTCGGCGCGGCCCCGGCTGCGGCACCCGCGACCGCCGCCAGCTACACGGTCCGGGCGGGTGACACGCTGTCCAGCATCGCGCGGGCACACGGCGGCGGCACCTGGCAGGCCCTGTACGAGGCGAACCGCGATGTCGTGGGCGGCAACCCCGACGTCATCCGGGTCGGCCAGCGGCTCGCCGTCGGCTGACGCCTCGAGTCCACTGCCGACCGGCCCTGGTCATCGCGACGGCGTCCACGCCTCGCGATCGCCAGGGCCTCGGCGGGTGTCCACCCGCACCTGGCCGGATCAGGTCGCCAGGAGGCGGGCGCGTTCGGCGTCGACGTCGTAGTCGGCCGTCGGCCACTGCGGGTCGAGGGCGCGCAGGTGCTCCAGCAGCAGCTGCTGCACGGCCCAGCGCGCGTACCACTTGCGGTCCGCGGGGACGACGTACCACGGGGCGACGTCGGTGGAGCACCGCTCCAGCACGGCCTGGTAGGCCTGCGCGTAGGCGTCCCAGTGCATCCGCTGGTCGACGTCAGCGGGGTCGTACTTCCAGTGCTTGTCGGGGCGGTCGAGACGCTCGAGCAGCCGGTCCTTCTGCTCGTCGGGGCTGATGTGCAGCATCACTTTCACCACGGTGGTGCCTCGCCGCGCCAGGGTCGCCTCGAAGCGGTTGATGGCCGCGTACCGCCGCTGCCACGTCGTCCTCGGCACGAGGTCGTGCACCCGCGCGACCAGCACGTCCTCGTAGTGAGAGCGGTCGAAGACGCCGATCATCCCCGGCTGCGGCACGGCACGCCGGATCCGCCACAGGAAGTCGTGCGAGCGCTCCTGCTCCGATGGAGCCTTGAACGACGTGATGTCGACGCCTTGCGGGTCGACCGACCCGACGACGTGACGCACGATGCCGCCCTTGCCCGCGGTGTCCATGCCCTGGATGACGAGCAGCAGGGAGCGCCGCCCGCCGCTCGACCCCTCCGCGAACAGCCGCTCCTGCAGGGACGACATCTCGCTCGCCCCGGCTGCCAGCGCCGCCTTCCCCTTCTTCTTGCCGCCGGAGAAGCCGGGCGTGGACCGGGGCGCGACGCTCGCGAGGACGGATCCGTCGGACACCCGGAGCGAGTCGGAGTGGCTGGTCGTCATGCCGAGCGATCCTAGGCGACGGCTCGCAACAGCGCGGTGACGGAACCCACCCGGCCCCGGGTGGCGAGGACGCAGGCACCCCCGCCAGGCTTGAGCCATGCACCTCTTCTCCGTGTGGGTCCCCGGCGCCGCACGCGTCGACCTGGACCTCACCGCCGACGGCCGTACCGTGGCGATGGAACGTGCGGACGACGGGTGGTGGCGCCTCGATGTGGCCGACGTCGGTCCGGGGACCGACTACGCCTTCCGGGTGGACGGCGGCGACCCCACACCGGACCCGCGCAGCGCCTGGCAGCCGCACGGGGTCCACGCCGCGAGCCGCGTCTTCGACGAGGCCGAGCACGCCCCCCTGCCCTGGGCCGGGCTCGACGTGCGCGGTGCCGTCCTCTACGAGCTGCACGTCGGCACGTTCACGCGCGAGGGCACGTTCGAGGCGGCCGCGGAGCACCTCGACCACCTCGTCGAGCTCGGCGTCCAGATGGTGTCGCTGATGCCGGTCGCCGCGTTCCCGGGTCGGCACGGCTGGGGGTATGACGGCGTCCACCTGTCCGCCGTCCACGACGCCTACGGCGGCCCCGCGTCGATGCAGCGCTTCGTCGATGCCGCCCACCGCAAGGGGATCGGAGTCTGCCTCGACGTCGTGTACAACCACCTCGGTCCCAGCGGCAACTACCTGTCGCGCTTCGGCCCGTACTTCACCGACAAGCACCACACCCCGTGGGGGCAGGCGGTGAACCTGGACGACGAGGGCAGCGAGCAGGTGCGTCGGTGGGTCGTCGACAGCGCGCTGCGGTGGTTCCGCGACTTCGGCGTCGACGCCCTGCGGCTCGACGCCGTGCACGAGCTCAAGGACGAGTCCGAGCTGCACCTGCTGGCCCAGCTCGCCACCGAGACGGCGGACCTGGCCCGCGAGCTCGGCCGCCCGCTCTCACTCGTCGCGGAGTCCGACCTGAACGACCCGCGGATGGTCGAGCCCACGGGCGACGGCGGTCTCGGCATGACGGCGCAGTGGAGCGACGACTTCCACCACGCCCTGCACGCCATGCTCACCGGCGAGCGCGACGGCTACTACGGCGACTTCGGCAGCGCTGCGGTGATGGCCAAGACCCTCACCCGGGTGTTCCGCCACGACGGCGGCTGCTCCACGTTCCGCGAGCGCGACTGGGGGGTCCCGGTCGACCCGGCGCGCCATCCTGGCCACGCCTTCCTGGCCTACAGCGCCAACCACGACCAGGTCGGCAACCGGGCCGTCGGCGACCGCCCGGGCGCGACGCTCACCCCGGGACAACTCGCGATCGCAGCGGCCCTGACCCTGACGAGCCCGTTCACCCCGATGCTGTTCATGGGCGAGGAGTGGGCAGCCTCCACGCCGTGGCAGTACTTTACCGACCACGGCGAGGACGCCCTGGCGGAGTCCATCCGGCAGGGACGACGCCGGGAGTTCGCGACCCACGGCTGGGACGCCGAGCAGATTCCCGACCCCCAGGACCCCGCGACCCGCGAGGCCTCGGTGCTCGACTGGGACGAGCCGCACCGCGGTGACCACGCCCGACTGCTCGCCTGGCACCACACCCTGCTGGCCCTGCGGCGCGAGCAGCCTGCGTTGACGGACGACGACCTGGCCGGCGTCGAGGTGCACTTCGACGACGCGGAGGACGCCTCGTGGGTCGTCGTCTCACGCAGGGACCTCCGCGTCGTGGTGTCCCTGTCGGCGCAGCCGCAGGAGGTGCCGCTGGACCGCCCGGTGACCGGCGTCCTGGCGTCCTGGGACGACGTTGAGGCAGCCGACTCGACCCTCGCCCTCCCCGGGCACTGCGCGGCGGTGGTGACGACCGGCTGAGCCGGGCGTGGGAGCATCCCCCGCGTGCACTACACCCTGCTGCGGCTGTTCGCCGGCCTGCTCTTCACCCTCGGCTGGCGGCCCGTCATCACCGGTAGCGAGCACGTCCCGGCGACGGGTCCGGTCATCATCGCGAGCAACCACCTGTCGTTCATCGACAGCATCGTGCTCCCGCTGGCGGTGCCGCACCGTCGCGTGACCTTCCTGGCCAAGGCGGAGTACTTCTCCGGCGGCGGGTTGGCGGGGTGGCCGCGCCGGGCGTTCTTCAAGAACTTCGGCGCCGTGCCGGTGAGGCGCGGTTCGCAGGCCGACGCGCGGGCCGCGATGGACGCCACCCTGGCGGCGCTCCAGCGCGGCTGGGCCTGCTGCGTGTACCCGGAGGGGACCCGCTCGCGCGACGGCCGCCTGTACCGCGGTCGTACCGGCATCGGGTACCTCGCGTTCGCGGCCGACGCCCCCGTCGTCCCCGCCGGGCTCGTCGGCACGGACCGGATGCAGCCGGTCGGCTCGCGCCGCCTGCGCCCGGCGAAGGTGCGGATCGCGTTCGCTCCCCCGGTCCGCCCGCAGGACTACGCGGACGTCGCGAACCCCGGCCTGGCCCGGCGCCGCCTGACCGACGACGTGATGGACGCCATCGCCGCGCTCAGCGGCCAGGAGCGCGCGGAGGGCTACAACATCCTGCCCACCGAGGTCTGAGGGCGCTTACGCTGGAGGCATGTGCCGCAGCATCAAGACCCTCCGCGAGCCCTACGTCGACAACGTCGCCGACGACGACATCAGGGCGGCCGCCCTGCAGTACGTGCGCAAGATCAGCGGGTTCCGCGCCCCCGCGTCGCACAACGCCGCAGCGTTCGACCAGGCCGTCGACGCCGTGGCCGCGGCGACGTCCGAGCTGCTGTCACGCCTGGAGGTCCGCGGCTCCCGCAACGCCTGATCGGTGCCCGGACGCCGCCGGGCCTGCTCCGGGCCTGCTCGACGTGGGACGGCGGCAGCCTTCCCGTTGAGCGGTGCGTTCTGGTCCGACACGCTCGGCGTGTCGCGCCAGAAGGTGCCGCCCAAGGGGAGACAGCGCGTGAAGGTGCCGCTCAACCGGGCCGCAGGGCAGGAAGGTGCCGCGCTCAAGAGGCGACAGCATGAGAAGGTGCCGCTCAGGTCGCTGGTGACGAGGTCCCCGCGCGGGCGAGCGCCGTCATCCGCGACAGGGCCCGGCGGTACTTCTTGCGGTACCCGCCGGCCAGCATCTCAGCGGTGAACACCGAGGCCAGACCTTGCCCGCCGACGACCAGCGGCAGGTCCCGTTCGTACAGGCGGTCGGCCAGGACGACGAGGCGCAGGGCCACGCCCTGGTCCTCCAGCGGCCCTACCCCCCGCCAGCACACGGTCGACACCCCGTCGAGCAGCGCACCGTACCGGCTGGGGTGCACCGTGGCGAGATGGTCGAGCAGGGCGTCGAAGTCGTCGAGCACCGCCCCCGGTAGCTCGCCGGCGAATCGCGCGACGTCGTCGTCCGGCAGCGGGTCGGGCGAGGCCGGCAACCCGCGGTGCCGGTAGTCGTCGCCGTCCACGCGGACGACGTCGAAGTGGGCCGCGACGGCCTGGATCTCACGGCGGAAGACGTCGGCGTCGAAACGACCCTCGCCGAGCGCGTCGGGCAACGTGTTCGAGGTCGCGCCCAGCCGGACTCCGGCGTCCACCAGCTCGCGCAGCAGGCGCGCCATCAGCACCGTGTCGCCGGGGTCGTCGAGCTCGAACTCGTCGATGCATACCAGCCGCAGACCCGACAGCGCCTCCACGCACGCGCGAAAGCCGAGGGCGCCCACCAGGTTCGTGTACTCGACGAAGGTCCCGAACGCCTTCGGCCCCGGCGCCTCGTGCCACAGGGAGGCGAGCAGGTGCGTCTTGCCGACCCCGAACCCAC
Organism: Actinomycetales bacterium; assembly: GCA_038232615.1. Lineage (GTDB taxonomy): Bacteria > Actinomycetota > Actinomycetes > Actinomycetales > DASROP01 > DASROP01. Next base: position 7,686 of record JBBSNO010000023.1, read on the forward strand.
CGTCCAGGTAGATCCCGGCGCTACCGTCCGGGCTGCCTCCCAGGAACCGCCTCCACCCGGAGCGGGGCTCGGGAAGGCTTCCCGCGAACAGCGTCAGGGCGCGGACGGCGGCAGCCTGGGTCGGCTGGTCGGGCGCCGGCTCGTAGCTGGAGAACCGGACGTCGGCGAAGCGCGGGGGCGGCGCCAGGTCGCCCAGCAGCCGGTCGGGGCCCACCCGCGGGTCGCGCCCGGTCAGCGACGGCGGCGAAGGGCTCACGCGTGCGAGCGTATCGACGCGCCGTGCGTCACAGTGGGCCGGTGACCAGTGCTGGTGACCTCGTGGCCGGGTACCTGCTCGACCAGGCCGAGGCGATCGGGCTGGCGGGCGTGGCGGTGGCCGCTGGCGACCCTGACGGCGTGCACGATCTACGCGTCGCCTGCCGCCGGTGCCGGTCCGTGCTGCGTTCGCACCGCAGGCTGCTCCGGCCGGGGGCCCGGTCCGGCGCCGCCGAGCTCGCAGACGACCTGCGGCAGCTGGGTCTGGACCTGTCGGGTCCCCGGGACGACGAGGTGGCTCGCGAGCTGGTGGGCGGCTGGGCCCACGACGACGGCTGGCCGCCGCCGGCACTGGCCGAGGTGCTCGACGCGCTGGGCCCGGCGACGTCGTCCCCGGTGGCGGCGTCGACGGTACGGGTGCGCGCGAGCAGCCTCGGCGGGGCCGTGCAGAGCTGGGTCGGCCACGCCGGATGGCGGGGTCGGACCGCGCGGGGAGCGGACGACGTACTGGTCCCCGTCGTCCGCCGCGCCGCCCGACGGCTGGCGGGCCGGGTCGAGGCGGCCCGCGCGGCCACCCCGGACACCTCGACCGAGCCGTGGCACGCCGTCCGCAAGGCGGCCAAGCGCGTCCGGTACACCGCGGAGGTGGCCCAGCCGGCTCTGCCCCGCTGCGCCGACGTCGTTGACGCCGCCATGACGCTGCAGACGGCGCTGGGGGACCGTCAGGACGCGCGGATGGTGCTGGCCGCGCTGACCGGCGTCCCCAGGTCCCGTTCCACCGCCCTGCTCCTGGCGAGCGAGCGAGCGCAACGCGCCGTCCGTGACACCGATGACATCGCTCCGGCCGCGCACGCGCGGCTGCTGAAGGCGGTGCGAAAGCTGGACTGAGGCCGCACTGGCCAGCACCTGGGCACCGTGGGAACATCGGTGCGGCCTGCACGCTTGGCCTGGACAGACCTGCCCGCTCCCGGAGACCGGAGGACCCACGTGGCCCTGCCGCACGACACCGAAGCCAAGTTCGCCGAGTACGCGCACCCCGAGCGGCTGGTGAGCACGCAGTGGCTCGCCGAACACATGGGCTCCGACGGGCTCGCCGTCGTCGAGAGCGACGAGGACGTGCTGCTGTACGAGACCGGGCACATCCCCGGGGCGGTCAAGGTCGACTGGCACCTCGACCTGAACGACCCGGTCACCCGCGACTACGTGGACGACGAGCAGTTCGCGAAGCTGTTGTCCGCCAAGGGAATCGGACGCGATACCACGGTCGTCATCTACGGCGACAAGAACAACTGGTGGGCGGCGTACGCCCTGTGGGTCTTCTCGCTGTTCGGCCACCCGGACGTGCGCCTGCTCGACGGCGGGCGCGCCAAGTGGGAGGCCGAGGGCCGCGAGACGACCACCGACGCCCCCTCCCCCGCAACGGCCGACTACCCGGTCGTCGAGCGCGACGACTCCACGATCCGCGCCTTCAAGGACGACGTGCTCGCCCACCTGCCCGGCGCGCTCCTCGACGTCCGCTCGCCCCAGGAGTACTCCGGCGAGCGCACGCACATGCCCGACTACCCCGAGGAGGGCGCCCTGCGCGGCGGCCACATCCCAGGTGCCCAGTCGGTGCCCTGGGCGCGGGCCGCGGCGGATGACGGGACGTTCCGTGGCCGCGCCGAGCTGGAGGCGATCTACCAGCAGGAGAAGGGGTTGGAGCCCGGCGAGAAGACGATCGCCTACTGCCGCATCGGCGAGCGTTCGAGCCACTCGTGGTTCGTGCTGAGCCACCTGCTCGGGTTCTCGGACGTCCGCAACTACGACGGCTCGTGGGTCGAGTGGGGCAACGCCGTGCGCGTACCGATCGTCAAGGGCGCCGAGCCCGGGAGCGTGCCATCGCGGTGACCACGTCCACCGACGACCTGCCCCCCGCCCTCGCCGAGATCGTGGACGACTTCGGGGCCTTGGCCGTACCCGACCGCCTGCAGCTGCTGCTGGACTTCAGTCGCGAGCTCCCCGCGCTGCCGCCGCGCTACTGCGATCACCCCGAGCTGCTCGAGCCGGTACCGGAGTGCCAGTCGCCCATCTTCCTGGTCACGGAGATCGACGGAGCGGGCGCGGGCGCCACGGTGCACCTGTTCTTCTCCGCACCACCCGAGGCGCCGACGACACGCGGTTTCGCCGGCATCCTGGCCGAGGGACTCGAGGGGCTGACCGCCGCCCAGGTGCTGGCGATCCCGGACGACGTCTCCCACCGCCTCGGGCTCGACGAGGCCGTCAGCCCACTGCGGCTGCGCGGGATGAGCGGGATGCTCGGCCGGATCAAGCGGCAGGTGCGGGACAAGTCCTCGGCGTGAGGCTGCTGCTGCCGCCGGCGCGGGCCGGCGAGACGGTCGGGCCGGACGCCGGGGAGGCGGTGCTGCGCGAGTTGTACGCCTACCCCACCGGCCGCTGGCTCCGGGCGAACATGGTCTCGACGCTGGACGGCGCGACGACCGGCCCGGACGGGCTGTCGGGGTCGCTCTCCAGCGGCCCCGACCGGCGCGTCTTCGCCGTCCTTCGGACCCTGGCGGACGTCGTCCTCGTCGGCGCAGGCACCGCCCGCGCGGAGGGCTACGGCCCGGCGGCTCCCCCGCCGGTCTTCGCGGCCCGCCGCGCGGCCGAGGGCCGGCGTCCGGCCGCCCCGTTCGCGCTGGTCACCCGCTCCGGGGACGTCCCCGCCGACACCGGCCTGTTCGGCGGTGACCTCGGCACGCTGGTCGTGACGTGCGCAGCAGCCGGTGCGTCGTCGCTGGCGCGGCTGCGCGACCTCGCCGGTGCCGACGGCGTCGTCGCCGCCGGGGAGGAGTCCGTGGACATCCCCGTCGCCCTCGATGTCCTGGCGGAGCGAGGGCTTCGGCACGTGCTGTGCGAGGGCGGCCCGAGTCTGCTGGCTGCTGTGGTCGCCGCCGGCGGCCTCGACGAGCTGTGCCTCACCTGGGCGCCCGTGCTCGGGGGCGGGGCCGCGCCTCTCGTGCCGCCGGGCGCGGGCGTGCGCCTGCGTGCCGCGCACCTGCTCCACGACGAGGACGCCCTGATCGGTCGCTGGCTGGTCGACAGCAGCTGAGCGGCCGACGACGGTTGCTAAGACGTCCCGACGGAGGCCTTCCGGCCGCGGCGCTGCGGTGCCACAGTGGCCCATGACCACGCTGGATGAGCTGCAGTCGTCGGCGTCGCGGGTCGCGGCGCCCGGCGAGGGAGTCGGCGTGGACGAGCTGCGCCTGGCAGGTCGCAACCACTCGATGCCGCTCGAAGCGCTGCGGTACCACCCGACCCCGGCCGGTCTGCACTACCTGCTGACCCACTACGACATTCCGTTCCTGGACGATGCGTCCTTCCGGGTGCGCGTCGGGGGCCGTGTCGAGCGTGCCCTCGACCTGGGGATGGACGACCTGCGGACGCGACCCAGCGTGACGCTGCCGGTGACGTTCGAGTGCGCCGGGAACGGGCGCGCGCGGATGGACCCCAGGCCGGTCAGCCAGCCGTGGCTCGACGAGGCGGTGGGGACGGCGGAGTGGACCGGCACGCCGCTGGCGCCGCTGCTGCGCGAGGCCGGGCTGCGAGACGACGCTCTGCAGGTGGTCTTCACCGGCGTCGACCACGGGATGGAGTTCGGCACCGAGCAGGACTACGCGCGGGCCCTTCCCCTGGCCGAGGCACTCGCCGACGACGTCCTGCTGGCGTACGGGATGAACGGTCAGCCGCTGCTGCCCCAGCACGGCGCCCCGCTGCGGGTGGTCGTCCCGGGCTGGTACGGGATGACCCAGGTGAAGTGGCTGGCGGGCATCGAGGTGATCGACCACGTCTTCGCCGGCTTCCACAACGCGAGTGCGTACCGCCTCAAGCAGCAGGCGGACGAGGTCGGCGAGCCGGTCACCCGGATCGCACCGCGGGCGCTGATGGTTCCCCCGGGCTTTCCCGACTTCATGTCCCGCACGCGCGTGGTCGAGGTCGGGAAGCACGAGCTGGTCGGTCGCGCCTGGTCGGGATGGGCCCCGGTGTCACGGGTCCAGGTCAGCACCGACGACGGCACCTCGTGGACCGACGCCGAGCTCGACGAGCCGGTTGGTCGGTGGGCCTGGCGGGGCTGGCGGTGCCGCTGGGCTGCGACCACTCCAGGCACCTACGCGTTGCGGGTACGTGCGGACGACGCCGCTGGCAACGCCCAGCCGCTCGAGCACTCCTGGAACCGCCAGGGGCTGTCCAACACCAGCGCCCAGCGGGTTGAGGTCGTCGTCCGGCGACCGGTGCCCTGACATTCAGGGCTCGCGTCCACAGACTCAGGACGCCTGGTCGTCCAGTCGCAGGATCTTCAGCGTCGGCGAACCTGCGGAAGCCCGGTCCTCGGTCAGGACCGTCCGGACCCCGCGCTCGCGGCACACGGCCGCGATCTCGGCGTCCAGCATCAGGTTGCCCGTCGCCTCCGCGTCGTCGAGGGCGTCGCAGAAGAAGCGCCAGAACCTCGCACCGGGATGGAGCACCTGCACGCTCGGGCTCGCCAGCAGCCGCGAGACCGCCGCCACGGCCGTCCGACGTGACGACGGCGGGTCGAACAGGCGTGGATGGGTCACGACACGGAGGAACTCTGCGAGGACGAACACGGGCACGGCCCAGGGTTCCCCACCGCCTCAGAGGTGGTCGAGCAGGAACCGGGCCACCTCTCGCTCCCAGCGATCGGAGTCGACGTTCCACTCCTTGGTGTGGCGCGCCCCCGTGAACGACACGTAGGTAACCAGGTCGGGCCGCGCCAGGGCGAGGGAGCGCGACGGGCCCGGTGGCACGAACTCGTCGTCCTCGCTGTTGATCAGCAGCACCGGCAGCCGCAGCTCCGCCGCCCGGGTCACCCAGTCCAGGCGGCGCAGGTCCACCGGCCCGTCGACACCGATCAGGCGTCGCGCGCTGCGGTGCCCCAGCATCCGCAGCCCGAGGCGCCCGACCGGACGGGGCAGCCGGTTGAGCCGTGCGTGGTGGTCGAGTACGACCTTCCAGTCGACGACCGGCGCGTCGAGCACCAGCGCACGGACCCGGTCCGCCGTCCAGGAGCGCGAGACGGCCTGGAGCACGATGGCGCCGCCCATCGACCAGCCGACCAGGACGACCTCCCTGGCGCCCTGCTCGAGGGCGTGCAGGATCGTGGCCTCGACGTCCAGCCACTCCGTGTCGCCGAGGTGCGACCGACCCCCGTGGGTCGAGGGGGCGACCCCGTCGTTGCGGTAGCTGGGCACCAGCACCGGCATGCCCAGGCGGTGCAGCAGGGGAAGCGCCCGCAGCGACTCGTCGCGCGTGGCCCCCCGTCCGTGCACGAGCACCGCCCACACGTCGCGCCGCGCCGCGTCGTCCGACGGCGGGACGTACCAGGTAGGCAGCTCGCCGGCGTCGGAGGTGACGAGCACGTCCTGGTGGCCGATGCCGAGGGCGGACGACGGTGTCCCGGCGTAGTAGTACTGGTTCCAGCGGGCGGGCCCAGCCACGAGCCGGCCGCTGTCAACACCGAGCAGCTCGCGCGTCACCGTGCCGGCGTCCGCGTCGTGCTCCAGGACCCGCCCCAGCCGCGCGTGGCCGGTGCCGCTGGCGAACGCCAGGCCGTACCGACCCGGGGCCGTCGTCTCGACGGTCTCGCCGAGCGTCACGGTCCCGGCCCCCACGGAGAGGACCTGCACGTCGTCGGGGCGGTTGCGGTCGGGGGTGACGATGCGGCGGGCGAAGTACGTGGCGGCACCGGAGACGGCTCCCCCGGCGGCGAGGGCGATCCCTGCACCGACCGCGGCGCCCGTCAGTGCCGCCCGCAGCACAGACGGCCTGGGGCGGCTCATCGCCGTACCTCGCGTCGGCGGGCCTGCCTCGCGACCACCCACGCCCACAGCACCAGCGGGACCTGCAGCGGGAGGCGGGCGACCGCGATCGCCTGGTAGGCGCCGCTCGCGCGGTCGGACGCGAGCGCGTCCACCGCCATCTGCACGTTGGCGGGGAACACCGCGACGAAGAGCAGCAACGCCGCCAGGGCCGCGGGTCGCCGGGTCCGTGCCGGCACCAGCGCCGCCGCGCACGCCATCTCGGCGACGCCGGAGGCGTACACCCACGGGTAGGGATCGCCCAGCACGTCGGGGACGATGGACGCGTAGGGCTTCGGCCGCACGAAGTGCAGTGCGCCCGCTCCGGCGAGGACGATCGCCAGCGCGCGCCAGCCGGGTCGAGGGATGCTCACCCTGGCGATTGTGCCGCCCATCCTGCGCGTCGTGGTGCCAGGGGGCCAGGATGGCGCGGTGGACCTGCCCGTGATGCCCCCTGTCGCCCCCATGCTGGCCAAGGCCGTCCCGACGGTGCCCGCTGCGGACTCCGTGCCCGGCGGCCTGGTGTACGAGCCGAAGTGGGACGGGTTCCGGTGCATCGTGTTCAAGGACGGCGACGAGGTGGAGCTGGGCAGCCGCGGCACCAAGATGCTCACCCGCTACTTCCCCGAGGTCGTCCAGGCCGCACGCGAGCAGCTGCCGCCGCGGTGCGTCGTGGACGCCGAGCTCGTCGTCCGCACCGGCGCGCCCGGCGCGGAGCGCCTCGACTGGGACACGCCCTCGCAGCGCATCCACCCCGCCGACTCGCGCGTCCGCAGGCTGGCTGCCGAGACCCCGGCGTCCCTGGTCGCCTTCGACCTGCTGGCACAGGGTGACGCGAGCCTGCTCGGCGAGACTCTGGCCGTCCGCAGGGCGCGGCTCGAGGAAGCGCTCGCGGACGTCGGCACACCGGTCCACCTGACCCGGACGACGAGCGACACCGACGAGGCGACCGGGTGGTTCTCGCAGTTCGAGGGAGCGGGGCTGGACGGCGTCGTCGCCAAGCCCCTGGCCACCACCTACCAGCAGAACAAGCGGGTGATGCTCAAGGTGAAGCACTCGCGGACCGCCGACGTCGTCGTCCACGGCTACCGCGTGCACAAGAGCGGCCAGGGCGTCGGCTCGATGCTGCTCGGCCTGCACACCGACGACGGCCAGCTGCGCGGCGTCGGCGGGGCGTCGGCCTTCAGCAACGCCCGGCGGCTGGAGCTGGTCGACGAGCTGGAGCCGTACGTCGTGCGGGGCGACGGCGGCGAGATGGCCCGGGGCGAGACCGACCGAAGCAGGTTCAGCTCCGGCAAGGACGTCTCGTTCGTGCGGCTGCGGCCCGAGCTGGTGATCGAGGTCAAGTACGACCAGATGGAGAACCACCGGTTCCGGCACGCGGTGCAGTTCCAGCGCTGGCGGCCCGACCGCGACCCCGCCTCGTGCACCTACGACCAGATCGAGCGGCCCCTGGCCTACGACCTGGACGCCGTCCTGCAGGGTTCGGAGTAACCTCGCCGCGTGCCCGACGACCCCACTGACCAGCCCACCGCCGGTGCGGACGCCGACGTCGTCGTCGTCCTGACCGAGGAGACGCTCGGTGACGGCGACGCCCGCCGGATCGCCCAGCTCCACGACGGTGAGGACCTGTCCTACCGGGTGCTCGTGCCGGCCGACACCGAGCGGAACCTGCTGGCCGACGTCATCGACCACCTGAGCATGTTCGAGCTGCGCGAGGCCCTGGACTCACTGCGGCACAGGAACGACGAGACGGCGGCCCGCACCGAGGCGGGCCAGGCGCTGGCGTCGTCGGTCGCGGCGCTGTCGGCGCTGGGGGTCGACGTGCAGGGCGAGATCACCGACGACGACCCGATCCCGGCCCTGCGCACCGCGGTAGAGCAGTTCCGCGCTCGCGAGGTCGTGGTCGTCACCCGCCCGCACGCGGTGGAGGACACCTTCCACCGCGACTGGGCCTCGCGCGCCCGCGACGAGCTGGGGGTGCCGGTGCTGCACGTGTACGCCGGGACGACGTTCCTCGGCTAGGCGGTGGGACTGGTGCGCGGGCGCCGCACCAGCGCCCGGAACCGGCGACGTCGGTCCGTCGGCGCCGCCGCGGCCGGCGCCGGCCCGGCCTCGTCAAGTCGCTGGTGCAGCCGCGCGCGGACGTCGTCCGGCGTCACCGCCCGTCGCCTGCGCTCGTCCCTCGCGATGACCGCGCCGGTGGCCGCGACCCCAGCCAGCCCGGCGAGACCCAGGAGCTTCCACATGTTCACCGCCGACCCCCTCCCGCTGCCGTGAGCTTGACGCTGGACCAGGCGGTCGAGGTGACACGCACCGGCGACCTCTGGCTCTTCCGGGGCCGCAGCCCTGCCGACCACGCTATCCGCACCCTGACCAACTCCCCCGTCAACCACGTGGGGATGTCCGTGGTGCTCGAGGACATGCCGCCGCTGATGTGGCACGCCGAGCTGGGGCAGTCGCTGCCCGACGTGTGGACCGGCTCGCACCACCGCGGCGTCCAGCTGCACGACCTGCACGACGCGGTCGTGGTCTGGTCAGACCGTTACGGCCAGCGCGCCTGGGTGCGTCAGCTCGTGACGACGGTGACGCGGGAGATGGAGGACGAGGTTCTGCGGGTGGTGGCCAGGATGGACGGCACCCCGTTCCCAGGGACGGCTTCGCTGGTGGGCCGGTGGGCGCGGGGACGCATCCGCAGGGCGGCGCCCGTCGAGACCACGTACTGCGCCGAGGTGGTGGCGGCGACCTACCAGGCGATGGGCCTGCTGCCCGGCGACCGCCCGACCAACTCCTACGACCCGGGCAGCTTCTGGAGCGGCGACGGGCTCGAGCTCACCGGTGGCGCGCTGCTCGGCAACGAGATCGCTGTCGACGTCCGGGCCGCCCCACGCCGGTGACCCGCCGGCCGCGGCGGTAGGCCCGACGGTGCTCAGCCCACCACGACGGGCACGGCGACGCTGGCCCACGGGCCGTCGGCGTCGGCGTCCGCCGGCACCCCCGCCACCGTCACGGTGTGCTCCCCGGCCGGCCACCCGCCGGGAGGAAGCGCCGTGACCCGCAGCTGGTCGCCGTCCGCGGTCGCGACGTCCACTCCCTCGGCGAGCGGCTCGCCGTCCAGGAGTACCGTCCCGGAGCCGTTGCCCGCCGCCAGGTAGACGTCCACCGGCGCGTCGGGTGCCAGGGCGCGACCGCCCCCGGGCGGGGACGCCACCTCCGGGGGCGACGCCGCGAAGCCCTCGACCACGAGCCCCCGGTCGTCCTCGGGGTGCACGATCCACGACCGCGCGTCCCGCTCCGTCATGCCCTCGCGGGTGACTCTTCCCTCGACGACGACGATCCACGAGTCCGCCTGCGAGGGGATCACGACGGCGTTCCACCGCGCGTCCTGCGCCTGCGCGAACGCGCCCGTCCCCTCCGCTAGCCCCGAGCTGATCCCCTCCAGGCCGCCCAGACCCTCGGCCCCGCGCAGGGAGAACGACCCGGTCAGGTCGGCCAGGGCGTCGGTGTTCCCGGACTGGGCCGCCTCGAGCCACTCCTGGACGACGCCGATCGCGGTGGCCCCGTCCACCTGCTCGTCGGCGCCCTGCTCCGCCCCTGTGGAGGGCGCCGCCGGCTCCGCCGGGCTGGGCGCTGGCGACGGCGCCACGCTCCGGCTGGTCGTCGTCCCGCCGCCGGGCGCGGTCGACCCTGCCCCGCCGTCACCGCAGGCTGCCAGCACCACGAGGCACGCCGCGACGACGACGGCACGGACAGGTCTCATGGTTCGCAGCTCCTCGGCTCGGTGGCTGGTTCACTGCTGGGACGCACCACGCTGGCCTGCCGTTGCGTGGCGGCGCAGGTCCACGAAGAGCCACGCCGCGATGCCGACGAAGACCGCGCTGATGCCGGCGAGCGGCACCACCGGCCCGAGGGACGACGCCAGCCAGGCCAGCAGCAGCGGTGCACCGAAGCCCGCGTAGGCGAACGCGTAGAAGGCGCTGTTCATGGCCCCCCGTGCGTGCGCCGGCGCCAGTCGCGCGGTCAGGGTCAGTCCCGCGGTCAGGCACAGGCCGGCTCCGCCGCCGAGCAGCACCGTGGCCGGCACGAGCAGGGGCCCGGTCTGGCCGACGACGGCCACGGCGCCCACGGCGTAGCCGACCGCTCCCGTCGCGGCACCGACCGGGGCGGCGAGCGGACCCAGACCCTGGGCGAAGGCGGCGGTGACCGCGCTTGCGGCGAGCGCGACGCCGGCGACGACGCCCGCGTAGGCCACGCCGAGCCCGTCGCCGTCCACCAGCAGCGGAAGCAGCGTCGCACCCACCGCGGGGAAGGCGAAGACGCCGACGGCAGTCGGCGCCAACACCGTCCAGAACGCCCGGCGGCCCTCGCGCGGCAGCCCGAGCCGCAGGAGGGGTCCGGGCCGTGGCTCGTGCACCGTCTCGGGCACCCGCACCAGGACCACGAGACCCACCGCCAGCACCGCGACGTGCACCAGGTACGGCAGCGTCGTCGGCCACGGCCCGTACTGGGCCAGCACGCCGCTCATCACCGGCGCGAGGGAGAAGCCGAGCGACGTCGACACCGCGCCCCGCGTCGCCGCCGACCGCTGGCGCTCGGGGCCGGCCAGGTCCTGCAGCCACGCGTTCGACACCGAGAACACGACCCCCGACACTGCGCCCTGCAGCAACCGCGCGACGTAGAGGAGCCCGACGCTGTCGCCGGCGGGCACGAAGAGCAACGAGACCAGCCCGGCGAGGACGGCGAAGGGCAGCACCAGCCGTCGCCGCCCGAACCGGTCCGAGGCGGAGCCCGCGAACGCCAGCGCACCGATCAGCCCAATGGCGTAGCAGCCGAAGATCGCCGTGAGGTCCGACTCGGAGAGGCCCAGTCGGTCCCGGTAGACCAGCAGCAGCGGGGTGGGGACGTTGGTCCCGAGGGCGACGGAGAAGAGGGCGAACGTCAGGCCGTCGGACGCTCGCCGCTGCGGGCTACGGCGTCCCGGCACGACGACGGCGACCGGCTGGCATGCGCGCACGGTACGCGCCGGGCCCGGAACGCCGGAGAACCACACATGCTCGGCAGACGGATGATGACCACTGTCGCGATCGCGGGGGCGACGGTGCAGCTCGCCGGCCCGGCCTCGGCGGCCACCACGACGGTCGACGAGAGCCTGGGGGCGGGTTGGACCACCGGCGACACGCGCGGCGAGGGCGCGCTGGCGTTCAGGGACGTCGCGGGCCGGACGGCGGTGCAGTTCTCGACGCCCTCCAGCTCGGACAAGATCCAGCTCTTCACCGGTGCGGACTTCCCGCTGACGGACATCGGGGCCGTCGACTACGGCACCTACCGGGACGCCGCATCGACGGCGACCGGCCTGCAGCTGCCGGCGATCAACCTGATCCTGGACTACAACGGCGACGCCACGGGCGGCTTCGCGACCCTGGTCTTCGAGCCGTACTACACCTACGGCACCGCCGCGGAGGGTGAGTGGCACACCTGGGCGGCGTCCGGTGGAGGCAAGTGGTGGTCGACCCGCAGACTGGGCGCCGTGCCGTGCGCGTTCAGCTGCTATGTACCGCTCGACGCCATCATCGCGCCAACCCCGACGCGTTGGTCCAGGGCCGCGGGCTGAACCAGGGCACCGGGAACGCCGGGCTGCTCGCAGCCGTGGACCAGATGACGCTCGCGGGCACGACGTACGAATTCGCGCCGCGGGTGTTCAGCAAGGTCGACTGCAAGTCCGGCGGCTGGGAGTCGAACTTCGCGGAGGCAAGTTCGTCAACAGGGTGACTGCGTGAGCTTCTTCGCCTCGGACGGCAAGACGCACGGGAGTAGCCCACGGGGGGGACACAACG
>JBBSNO010000024.1:0-18961 GCA_038232615.1 Actinomycetales bacterium
CCTCGACGCCCTGGCCTCGCTCGGACGGCCGCTGCTCGTCGGGGCCTCGCGCAAGCGGTTCCTCGGCCGGCTGCTGGCCGGGCCCGGCCGGGAGCCGGTCGGGCCCGACGCCCGGGACGGCGCGTCGGCTGCGGTCACGGCGCTGGCCGCCGCGGCCGGCGTCGGGGGTGTGCGCGTGCACGACGTCCGCCCGTCCGCCGACGCGGTGCGGGTCGCCGCCGCCTGGGCCCGGGCGCGGGGCTCCCGACCACGGGACTCCCGACCACGGGACTCCCGACCACGGGACTCCCGACCACGGGACTCCCGACCACGGGGCGACGCCACGTGACCTCGAGGGCACCGGACCGGGTCGAGGTGAGGGGGATCCGCGCCACCGGGTACCACGGTGTCTTCGCCTTCGAGCGGGAGCAGGGGCAGGAGTTCGTCGTTGACGTCGTCCTGCACGTCGACACGCGGCCCGCCGCCGCGAGCGACGAGCTGTCGGACGCCGTCGACTACGGCGTCGTCGCACAACGGGTGCACGACGTGGTCACCGGGGAACCCGTCGACCTCGTGGAGGCCCTGGCACAACGGATCGCGGACACCTGCCTGACCGACCCGCGGGTGCAGGGCGTGGACGTCGCGGTGCACAAGCCGCACGCACCGGTGCAGGTGCCCTTCGACGACGTGGTGGTCCGCATCCGCCGGGCGGCGTCGCCGGACCGAGGGGCGACGTGACGTCACCGGTACGGCCGGTCGATCTCGACGTCGCCCCGACCGGACCCGTGCACGTCGTCCTCGCCCTGGGGTCGAACCTCGGCGACCGCGCGGCGACCCTGTCGTCCGCCGTCCGCGCGCTCGGACAGGTCGCCGGACTGGCCACCGAGCGCGTCTCGCCCGTGGTCGAGACCGAGCCGGTCGGCGGCCCGGAGCAGGACGACTACCTGAACGCCGTGCTCGTGGGGCGCACCACGCTGTCCGCCCACGACCTGCTCTCGGGTGCGCAGTCCGTGGAGGCCGCGCACGGGCGGGTCAGGGACACCCGTTGGGGCGCAAGGACACTGGACGTCGACATCATCGTCTACGGTGACCTTGTCAGCCGCGGGGAACGTCTCGAGCTGCCCCATCCACGCGCCCACGAGCGGGCATTCGTGCTCGTCCCCTGGGCGCTCGTGGAGCCGGACGCCACCCTTCCCGGCCCGAGCGGTGGGCGGGTGGCCGGGCTTGCTGTAGCGGCGCCGGACGCGGCCGGCGTCCGCCCGAGCGACGTCGTGCTGACGACGGAGACGATCCGTTGACTGCCACCACCTTTCGCGTGCTGGCGGTGCTCGCGCTCGTCGCCGGGGTCGTCGGGTTCTCCGCGATGCGGCTGTGGGAGTCGGCCGGTCGCGGGGCCTTCCCGCTGCCGTGGTCGGCGCTGGCGGGGATGCTCGTCATCGCCGGCGCCGTGCTCGCCGTCGGATGGCCGGTGCGGCGCTGGAACCACGGGCAGCGGGACCGTCGGCTCGACCCGCTGCGCGCCGCGCGCACCGCCGTCCTGGCGAAGGCGTCCAGCCACTCCGGCGCGCTGCTGGTGGGCTGGTACGCCGGGCAGGCGCTCGTCCTCCTGCCCGACCTGGCGATCGAGCCACGTCGCGAGCGCCTGGTTGCGTGCCTGCTCGCCGTCGCGACCGCTGGGGCGTTGGTCGCCGCCGGCCTGGTGGCCGAGCGCTGGTGCCGCCTGCCCGACGAGGACGACCAGACCTGACGACGCGGAGTCCTTGGTCACCGGGGGGTTGGGGGTGATCAAGGACTTCGCGTCGATAGGGGTCAGGGCCGCGACACGGGCTCGGGGGCGTCCGGCTGCGGGTCGCGGTCGGGGACGTACCGCTCCTTCTCCACCACCGGCAGCCACCCGGCGCCGTGCTGGACGATCGCGGAGAACCCGCGCTTGAGCGAGGACCTCAGCTCGACGACCTCCGCGAAGCGGTGGGTGCGGTCGCGCACGGCCCCCCCAGCCTCCAGGCCGCGGCGCGAGACCCAGCCGTGCAGGTGCATCTGGCCGTCGACGACGACCGCGAAGCCCTCGGGGCCGATCGCCGCCGGGGCGACCATGGCATCGTCGTCCGGGCGCACCGTCAGCGGGTGGGTCAGGTCCTCGTTCTCGATCGGGGTCACCGCCAGCCGCCGCAGGCCACGGTCGGAGCCCACGAAGTCGGCCACGAAGTCGTTCGCGGGGGCGCCGAGGATCGTCGCCGGGTCCCTGGCCGAGTCAGCCCACCCAGGGGCCGACGTGCTGCTCGCCCACGCCGGCGTCCGCCGTCAGGTGGTTGCCCGGCGGGGCCAGCGGGCACGCCCACGCCGGGTCGTAGGCGCACGAAGGGTTGTAGGCGAAGTTGAGGTCGATCGTCAGGGCGCCGGCCCCGGGTGAGCCGAGGTCGGCGCCCTTGACGGTGTCGAGCACGTAGCGTCCGCCGCCGTAGGTGCTCCGCCCGGACGTCCCGTCGCGCAGCGGGACGAAGACGCCTCCGCCGTAGGTGCCCAGCCACCAGACGTCGAGGGTGCCCAGCGCTTGCAGATGCACCCGGCCGGCGCGGGTGAAGCGTGCGACCCCGTCCGTCCCGGTCTCCACCTCGAAAGCGTCGGGCTCGGTGGTCTCGACCTCGACGTCGAAGCGGAAGGCGGGGTCGTAGGGGGCGACGGCCAGGCCGCGGAAGCCGTCGCGGTGCTCGGGCAGCAGCGGGGACGCCGGGTGGTCGGCGAGCATCGCGTCCCGTCCGCGGCGCCAGTGCCGATGCGCCGCCTGCGGGTCGTCAGCCGCGGCGGTGCGTACCTGGGCGTACAGCGCGGCCGTCCAGCGACGCCAGTCGAGGGCGTCGAGCGAGTCAAGGGCCATGCCCCGACCCTCCCATCCTGTCCGTGGGCCCGCCGCCTGTGAGCGCAGGGCTTCCCCACGCTCGCTCTATGAGCACGGGGACGCCCTGCGCTCACCTGGGGTGAGCGTGAGCCGGCCCAGTCCGTGGCGGGTGGGGAACGTGTGACTCGTGGGACACGCGGTGAGTCTCCCGGACGACGCCGGTCGCGGTCCCTAGCCTGACCTGCGTGAGCGTCAGCAGGCAGCGTGGTCGTCACCGGGCGTCCGTGCGTGCGCGGGGATGGGCGCCGCGGGCGCTGCTGTCTGCCGCGACCGCGCCGGTCGGTGTCGCCCTGGGTGTCGGCCGCGCTCTCTGCGGCGCTTCACCGGCCGGGGCTGGCCGTCCTCGGTGTCGTGCTGGCGGGCGGTCCCGCGCTCATCCACGCGGCACGGGCCACGGTGCTCGACCGCGAGCTGCGCGGCCGTCGCCAGGCCGCCGCGCCTGCGGCCGACCAGAGCGCTGGGGACCAGCACGCCGTGGTGGACGACGGCAGCGGTGTCGACGAGCCCGCGCCGACCGACGGCACGCCGGACCGCCCGCCGCTGGGCCACCCCCACGAGCCCGTCATCGACCTGCGCACCGACGCCGGTGAGCTGCAACGCATCTGGGACCTCGGCGAGGGTCCCGACACCGGGCCCATGGCCGCCGTCCGAGCCCCCCTCGCCCCAGCCTCCACTGTTCCCAGCCCCGTTCCCAGCGGTGCCGGCCCGCCGGCCGCCACGGTGCCGGTCGCGTTCTTGGCCCGACCCGCTGCGTCGCCGCGACCGCGCGTCGGCACGACCGAGGCGCGGGTCTACGACGCACTGGCGCACATGGACGCCGACGAGCTGACCCGGACGCTGGAGGGCCCGAGCCTGCGCGGTCGCCACGCCGCCGAGGCCGTCTACGACGCGCCGCCCCGCACCGGCACCACGTCGGCGACCGACCGGTCCCGCAGCATCGCGCCGCGCAAGGGCCGCCACGCCGCCTGAGCCGGCCGCCGGTGACCCGGCGCGGCGCGCGACGAGCCCTACTTGTCGACGTCCCCGACGACGAAGAAGGTCGAGCCGAGCACGGCCACCATGTCGGAGATCAGGCACCCCGGGAGCAGCTGAGAGAGCACCTGCACGTTGTTGAAGGAGGCCGAGCGCAGCTTCAGGCGCCACGGCGTCTTGTCGCCGCGGGAGACCAGGTAGTAGCCGTTGAGCCCCAACGGGTTCTCGGTCCAGGTGTACGAGTGGCCCTCCGGCACACGGAGCACCTTCGGCAGCCGCACGTTGATCGCCCCGACCGGCAGCGCTGCCAACCGCTCGGCGCACGCATCGACCAGGTCGAGGGAGACGTGCACCTGCTCGAGCAGGCACTCGAAGCGCGCGAGGCAGTCGCCCTCGGTGCGCGCCACCACCCGCCCCGGGCCGTCGGCGCCGAACAGCTCGCCGTAGGCCAGGTACGGGTCGTCGCGGCGCAGGTCGACGTCCAACCCGCTCGCCCGGGCGATGGGACCGCTGACCCCGTAGGCCATCGCCATCTCACGGCTGAGCACACCGACCCCGCGGGTCCGCGCGCGCAGGATCTCGTTGCCGACGACGAGCGCCTCGAGGTCGCCCAGGCGCCGGCGGACCCCGGTCACCGTGGAGGAGACGCGCCCGAGCCAGCCCGCGGGCAGGTCCTCCTTCAGGCCACCGACCCGGTTGAACATGTAGTGCATCCGGCCCCCGGAGATCTCCTCCATCACCGCCTGCAGCTCCTCGCGCTCGGTGAACGCGTAGAAGATCGGCGTGATCGCACCCAGCTCGAGCGGGTACGAGCCGAGGAACATCAGGTGGTTCAGCACGCGATTGAGCTCGGCCAGCAGCGTGCGGGCCCAGACGGCGCGCTCGGGCACCTCCATGCCCATCATCCGTTCGATCCCGAGGACCACCCCGAGCTCGTGGGAGAACGCCGAGAGCCAGTCGTGGCGGTTGGCCAGCACCACGATCTGGCGGTAGTCGCGCACCTCGAACAGCTTCTCGGCCCCGCGGTGCATGTACCCCACGACCGGCTCGGCGGTGAGGATGCGCTCGCCGTCCACGACGAGGCGCAGCCGGAGCACGCCGTGCGTGGCCGGGTGCTGCGGGCCGATGTTGAGGACCATCTCGGACGTCGGCAGGTCGCGGCCGCTGGCCGGCACCGCCATCTCGCCGGTGCTGCCGGCCCCCAGCCCGACGACGAGCTCACGCTTGCCGCTCGTCGTGGTCACCTGCGCGAGTCTGCCACCTGGGTTCGTGGAGGATGGGGCCGTGGACCACGAGGATGTGCAGCCGTTCGAGCCCGAGGGCGTCGCCTGGACGCCGGTCTCGCCGCGGCTCGCCTCGGCGCGCCGGCGGGTGGCGCTGGCCGTGCTGGCCGCGCTGGCGCTGCCGGCGCTGGTGCTCGCCGTCGTCCTGCGCAGTGGTTGGCCCCTGTTGGCGCTGGTGCCGTGGGCGGTGCTGCTCGGCTGGGTCCTTTTGCTGATCCCGCGCCAGGTCCGCGCCTGGGGCTACGCAGAGCGCGACGACGACCTGCTGGTGCGCAAGGGAGTCCTGCTGCGCTCGATGGTCGTCGTCCCCTACGGCCGCATGCAGTACGTCGACGTGCAGGCCGGGCCGGTCGACCGACGGTTCCGCGTCGCGACCGTTCAGCTGCACACCGCGTCGGCGGGTAGCGACGCGGCGATCCCGGGCCTGCCGCCCGAGGAGGCCGCTCGGCTGCGCGACCGGTTGGCGTCGGCGGGCGAGGCGCGGCTGGCGGGGTTGTGACCGAGCGAACCGAGCCAGCCGTCACCGGCGTCACCGCCGTCGCCCCGCAGGCGGACGGTGACTGGCACCGCCTCCACCCCGTCACACCCGCGGTCAAGGGCTGGAAGATCGTCGCGGTCCTGCTCGCCGTCTACGCGCAGAACCGCGGGGACGACCTCTTCCGTGGCAACGGCGCCCCCGGGGAGACCGAGCTCCTGGTCTCGGTAAGCATCCTGGTCGTCGGCGCCCTGGTGGCGGCCGGCTGGTCGTACCTGTCGTGGCGGATGACGCGGTACCGGGTCGGGAACGAGGTCGTCGAGCTGCACAGCGGCGTCCTGAACCGGCAGCAGCGTCGTGCGCGCCTCGACCGCCTGCAGGCCGTCGACGTCGTCCAGCCGCTGCTCGCCCGCCTGCTGGGCCTGTCCGAGCTCAAGCTCGAGGTCGCCGGGGGAGCGGGATCCGACGTCAAGCTCGCCTACCTGCGCGAGGCGGACGCCCAGCGGCTGCGCAACACGCTGCTCGCGCGCGCGGCCGGCGTCACCTACGAGACGCAGGACGCGCCCGAGGCGCCCGAGGAGGAGGTGATCGCGGTCCCGATTGACCGCCTGCTGCAGAGCCTGCTGCGCACCGGGACGACGGTCGCGATCGCCGTCGCCGTGGTCGCCGTGCTCGTCGTGGTCATCGGCTTCGGGCAGACGGGCGTGCTGGTGGGGCTCGGCCCGGCCGCGATCGGCCTCGTCGGGGCCCACTGGGCCCGGTTCAGCCGCGAGTTCGCGTTCCGCGTGGCGGTCTCCCCGGACGGCGTGCGGCTGCGGCACGGGCTGCTGGAGTCACGCGCCCAGACGGTGCCCCCGGGCCGGGTGCAGGCTGTGCGGCTGAGCCAGCCGCTGTTCTGGCGCGGCAAGGACTGGTGGCGGGTCCAGGTCAACGTCGCCGGGTACGGGGGGACGGGCGGAGACTCCGGTCAGGCGGACGAGTCGGTGCTGCTGCCGGTCGGGACGCGGGACGAGGCGTACGGGGTGCTGTCGCTGGTGCTGCCCGACTTCGGCCACGTGGACCCGCGTTCCGTGCTGGACGACGGGCTCACCGGTTCCGGTGCGCAGGCCGAGTTCACGACTGTGCCCGAGCGAGCCCGGTGGCTGGACCCGTTGGCGTGGCGCCGGTACGGGTTCGCGGTGACCGACCAGGCCCTGCTCACGCGGAGCGGGCGCTGGCACCGGCAGCTGGACGTCGTCCCGCACGAGAAGACCCAGAGCCTCGGTCTCACACAGGGGCCGTTGCAGCGCCGCCTCGGGTTGGCGTCGGTGGTCGCGCACTCGACGCCGGGGCCGGTCTCACCGACGGTCCCGCACCTGGACGCGGGGGTGGCGAGGTCACTGCTGGCCGAGCAGGCGCGGCGCGCCCGACGCGCGCGGGCCAACGCCGCGCCCCAGCGGTGGATGCACGCCCGGCCCGTCGCGGTGGATCTGAGCAAGCAGGTCCCGGCCTCCGGGCAGCTCCTGCCGCCGGTGTAGCCGCGACAACTCGCCGATCATGATCCCGGCGTGGGCCGACCCTGGCAACGGACTACCGCCAGGTTGGTAACGTGATGGCATGAGGACGACGATCGACCGAGCGGGCCGCTTGGTGGTGCCGAAGGAGATCCGTGATCGCGTGGGCTGACAGCTGGTGCCGGCGTGGACGTCACGGAACGGGACGGCGAGGTCGTGCTGACTCCGATCGGTCCCCGGGTGGTCGTGGTGGAACGGGCAGGACGGCGGGTCTTCGCCGTCGAGGGGGACGAGTCCCCGCCGCTCACCGACGAGGACGTCCGCCATCTGATCGACGAGTCGCGCCGTTGGCCACGCGACTGATCACCGCCGATACCAGCGTCGTCGTCCCGGGCCTCGGCACCTGGCACGAGGCTCACGGAGTCTGCGCACCGGCGCTGCGCGGGGTCACCCGTCTCCCCGCTCACGTCCTGATCGAGTCGACAGCGGTCCTGACCCGCCTACCCGGCGGCAGAGCGGTCTCCGCCACGGATGTGGTGGACGTGCTCGCCACGGAGTTCCCCGGCGAGCCGCTGTGCCTGGCGCCGAGGGAGCACCGGGAGCTGCTGGCCGAGTTCGCACGCGCGCGCCTCGTGGGTGGTGCTTTCTACGACGCACTGGTGGGCACCAGCGCACGCCGCGCAGGCGCCGTCCTTCGCACCCGGGACGAGCGCGCGAGCCGCACCTACGCGGTGCTCGGTGTCGACGTCGAGATGGTCGGCTGACCCCTACAGCCGGGACAGCACGACGGTCGACCGGGTCTGCTTGACGCCGTCGTGGTCGCGCACGGTCTCGAGCACCTCCTCGAAGTGCTGCATGCTCGAGGCGCGGATGTTGACCATCGCGTCGGCGTCGCCGGTGACGGTGAACGCCGCCTGGACCTCGGGGATGTCGGACAGCATCGCCCGGATCATCGACGGCGGAACACGGCCCTCGCAGAAGAGCTCGACGAAGGCCTCGACCGGCCATCCCATCGCATCGGGGTCGACGACGACGGTGAAGCTCTTGATCACGCCCTCGTCGCGCAACCGGTCGACCCGGCGCTTGACGGCGGGAGCGCTCAGGCCGACGCGTCCGCCGATGGTCGCGAAGCTCCGACGGCCGTCCTCGACGAGGTCCGCAAGGATTCGCCGGTCAGTAGCGTCCATACGCAACGATCACCTGCCCCGACTGCAGAAGACGACCTTGATCGGTCGTCATTGGCGACTCTAGCCTCCGATCATGACCCATAGCGTGCCGCGCCAGTACCTGATGTGTGCCCCGGACCACTTCGACGTCGTCTACGAGATCAACCCGTGGATGGACGTCAGCACGCCCGTCGACCGCGACCTCGCGCTGGCGCAGTGGCGCACGCTGGTCGGCACGTACCGCTCGTTGGGTCACACCGTGCACGAGCTGGAGCCCCAGCCGGGCCTGCCCGACATGGTCTTCGCCGCCAACGGCTCAACCGTGGTCGCCGGCCGCGTCCTCGGGGCGGCGTTCGCTACCGCGCAGCGAACCGGCGAGGCCGCCCACCACGCTGCCTGGCACGCCGAGCACGCCGCCCGACTCGGCTGGACCTCGATCACCGAACCGGTCCACACCAACGAGGCCGAGGGCGACTTCGCCGTCCTGGGTGACGTCGTCCTGGCCGGCTACGGGTTCCGCACCGACCCACGGGCCCACGCCGAGCTGGCCGAGGTCGCCGGCGTCCCGGTGATCGGCCTGCGCCTCGTCGACGACCGGTACTACCACCTCGACGTAGCGCTGGCGGTGCTCGAGGACGGGCCGGTGCTCGGGGTCCCCGTCGGGACGCCGGGTCGCGGCAACATCGCCTGGTACCCACCGGCCTTCAGCGCAGGCAGCCAGGCCGTCGTGCGCAGGCTGTTCCCCGAGGCCGTCGTCGCTGCGGACGTCGACGCCGAGGTGCTCGGGCTCAACCTCGTCAGCGACGGGACGCACGTGGTGGTGCCGGCGCAGGCGGAGAAGCTGGCCGCCCAGCTCGCCGAGCGCGGCTACGTGCCGGTACCGGTCGACCTCTTCGAGCTGAGGAAGGGCGGCGGCAGCATCAAGTGCTGCACGCAGGAGCTGCGACCCGCGACCTGACGCCGCCGCGGCTCAGCAGGCGGCGTCGGTGTCCACCTGCACCAGCTGCCCGTCGGCGTAGGTCAGCAGCAGGGGCACCTCGTCCAGGTCCGGCCGGGCCAGCGGCTCGTCGAGACTGCCCTGGGACGACGTGATCCCCGGGGGCGCAACCGGATCGTCCGCGGGAACGCACTCGTTGAGGACCACCATCACGCCAGTCGACACCGGGACCTCGTAGGTGCTGCGGTCGTTCTGGTTCGTGAACCGCTGGTCGGTGTGCGCCGTCACCGCCGCGCCGTCCTGCGCCAGCGCGGCGTCGTCCAGGCCGCGCGCCACGACGGCCGGCGAGGAGCATGGTGGAGGCAGGCACGAGGCGTCACGATGTCAAGAGGCCGCGCCGCGTGTCCATTCCGCGAGGTGCTGCCGCGCTCGTGGCCCGCGAGGGTGGACGACCCACCCGAAGGCCCCCAGCCCGCCGGTGTCGAGCAGCTCGTGCGCCTCGGACGACGACGCGAGCGCCGTCAGCCACCCCATCGGGTCGCTCGTAGCGGTGCGGGGGTCGGGCCGGCCGGCGTGGACTCCGAGGCTCCTCAACACCTGGTGCTGGACCAGGACCGTGCCGCCGCCGACGGCCGCAGCCACGGCATCGAGGGCGACGTGCGCGGTGACGTCGGCCGACCCGTCGGGCATCGGCGCCACCTGACGCCCGCGGCGGTACCCGGTGAGTGTCCCGGTGGGTGGACGGGTCGACACCAGGTGGCCGTAGTCGACGGCGAGGGCCAGCCCGCCGGTGACCCGGCCCACCAGCGACGCCCACACGGCATCGCGGGTGCGGCCGACCTCCACCCGGTCTCCGGGACGCAGCCCTTCCAGGGGCCACCACCGCTCGCACCAGGCGAGGTCGTCCGCGCTCGCCGGTGCGCCGAGCCGCTCGTTCCCGCCAGCGTCCACCTCCACCACCCGAGCGTCGCCGTACCGGCCGATCTCCAGCACCGGGCAGGGGACGACGTCGAGCAGCTCCCAGCCGACCAGCAGCGTGCGCGGCAGCTCCGCTGGCGCGGACGTCGACCAGTCGACGCGCGCGGCCAGGCCGGCCGGCCGGGGGACGACGTCCACACCCAGGAGCTCCAGGCCCGGGTCCGCCGCGGCCACCGACGACAGCAGCTCGCCCCGGCCGGCCCCGACGTCGACCACCGCGGCGCAGCCGCTGTCGCTTGCCAGGCGGGCCAGCGCGGAGCCGAGCACCCCGGACGCCGACGCGTGCGCCGCCGTCCGGAAGTGGCCGGCCGGTCCCTCGGGTCGGCGGTAGAAGCCGTTCGGGCCGTAGAGCGCGTCCTGCCAGGCTTCCTGCCACGGTCGGAACGACATTCAGGGTCGGCGCAGCACGACGGCCACGTCCGTGACCGTGAAGAGGAACTGGCCGGCGTCCGCGAGGCGTTGCAGCCCCTCGACCCAGCCGCCGGCGCGCGCGGCCAGCTCGTCGTCGCCCTGCGCGGCCGCGAGCATGCTCATGGCGACCTTCCACGCGACGCTGCCGGCGTCGAAGCGCCTGTGCGGGTCCGCCCAGGCGTCCAGGGCCACCACCTCGAAGTCGGAGCCGCGGGACGCGCAGGCGTCGGCGAGAGCGAGCAGCTTGCGACCCATGAACCCGTCGGTACGGTCGGCCCAGCTGGGCACGACGTCGACGAACCGGTCCACCAGCGTCCGCGTCAGGCCGTCGTCCGTGCTGGTGAACAGGGCCGTGTCCCAGTCGCTGTGGGCGAGCACGAGCCGGCTGCCGGGGCGCAGCACGCGGTGGCAGTCCAGCAGGTGCGCGACCGGGTCGACCAGGTGCTCGACGACGTTGAGCGACGTCGCGGCGTCGAGGCTGGCGCCGGGAAACGGCAGCTCGACGTCGAGGTCGACGATCCGGCTGCGCACGCGTGGGTCGGCCAGCAGGTCGTCGTCGAGGTCGCTGACGTGGTCGAGTGCGTGGACGACGGCCGGGTCGCTGCCCAGCAGCGCCCGGACGGTGCGCCCGACCCCGCAGCCGAGGTCGGCGACGGCGGTGCCGGAACCGGCACCCGCCAGCTCCGCGACCCGTTCGTGGCGTCCCACGCCCGCGACCCTACTGACGGGTCACGTGGTAGCGGCATGCGGCGATGCGGAGCTCGTCGCCGACGATCTTGTAGATCAGCCGGTGCTCGTCGGTGATGCGGCGCGACCAGTAGCCACTGAAACCGTGCTTGAGGGGCTCGGGCTTGCCGATCCCCTCGTTGCCGTGGCGGTCGATGTCCTTGATCAGGACGTTGATGCG
Organism: Actinomycetales bacterium; assembly: GCA_038232615.1. Classification (GTDB taxonomy): domain Bacteria; phylum Actinomycetota; class Actinomycetes; order Actinomycetales; family DASROP01; genus DASROP01. Next base: position 11,498 of record JBBSNO010000024.1, read on the forward strand.
CTTGAGCACCCGGCGGTCCTGACCCTGCCACCAGAGGTAGTCCTCCCACGCGGCTGGGTCCCAGACCAGGATCGTTCCGCGAGGTCTCGCCGAAGACCCTCCCCGGACTCCAGGCGCCCGATCGACGTGAGCAGTCGACGCGCGTTCTCCGGGCTCCTGCGCAGGTACGCCGTCTCCTTGAGCGACTCGTAGTCGGCGAGTGAGACGATCACGACGGGCTCCCGGCCGGCGCGCGTGTCCTTCGGTGGCCGTCGACAACACCATCGGTGGCGGGACACGTCGCGGCACGTGCGCCGAGCATCATGACAGCAGTGCCGGTGATGCCTATGCTGCCCCGGTGAGGACGACGGTGACCCTGGACGACGACGTGGCCGCGGCCCTGCACGGGGCGGCGCGCGAGCGCGGCATCTCCTTCAAGGAGGCGCTGAACAGTGCCGTGCGCTCCGGTCTGGCCGGACCCCGTCCGGACGCCGGAGAGTTCGTGGTGAGGACCTTCGACCTCGGCATCCGCCCAGGGGTCAACATCGACAAGGCGAACCAGCTCGCCGCCGACCTCGAGGACGAGGCCGTCCTGGCCAAGATGGACCTGCGCAAGTGAGGGTCGTCGACACCAACCTGCTGGTCTACGCGACCGACGCCGGCAGCCACCACCACGACAAGGCCAGCCGGTGGTGGCGGGACTGCCTCAACGGCTCGGAGACGATCGGGCTGCCGTGGGTCGTCCTGCTGGGGTTCACCAGGCTGGTGACCCGCGCAGTGGTGCTGGCCAACCCGTTGGCGCCCGGCCAGGCCCTGGAGCTCGTCGACGAGTGGCTGGCGCGGCCCCAGGTGGTCGTCGTCCAGCCGGGACGTCGCCATGCTGCTCTGCTGCGGGAGATGCTGGAGCGGGTCGGGGCGGGGGGCAACCTCGTCACCGACGCCCACATCGCGGCGCTCGCCGCCGAGTACGGGGCCGAGCTCTGCTCCAGCGACGCGGACTTCTCCCGGTTCCCCGGCATCCGCTGGACGGACCCGCTCAGGTGAGCGAGGTACTGGACCCCACTCGTCGTCCCGGCCGGCTCGGGGTCGGCATCGTCGGAGCCGGCCGGGTGGGCGCGGTGCTCGCCAGCGCGCTGCGCCAGGCCGGCCACGCGGTGGTGGGCGCGTCGGGCGTCTCCGAGGCCAGCCGCGACCGGATCGGGGCGATGCTGCCCGGCGTCCCGGTCCTGAGCGTGCCGGAGGTCGTCGAGCGGGCCGAGCTGGTGATGCTCACGGTGCCGGACGACGCCCTGGTCGACCTGGTGACGGGTCTCGCCGCCACCGGTGCGTGGCAGCCGGGGCAGCTCGTCGTCCACACCTCGGGCCGCTTCGGCACGTCGGTTCTGGACCCGGCCCGGCGGCTCGGGTCGATCCCGCTCGCGCTGCACCCGGCGATGACGTTCTCGGGCACGAGCCTGGACCTCGCGCGCCTGCCCGACTGCTGCTTCGGGGTGACCGCGCCGCGGCCGGTGCTGCCCGTCGCGCAGGCCCTCGTCGTCGAGATGGGTGCCGAACCCGTCGTCATCGAGGAGGAGATGCGCCCGCTCTACCACGCGGCGCTGGCCCACGGCTCGAACCACCTCGTCACGCTGGTGGCGCAGGCCCAGGAGCTGCTGCTGCGCGCGGGCGTGGAGCGCCCCGGACGGGTCCTGGGTCCCCTGCTCGGCGCGGCGCTGGACAACGCCCTGCGCCGGGGGGACGACGCGCTGACCGGCCCGGTGGCCCGGGGGGACGCCGGCACGGTCGCCGCCCACCGCCGGGTGATCGCGCAGACTGCGGCCGAGACCGGGTCGCCGGACGTCCTGGAGACCTACCGCGTGCTGGCCCGCGCGACCGCCGAGCGGGCACTGGCCACCGGTCGGCTGGGGGCCGGTGCCGCCGAGGCGCTGCTGGACGCCCTCGCCGACGATCCCGCCTGAGGGTCCGGGCCGGGACCGCAACCGCCGGAAAGGCTGACGGCGCTAGCGTGTGCGCCCGTGGACCCCGCCGCGCTCGTCCGGACCCCAGGGTCGCCGCCCCGGCGCCCGCTGCTGGTGCGCACCCGCGACGAGCTGGCCGCGGCCCGCGCCGGCCTCAGCGGCCCCGTGGCGACCGTGATGACCATGGGGGCCCTGCACGAGGGCCACGCCGCGCTGGTGCGCGCCGCTCGCGAGCGCGCCGAGAGCGTCGTCGTGACGATCTTCCTCAACCCGCTGCAGTTCGGGGCGGGCGAGGACCTGGCCAAGTACCCGCGCACCCTGGACGACGACCTCGTGCTGCTCGAGCGCGAGGGGGTCGACCTGGTCTTCGCGCCCGGTCCGGCCGTCGTCTACCCGGACGGCGACCCCGGGGTGCGCGTCAGCGCCGGCCGCCTGGGTGACGTGCTGGAGGGGGCGTCCCGGTCGGGGCACTTCGACGGCGTGCTGACGGTGGTGGCCAAGCTGCTCAACCTGGTGCGCCCGGACGTCGCGCTCTTCGGGCAGAAGGACGCCCAGCAGCTGCTCCTGATCCGGCGGATGGCGCGGGACCTGGACTTCGGCGTCGACGTCGTCGCGGTGCCCACCGTCCGCGACGCCGACGGCCTGGCCCTGAGCAGCCGCAACCGGTACCTGACGCCGTTCGACCGCGAGGTCGCCCTGGTGCTCTCTCGTGCGCTGCGCGCCGGGGTGCAGGCAGCGACCGAGGGTGCGTCCGCCGTCCGCAGGGCCTCGCGCGACGTGCTGGTCTCCGAGCCGGGCTGCCGCGTCGACTACCTGGCGCTGGTCCACCCGGACGAGCTGGACGACGTCCCCGAGTGGTACCGGGGGGACGCGCTGCTCGCCGTGGCCGGTCGGATCGGTGCGACGCGGCTGATCGACAACGTGCCCCTCGTGGTGGGTGCGTCCGCCGACGCGGGCACCGGCCGGTAGGGGTGGACGCCCGGGGACCGGTGCTCGCGCGCCGCGTCGCCGCGCCCCTGCCGGGCTGGACGGCGTCCGCCGACGTGGTCGTCGTCGGCTCCGGGATCGCCGGCCTCACCGCCGCGCTCCGCCTGCGCCGCCGGGTCGGCCGGGTGCTCCTGGTGACCAAGACGGTGCTCTCCAGCGGGTCCACGCTCTGGGCGCAGGGCGGCATCGCCGCGGCGCTGGCCGAGACCGACTCGCCGCAGGCCCACCTGGACGACACCCTCACGGCGGGAGCCGGGCTCTGCGACGAGGCCGCAGTCCGGGCCCTGGTCACGGAGGGTCCCGACCGGGTGCACGAGCTCGTCGCCCTCGGTGCGCGCTTCGACACCGACCGGGCCGGGAGCATCGCCCTGACGCGCGAGGGCGGACACGGCGCCGACCGGATCGCCCACGCCGGGGGCGACGCGACCGGGGCCGAGATCTCGCGGGCCCTGGTCGCGGCGCTGGAGGTGGTGCGCGACGACCCGGGGATCGAGGTGCTCGAGCAGGCGCTGGTCATCGACCTGCTGACCGACGCCGACGGTGTGGTCGCCGGGGTGAGCCTGCACGTGATCGGGCAGGGCAGCCGGGACGGCGTCGGCGCGGCGCTCGGTCGCGCCGTCGTGCTGGCCACCGGAGGCATCGGCCAGGTGTTTCGCTCGACCACCAATCCGAAGGAGGCCACCGGTGACGGCAGCGCCGCGGCGCTGCGGGCGGGCGCGGCGCTCGCCGACCTGGAGTTCGTGCAGTTCCACCCCACCGTCCTGTGGCTGGGCTCGGCGGCGCGCGGCCAGCAGCCGCTGGTCTCCGAGGCGGTCCGCGGCGAGGGGGGCCGGCTCGTCGACTCCACCGGCGTCCGCTTCATGCCCGCGGTGCACCCGATGGCAGAGCTGGCGCCACGCGACGTGGTCGCGAAAGCCATCGTGGGGCGGATGGAGGCCACAGGCGCCGACCACGTCCTGCTCGACGCGCGGCACCTCGGCGCTGAGTTCCTGCGCGGGCGGTTCCCCGGCATCGGCGCGCGGCTGGCCGAGCACGGGTTCGACCTCGCCGAGGACCTGGTGCCGGTGGCGCCCGCGCAGCACTACCACTCCGGCGGCGTGCTGACGGACCTGCGCGGTCGCACCTCGGTGCCCGGCCTCTACGCGGTCGGCGAGACCTCGTGCACCGGTGTGCACGGGGCGAACCGGCTGGCGTCGAACTCGCTGCTGGAGGGCCTGGTGTTCGCCCACCGCATCGCCGACGACATCTCGCAGCGGCTCGCTGCCGGCGAGCTGCCGCAGGTCGAGCCCGTGGAGCGGTCCGGCCCGGCAGCCCTGGTACCGGCCGCGTCGCGGACCGCCGTCCAGCGCGCAGCGTCGTCCGGGCCTGGCGTCGTCCGGTCTGCCGGTCCGTTGGCCGAGGCTGCCCGCGTGCTGGCCGCCGTCCCGACGACCGATGCGCAGGCCGAGCCGGCGACGGCCGAGTGGGAGACCACGAACCTGCACCAGGTCGCCACCGCGCTGACGCACGTGGCGGCGCTGCGCACCGAGACGCGCGGCGGTCACCTGCGCCTGGACTTCGTGGACGCCGACGACGCGCGGTGGCGCGTGCGCCAGGTCGTGACGCTGGACGACGACGCCAGTCTCGCCGTCCGCGAAATCCCTGTCTGACCCGTGGGCGATCAAGGAGTTCGCTACTCGTGATCAAGGAATCGGCGCCCGCCCATCGGCGGCGCGGCTAACCTGCCGAGATGAGCGGGGGGCCGACGGAGGACGAGACGTGCAGCGACGTCGTGCTCCCTGCCCTCGCAGCCTCCGGGTGGCGTCCCGACCAGATCCGTCCTCAGTACCCTCTCGTCGCATCACGGGTCGTGAGCCTCGGTGGGGCGTCGCGTGAGCTGGGCAGCGGCCGCGTGGACTACGTCCTCGAGATCGTCCCGGGGTTGCCCGTCGCCACGGTCGAGGCCAAGCGCTCGCTCCGACGGGCCACCGACGGCCTGCAGCAGTCGATCCGGTACGCCCAGCAGCTCGACGTTCCCACGGCGCTGGCCACCAACGGCGCGGACGTCGTCGAGCGCGACGTCCGCACCGGCCGTGAACGAGATCTGTCGGCCTACCCGACCCCGGTGGAGGCCTGGGCGCGTTACGTCGACCACCACGGACTCACCCAGGCCGCTGAGGAGGGCCTGCGTCAGCCGCTGAACCGGCAGCGGCGCACCGCGGCGCTGGAGGTGATGACTCCCCGCTGGTACCAGACGGTCGCGATTCACCGTGTCCTTCGGTCCCTGCTCGCGGGAGAGCGGCGAGTGCTGCTGCTGATGGCCACCGGGACCGGTAAGACGTTCACGGCCATGCAGCTGGTTTCGAAACTCCGCTCGTACTGGACGGCCACCGACCCGACTGGCAATCACCGCGTCCTGTACCTGGCCGACCGGGACGCGCTGCTCGAGCAGCCGATGCGCAAGGACTTCGTACCGGCGTTCGGGTCGGACGCCGTGACTCGCGTGCGTGGCACTGCTCGGATGGGCCGGGACGTCTACTTCGCGACGTACCAGGCGCTCAGCGGCCCAGGGGACGACGAGACGCTGTTCCACGACTACCCGCCAGACTTCTTCGATCTGGTCATCGTCGACGAGTGCCATCGCGGTAGTGCCTCGGAGCAGTCCAGCTGGCGTCGGGTGCTGGAGCACTTCGCTCCTGCCGTGCAGCTAGGCCTGACCGCGACTCCGCTGCGCGATGCCAACGTCGACACCTACCAGTACTTCGGGCACCCGCTGTTCGAGTACTCGCTGCGTCAGGGCATCGAGGACGGGTTCCTCGCGCCCTACCGCGTCCGTCGCGTGGTGCTGAGCCCGGACGCAGAGGGGTGGCGCCCGGCGCCGGGGCAGGTGGACCGGTTCGGTGCCGACATCCCCGACGACGTCTACGGGACGCGAGACTTCGAACGCGTGGTGTCGCTCCTCGCGCGGACCCAGCTGATGGCCCGCCACCTCTCGCGGCGGCTGCGACCCGACCCGACCCGACCGCGCGAGCCATCATCTTCTGCCAAGACGTCGAGCACGCCGAACAGGTCCGCGCCGCGCTGGTCGAGGAGAACCCGGGCCTCGTGCGGGCGGATCCCGAGTGGGTCGTGCGGATCGTGGGCGTGGAGAACGAGAAGGCGCGCCTCCTCGAGGCCTTCCTCGATCCGGAGTCCGACAGCCCGGTCGTGGCCACGACGTCCAGGCTGCTCTCCACCGGCGTCGACGTCGAGGACCTGAAGTTCGTCGTCCTGTTCCGTCCGGTCGGGTCGATGGTCGAGTTCAAGCAGATCATCGGGCGTGGGACGCGGCTCTACCCGGACAAGGGCAAGACCGCGTTCGAGATCGTCGACTACGTAGGGGCGTCGGCCAAGTTCGCTGATCCCGAGTTCGACGGTCCGCCACAACAGGTCCGTGAGGAAGAGGTCGACGCAGGCGGTGACGTGGTGGCGGTCGACGGGAGGCCCGTCACCGACGCCGGCCCAGATGCCGAGCTGCGTGAGGCAGAACCGCTCTACGAGGCTGGCGGGTCGGGAGAGGTGACGCCGGACGGGACTGCAGAGCCCGGCGCAGCGGACGTGCCGTCGACGCGACGCAAGCTCTACGTCGACGGTGGCGAGCCGCGACTTGTCGGCGAGTCGTACAGCGTCCCCCGGTCGGTGGACGGCCGGCTGCAGCTGCTCGAGTACGGCCAGTACGTCGGCGACCAGGTGCGCCGGCTGTTCCCTTCACCCGAGCGACTGATGCAGCGGTGGGCGACAGGCCCGACGCGGCAGGAGGTCGAGGCTCTGCTCGACGAGCACGGCATCGACGCCGAGCAGCTGACGGCCGTGGCCGAGATGCCCGGTGCCGATGTGGTTGACGTGCTGAGGCACCTGGCCTGGGATCTGCCGGTCCCGACCCGTGCCCACCGCGCAAGCCGGGCACGGCAGGAGCACGCCGAAGAGCTCGCGGCTCTCTCAGTGCAGGCGCGTGCTGTTCTGGAGGCGTTGCTCGACAGGTACGCCAAGCACGGAGTGGGCGAGGTCACCGCTGGCGAGGCGTTGCAGGTCGCGCCGCTGTCGGGTCTGGGCACGCCCGTCGAGATCGCGCGCTACTTCGGCGGTCCGGACCTGCTGCATGCCCGCATCGACGACCTCCAGCGCTGGTTGTACTCAGCGTGAACTTTACTTCTGTGTTGTCCGGGAACGTGGAACTACCGTATCCGTTGAGGTCGAGGGCCCTGTAGCCTTGGCCTCGTGCCCGGTGACCGACAGGATCTGAGGAACGCGGTCAACGCGGTCGCCTTCACCCAGGCCGGGTACTTCACCGCTGCGCAGGCACGCGGAGTTGGGTACTCGTACCAGGCGCAGAAGTACCACGCCGACCACGGCAACTGGATCCGCGTCGACCGGGGCATCTTCCGGCTGCCGGGTTGGCCGGTGGGTCTGGATGACGGCTACGTGCTGTGGCACCTCTGGGCGCGTGGCCTGGCGGTGGTGTCGCACGACACCGCCCTTGTCCTGCACGACCTTTCCGACGTGGACCCAGCGCAGATCCACC
>JBBSNO010000025.1:0-18730 GCA_038232615.1 Actinomycetales bacterium
GGCCGTCGAGGTGGTGGAGTCGACCGCACGCTACCTGGAGGTCGCCTCCGACCCGACCTCGGTCAGCTGCGGAGTGGCGACCGCTCCGGCCGGCACCGCGCCGCGCGTGCTGATGAACGCGGCCGACGACGCCCAGTACGCGGCCAAACGACGCCACGCGCAGGTCGTCGTCGCCTCGACCCTCGACAGGTCGGACATCACGAGGGTGCCGCGGCCCCGGTGGGTGGCGCCGACGCGCCGCGCGCGCCGCGACCCTGTGCCAGGGGCGACCGTCGCGGCTGCCGTCGCCGCCCTGGCGGAGGGATCGATCGACAGCTGGGCGGACCTGCCGGCAACCTGCGCCGGCCGGCTGCGCTGGCTCGGCGAGCGTCTGATGGCACCGTGCCAGCTGGAGCAGTGGAGCCTCAGCCGCGTCGACGGCAGCGGGGCGCTGGTGAGCACTGCGATGGGCATGCTGCGGGCCCGCACCACCGGCCGCCCCCACCACGACGTGATGGTCGACGACCATTTCGTCCTGGCCGACTACCCCGTGTCGGCCCGCGCCATCGCCGCCGGCGCGGTGTTCGTCGTCGAGGTCGACGACGAGGACGCCGACCCCGCGGAGCGCGCCGTGCTCCGCGAGATGGGTGTGCGGTACGTCGTCGGGCTGGGCCTGGACGACGGCGACCAGCAGCACCTGCTGGAGCTGCACGGCGACCGGGTGAGCACCCCCTCCGGCGCCCTGGCGGACCTGCTCGTGCTGGCCGCGACCGCGGTGCTCGCCCGCCCGGTCAGCGTGCTGGGCGACGCGCCGGCCGCGGTCCCGAGCCGGGCTTCCCGCGACCGCGGCGAGCTCGTCTAGGGCCGAGCTCGTCTAGGGGCGAGCTCGTCCGGCGGAGAGCCGGCCTAGAAGAGCGCGCTGGCCAGGGCGCGACGCGCTCGCACGACGCGGTCGTCGTCGCCGACGATCCCGAAGAGGACCACCAGCCGCTCGCGCACACGGTCACGGTCGTCGCCGGCGGTGACCCGCACGGTGTCGACCAGGCGCCCGAAGGCGTCGTCCACGTGACCGCCCAACAGGTCGAGGTCCGCGGCGAGCAGCTGCGCGTCGACGTCCGAGGGATCCGCCGCCGCGGCGGCCAAGGCGGCAACGGGGTCCGCGCCGCGGGTGCGCAGCATCAGCTCCACCTGGGCGAGGCCGGCCGCGGCGTCCGCATCGGCAGGGCTCTCGGCGATGGCCCGCCGGTAGGCGTCCGCGGCCGCGTCCAGGTCGTCGCGCTCGATCGCGTCGTAGGCCTCGGCGTGCAGCGGCGGGAGCGGCGGCTCCTCCGGGACGTCGTCGACCTCCTGCTCCGGCGCGGCTGCGACGTCGAGGCGCCCGGTCACGCCGTTCTCGGCGGCCACGCGCAGCAGCTCGTCCAGCACCTGGCGGAGCTGGTCGGCCGGGTACGCACCCTGGAACAGGGGCACGGGCTGGCCTTTGATGACCGCGATGACCGACGGGATCGACTGCACCTGGAAGGCCTGGGCGATCTGTGGGCTGGCGTCGACGTCGACCTCGGCGAGCAGGAACCGACCGGCGTACTCGGCGGCGACGGCCTTGAGGTCCGCCGACAGCTGCTGCGACGCCGGGGAGCGGTCGGACCGCAGGTCGACGACGACCGGGACGGTCATGGACTGCTGGACGGCGTCCCCGAACGTGGCGTCGGTGACGTCGATGACCACTCCGCCCGCGGGGGCGTCCTCGTTGCCGGGGGCACCGGCCTGCCCGCCGGTGACCTGGCCGGCCGGGGGCTTGGCCAGGGACGACAGGTCGACCGCGCCCCGCAGGTTGAGGCGGGGTCCGGGGGCGGAACCGGGCTGCTGGGTCATGGGGGGATCCTCCTGGGTCGTGACGGTCGCATGGCTGGCCGGGCTGTTGGCGTGGTGGGTCGTGGCGTGGTGGGTCGCGGCGCCGGCTCCGTCAGGGGGCCTGGGCGCCGATGGCGCCGCGGGCGGCGCCGATGACCTGCACCGGCGTGTCACCGTCGTCCGGCGGGACGGCGAAGGCGACGACCTCCAGCGAGCTGATGACGGCCGAGTCGGCAGCCTCGGGCTTGCCCGCAAGGACGGCGAGGTCGGCGGGCAGGGGGAGCTTGGCCCCGGGCGTGGTGAGGGAGAAGGTGCGCAGGCTGTCGATCACCCCGACGACGATGGCGCCGCCGTCCGCGGTGCGCACGGCCCACACCGAGTCCTGGCGCGGGACGTGGGTGACCGCGTACCCGTAGAAGGCGCTCACCGCAGCACTCTCGGCCCCCTGCTCCGCCTGGACCTGCGTGGTGAAGGCGTCCGGGTCGAAGGCCGACGCGAACTCGCTGGCGCTGCCCTTGGCCAGGACGTCGGCGTAGCGGGCGACGACCTCCGTCGGGGCCGCCACGAGCTCGCTCTGCTCGTTCGGCGCGAGTGCCTCGACGCCGTCGGTGGCCGGCGCCGTCGACGGCAGCGTGACCCCGGGCAGCAGGGTCGCGTAGGTGCTCAGCTGGTACGGGACGCGAGGGCCCACTTGGGTCATCACCAGCAGGTGCGGGACGGCGGCCTCGTCGGCGCGCGTGACGCTGACGTAGTAGCGCGGCCAGCCCTGCGTGGTGGGCACGATGTCGACGACGCGCTCGCCGCCTAGCACCTCCGGCGCGGCCTGGTCCGGCAGCTGGCGACGGATGGTGTAGGCGGCCTGGCGGAGCTCGAGGGCCGAGCCGGTGACGCGCGGTCCGAGCGGGGCGGGGTCCAGCGCCTCGTCGCCGGCGGCCAGCGCCGCCTCGAGCGCGGTCTGCGCGCGGTCGGCCTGGACGTCGGCGACGACGGGAACGGTCTCCTGCACCTCCTGCGGCGCGGGCTGAGGCACCTCCACCGAGCACGCGGCCATGGCCAGGACCAGCAGCAGACCTGCCGCGCCGCGGCGGGACCGGCCGGTCACGATGTCTTCCCGTCACGGATGGGTGCCGCGTCGCGATGGGGTGCCGCGTCGCGATGGGGTGCGGCGTCCGACGGCTGGCCGGACGGACCGGCGCGTCGCAGGGTCGTCAGGAACAGCACGAGAGCGCCCAGCAGCAGCACCGAACCGGCCACGATCAGCGGCAGCGACCAGGGGGTCGTGACCTCGCGAGGCCAGGTGAGGGCGAGCGCCTGCGGTGCGGGCTCCACGCCGTCCGCGGCGGCCAGCAGCAGGTACCGGCCGTCCGGCGCCTCGTACTCCAGCGTGGCCGAGCCCTCGCCGGTCGCGGTCTGGACCCACAGGTCGGATCCCGCCGGGTCGGGGACCTCTGCCTCACCCTCGGTGGTCTCGCTGGACAGGACCCCCTCACTTACGAACCCGGTCACCGTCGTGTGCGCGGCGTCCCCGACCCAGGCCTGGACGTCCTGCTCGCGGCCCACGGCCAGCAGGAGCGACGCATCGCCCTGCGACGTCACCTCGACGGTGACGGGGCCGGGCCGGGCCTCCAGCACCCCGGGGGCCGTGACGATCAGCGGCCCGGGCTCGTCCACGGTCAGCCTGGCCGTCACCCGGTCCTCGGGCAGCCAGACCGTCCGAAGGCCGACACCCACCGCGAGGGCGGCGATCCCGAGCAGGGCGAGGAGGGCGACGAGCAGGCGGCGTACCAGCACGGTTCCTCCCGGTGTCGGCGGTTCTCGGGTCTGGCCGGGGAGCAGCGTCGGGCCGCGTCGCCAGGCGGGCCCAGGATAGGCGGAGCGGTCCGACGCTCCAATCCAGCCGGGCCAGCCCGGGCAGGATGAGGAGATGACGGTCACCTTCTACGAGCGATTCGATGTGGACGACGCGGCACTCTCCGCGCTGCACGCCGCGGCCTTCGGCGGCTGCGTCAGCGCCCACTGGTGGCGGCGCCAGCTTGCCGAGCACAGCCTCACCTGGGTCGGCGCCTTCGAGGCCGGGACTCTCGTGGGCTTCGTCAACGTGGTCTGGGACGGCGGTGCACACGCGTTCGTGCTGGACACTGCGGTAGCGCCGCCCCACCAGGACCACGGCATCGGGCGCGAGCTCGTCAGACGGGCCGGGCGAGCCGCCTCCGAGGCGGGATGTCGGTGGCTGCACGTCGACTTCGCACCCGAGGACTCGTCCTTCTACCTCGATGCGTGCGGTCTGACGCCGACCCCGGCGGGGTTGCTCGAGCTGTCGCCCAGCCCCGGCTGAGCCACACTCCTCGGTCCCCGTCCTCGGCGTGCAGAGCAGGCGGCCGGGCTGGTCCCTGGTTGAGCGGCGCGTTGCTGCGCCGGTTCCCGGTTGAGCGGCACGTTGCTGCCGCGACACGCCGGCGAGTCGTGCAACAAGGTGCCGTTTTGGTCGGGCGGGCGGCGCCGGAGGCAGCACGGTGGAACCGAGCCCGCTGCCGCCGCGTCACACGCACAGCCCGACGAGACCAGGAGCCAGCCGTGAACGCACCCGTGGACGACGCCAACCTCTCCCCGTCAGCACGCAGGCGGGGTGTGCGGCGCGGCGCAGCCGTGGTCGGTGTCCTCGCCCTGGCGCTCGCCGTCCCAGCGGTCACGACGTCGCAGCAGGCGTCCGCGGCGAGCCTGACCCCGTTCGGCAGCTGCGAGGAGGTGGACGAGTGGTTCACGTCCGCTGCCCGGGACATGGTCGGCCCGTGGGGCCTGCAGCCCGGGGGTGACGACGGCGGCTGGTGGTCATCGCTCACCGGACGCTCGGGCAGCGACAGCGTGGCCATGAGCGCACCCGAGTCGGCGTCGGCGGAGGCGGTCGACGAAGCGGCGACCGATCTCTTAACCGGGGGTGCCGTCGGCAACGGCGCCACCGGCACCAACGTGCAGGAGGCTGGCGTCGACGAGCCGGACCTCGTCAAGACCGACGGCTCGACCCTGCTCACGGTCTCGGGCGGCACGCTGCACGTCGTCGACGTCACCGGGACGCAGCCACGGCGCCTGGCCGAGCTGCAGCTGCCGCAGCAGTGGGCCGGCGAGCTGCTCCTCCTGGGCGATCGCGCCCTGGTGATCGGGCAGGGCGACACGGCCTTCTCGTCCACGACGGGGGCAGTGACAGGTGACGCCGGCACCACGGTGGGGCCGGCGTCCCCCGACGCACCGCTGTTCGGCGCCGACGAGCCGGTCACCGGGCCGGCGCCGGAGCCCCTGCCCGAGACGCTCCCCGCGCCGAGGCCCGAGCTCATGCCGAGTCCCCTGCTCGAGCCGCTGCCCAGCCCGGTCGCGGCGACCACCGTGCTGAGCGTCGTGGACCTGTCGGACCCGAGCGCGCCGAGCGTCGTCCGGTCCGAGGAGATCGAGGCCGGCTACCTGTCGGCGCGCGAGCACGACGGCTCGGTGCGGATCGTGCTGGCGAGCCGACCGACACCGAACTTCGAGCAGCCCGAGTATGACGAGAACGGCCAGGTGCTCGACGAGGATGCCGCAACCGATCAGAACCTGGAGATCCTCCAGGACGTGGCACCGCAGGAGTGGCTGCCACACCGCGTCGTCCGGGACGGCGACGGCCAGGTCACGGACCGCGTCCCCGCCGTCGACTGCGAGGCCGTCTCGCACCCGAGCAACGCCTCGGGCCTCGGCGTCCTGACGGTGCTCACCCTCGACGCGACCGCTCCCGACGTCCCCACCGTCGACACCGATGCCGTGTCGGCGGACGGCGACCTCGTCTACGCCAGCACCGACCGGCTGTACGTGGCCACCACGGCCGGCGGCTGGGGCTTCCCGATGCCTATCGACGACGGTCTGTTCGACAGCACCGTGGGCCGGATGGCGGGCCCCTCGTCAGCAGGGACGACGCAGCTGCACGGTTTCGACACCGGCAGCGGCACGGCCACCGAGTACGTGGCGTCGGGGTCGGTGGACGGCTGGCTGCTCGGCCGGTGGGCCATGAGCGCGCAGGACGGCATGCTGCGCGTCGCCACCACCCGGGACGAGACGTCGCAGAGCGGTACGGATGCCGCCGTGACCGTGCTGAGCGAGCGCGACGGCGCCCTCGAGCAGGTCGGGCAGGTCGGCGGCCTGGGGCAGGGCGAGCAGATCCGTGCGGTCCGGTGGTTCGGCGACCTCGCAGTCGTCGTCACGTTCCGGCAGACCGACCCGCTCTACACGGTCGACCTCTCCGACCCGGCGGCGCCCCGGGTGGTCGGAGAGCTCAAGATCCCCGGGTACTCCGCCTACCTGCACCCGATCGGCGACGGGATGCTGCTGGGCGTGGGTCAGGACGCCGACCCCGAGACCGGCATGACGCTCGGCGCCCAGGTGGCCACCTTCGACCTGACCGACCTCGCGGCGCCGACCCAGGTGGACACGCTCGTCTACCCGAACGGCTACACCGAGGTCGAGGGCGACTCCCGCCAGTTCTCCTACTCCCCCGACCTGCGCCAGGCCGTGCTGCCCGTCTCCGGCGAGCGCGGCAGCTCGCTGGCGACGATCCACGTCGAGACCGACGGGACGCTGGCCGAGATCGGCTCGTGGCAGGTCGGCCGGGAGGCGTGGCTGGTGCGAACGGTGCCGGTGGACGGCGACCGCTGGGCAGCCGTCTCCGAGGGGGCCGGCGGGCCGGTCGTCACCCTGCTGGATTCCGACCTCGACGTCGTGGGCGACCTGACACTCGGCTGACTGCCGCTGGGGTCGGTCGCTCGGGGTAGGTCGCTCGGGGTCGGTCGCTCGGGGTCAGTCGCCCGGGGTCAGTCGCGCTCGAGAGATGCCTGGAGGCGGTCGAGCTTCGCCTGCATCTCGCCGGTCCGTCCCGGTCGGATGTCGGCCTTGAGCACCAGGCTCACCCGGGGACCGTGCCGGCCCACGGCCTCGCACGCCCGTCGGACGACGTCCATGCACTCCTCCCACCCGCCCTCGATGGTCGTGAACATCGAGTCGGTGCGGTGCGGCAGCCCGGACTCGCGGACCACGCGGACGGCGTCCGCCACGGCCTTGCTCACGGACTCACCGGTACCGGACGGGGCAACGGAGAAGGCAACGATCATGGCGTCCACGCTACCGGTGAGCAACGAAGCGACCCGTGCAGCAGTCACCCATCCGACCGGGCCGGCAGGGCCGAACCTCTGCGTGCCCGTACCCAGCGGCGCCCGACCGGCTGCCCTCCTGGCCCTCGCGGTGCTGACCCTCGCCGGCTGCACCAGTGCCGGCGATCCGCCTGACGTCGACGACCGCATCGTCGACCCGTCGGAGCCTGCACCGCCCGAGCCGTCCGAACCGGCCGGGCCGTCGTCCGACCCCGGTCAGGGCAGCGACCCCGCACTGGCAGCGGTCGCGGCCCTCGAGCTCGAGGGATTCAGCGAGCCACCGCCGCTGGTGGAACCGTTCGGTCAGATCTCCCCGTGCCCCGGGCTCTCGGACCAGGTCGTGGACGTCGGGGACGCGCCCTTCGCGCGCCGCGAGCTCTCCGTCGGACGTCGGGGACGAGGCCGCCACGGTGGCGGGGACGCTGTCCGGTGCGGCCGTGGCAGCCGAGGAGGTCCGGGTGCTGCTGCGCTCGGGCAACCTGCTGGTGGGGGTCGTGGCCACCGGCGCGAGCGAGGAGCAGGCCCGGGCGACCACCGACGCCGCGGTGGCCGCGCTGCTCGAGGACCTCGACGGCTGAGCGACGTCCACGGCTGAGCGCTCAGTCGGTGACGGCCTCGACGATCCGGTCGGCGGCGGCGTACGGGTCGAGGTCGCCACGCACCACCTCGTCGGCCAAGTCGTCGAGCCCCCAACCTCGCCGCAGGTCGCCCATCCGCCGGCGCAGCGCCGTGACGGCGATCGCCTCGATCTCGTCGGCGGTGCGCTTGCGACGGCGCGCGGCCAGCCGCCCCTGCTCGCCCAGCCAGGCGCGGTGCTTGTCGAGGGCCTCCATCAGTTCTGCCGTCCCCTCGCCCTTGGACGCAACGGTCTTGACGACGGGCGCCCGCCAGTCGCCGGCGTCCCGCCTCTCCCCCAGTGACAGCATGTTGCGGATGTCGCGGACGGTCGCGTCCGCACCCTCGCGGTCGGCCTTGTTCACCACGAACACGTCCCCGACCTCGAGGATGCCGGCCTTGGCGGCCTGGATGCCGTCACCCATCCCCGGCGCCAGCAGCACCACCGTCGTGTCCGCCGCCCCGGCCACCTCGATCTCGCTCTGGCCAACCCCCACGGTCTCCACGAGGACGACGTCGCACCCGCACGCGTCCAGCACCCGAAGCGCCTGGGGCGTCGACCAGGCCAGGCCGCCGAGGTGCCCGCGGCTCGCCATCGACCGGATGTACACGCCCGGGTCCAAGGCGTGCTCCTGCATGCGGATGCGGTCGCCGAGCAGCGCACCGCCGGAGAAGGCGGACGACGGGTCGACGGCCAGGACGCCGACGCGCAGGTCACGCTTCCTCAGCGCCGCCACGACGGCGGACGTCGAGGTCGACTTGCCCACCCCCGGCGAGCCCGTCAGCCCCACGACCCAGGCGTTCCCGGCGTGCGGTGCCAGCGCCGCCATCACCTCGCGCAGCTCGGGCGAACCGTCCTCGACCAGCGAGATCAGCCGGGCGACCGCACGAGGGGCGCCCGCCCGGGCCCGCGAGACGAGCTCGGCGGTGTCGACCTGTCGCCTCAACCGCGCGCGGGGACGCGGAGGACGAGGGCGTCGCCCTGCCCGCCACCACCGCACAGCGCTGCGGCACCGACCCCACCACCGCGACGCCGCAGCTCCAGCGCCAGGTGCAGCGCGATCCGGGCGCCGGACATCCCGATCGGGTGGCCGAGGGCGATGGCGCCGCCGTTGACGTTCACCCGGTCCGCATCGATACCGAGCGCCTTGGTGCTGGCCAGGCCGACGGCCGCGAAGGCCTCGTTGATCTCGACCAGGTCGAGCTCGGCGGGCGTGATGCCCTCCCTCTCGCACGCGCGGCGGATGGCATTGGCCGGCTGGTCCTGAAGCGTCGAGCCGGGCCCGGCCACGATGCCGTGGGCGCCGATCTCGGCGAGCCAGGTCAAGCCCAGCTCCTCGGCCTTCGCCCGGCTCATCACCACGACCGCGGCGGCGCCGTCCGAGATCTGCGAGGCGGAGCCTGCGGTGATGGTGCCGTCGGAGCGGAACGCGGGCCGCAGGCGGCCGAGCGACTCCGTGGTCGTGTCGGCCCGGATTCCCTCGTCCTCCTTGAACGACAACGGGTCGCCCTTGTGCTGGGGAATCTCGATCGCCACGACCTCGTCGTCCATCAGCCCGTTCTTCCACGCCTGCGCGGCGAGCTGGTGGCTGCGGGCCGAGAACGCGTCCTGCTCCTCGCGCGTGAACGCGCCGTCCCCGTCGTTGGCCGCCTCGGTCAGCCCGCCCATCGCCTGGTCGGTGAACGCGTCCCAGAGGCCGTCGTGGGCCATGTGGTCGCGCACCGTCACGTCGCCGTACTTGTAGCCGCTCCGCGAGCCCTCCATCAGGTGCGGCGCCTGCGTCATCGACTCCATCCCACCGGCGACGACGACCTCGACCTCACCGGCGCGGATCAGCTGGTCGGCGAGCGCGATCGCGTCGAGACCCGAGAGGCAGACCTTGTTGATCGTCAGGGCAGGGACGTCCATCGGGACACCGCCCTTGGCGGCTGCCTGACGCGCGGGGATCTGCCCGGCGCCCGCCGTCAGCACCTGGCCCATGATCACGTAGTCGACCTGGTCGCCGGCGACCCCGGACTTCTCCAGCGCCCCCTTGATCGCGACGCCCCCCAGGTCGGCGGCGGAGAATTCCTTGAGCCACCCGAGCAACCGGCCCATCGGGGTACGGGCGCCGGCGACGATGACGGTGCTGTTGCTGTTGCTGGACATCGGGTCCTCCTGGGGCTGGACGGTCGTTTCACCCTACCGGCGTGCCAAGCCCTCGGCTCGGCCCGGCACCTTGCTCACCCAGCCGTCGATCAGCCCGGGCAGCTAGGCTCGACGGCCATGACGTCGGACGACGCACCGGACCCGCTGTTCACCGCCATCGACCACGTGGGCGTCGCCGTGGCGGACCTCGACGAGGCCATCGCCTTCTACTCGGGCACGTTCGGGATGGCCTTGGTGCACAGCGAGACCAACGACGAGCAGGGCGTCCGTGAGGCCATGATGGACGCCGGCAACGGCTCCTGCGTCCAGCTGCTCGCACCGCTGACGGCCGAGTCGACGATCGCGACGTTCCTCGACCGCAACGGGCCTGGCGTCCAGCAGGTCGCCTACCGGGTGGACGACGTCGAGCGCGTGTCGGCGGTGCTGCGCGAGCGCGGACTGCGGTTGCTGTACGACGAGCCCCGGCCCGGCACCGCAGGCAGCCGCGTGAACTTCGTGCATCCCAAGGACGCGGGCGGCGTCCTCGTCGAGCTCGTCGAGCCCGGGCACCCGTGAGCAGCATCACTCTTCCTTGCCGGTGTACCCGCCAGTAACCTCCGGCAGCAGCAGCCGCGCCGACGACGCCACCAGGAGACCGCCGTGCAGCAGATCCTCGACGCCATCCTCGACGCCGAGGACGAGCCGCTCGGCGTCGAGACGGCCCGATCCGTCGCCGTGCCGGACCAC
This sequence comes from Actinomycetales bacterium, assembly GCA_038232615.1. GTDB lineage: Bacteria > Actinomycetota > Actinomycetes > Actinomycetales > DASROP01 > DASROP01. Next base: position 10,486 of record JBBSNO010000025.1, read on the forward strand.
TACCGCGCCGTGACCGTGCACAAGGACGAGACACGGATCTTCGACGGCGTCCCGACAAAGGACAAGGACCCTCGCCGCAGCCTGCACGTCGAGGACGTGGCGACCCCCGAGCTGGGCCCTGGCGAGGCGCTGGTGGCCGTGATGGCCAGCGCGATCAACTACAACACCGTGTGGACGTCGCTGTTCGAGCCGGTGTCGACGTTCGGCTTCCTCGAGCGGTACGGGCGCACCTCGGACCTGGGCAAGCGCCACGACCTGCCGTACCACGTGGTCGGCTCCGACCTCGCCGGTGTGGTGCTTCGCACGGGCGTGGGCGTCCACACCTGGAAGCCGGGCCAGGAGGTCGTCGCACACTGCCTCTCGGTCGAGCTGGAGCACCCCGACGGCCACGACGACACCATGCTCGACCCCGAGCAACGGATCTGGGGTTTCGAGACGAACTTCGGGGGTCTCGCACAGCTCGCGCTGGTGAAGGCGAACCAGCTGATGCCCAAGCCCGCGCACCTGACGTGGGAGGAGGCGGCCAGTCCCGGGCTGGTGAACTCGACGGCCTACCGCCAGCTGGTCTCCAAGAACGGTGCGGGGGTCAAGCTCGGCGACCACGTCCTCGTCTGGGGCGCTTCCGGCGGTCTCGGCTCGTACGCCACGCAGATGGTGCTCGCCGCCGGCGCGACCCCCGTGTGCGTCGTCTCGAGCCCGGCGAAGGCGGCGATCTGCCACGCCATGGGGGCCGGGCTCGTGATAGACCGCTCCGCCGAGGGATTCGCGTTCTGGAAGGACGACGACACCCAGGACCCGAAGGAGTGGAAGCGCTTCGGCGCGCGGATCCGGGAGCTCACCGGTGGTCGCGACGTCGACATCGTGCTGGAGCACCCCGGGCGGGAGACGTTCGGTGCCAGCGTCTACGCCGCCCGACGCGGCGGGACGATCGTCACCTGCGCGTCGACGTCCGGGTACATGCACTCCTACGACAACCGGTACCTCTGGATGAACCTCAAGAGGATCATCGGGTCGCACTTCGCGAACTACCGGGAGGCGTGGGAGGCCAACGACCTCGTCGCCCGCGGGATCGTGCACCCGACGCTGTCGCGGACCTACGCGATGGACGACGTGGGCCAGGCCGCCCACGACGTCCACAGCAACGCGCACCAGGGCAAGGTCGGCGTGCTGACCCTGGCCCCGACCGAGGGACTGGGCGTCCGCGACGCCGCGGGGCGCGAGCGCCACCTGCTGGGCATCAACAGGTTCCGGGACGCCTGAAACCCCACGGCCGGCAGCCGCGTCGGGGCGTGGACGTCGGCCCGGCTGGCTAGGCTCGTGACCGTGAGTCGACGCAGCGGGCCGAAGCCCCCTGCCCCGTCCCCCCAGGCGCGGTGGCGGCGGTACCTGCCGGCACGTCTGCGGCGCGCCGACGACCCGCAGCCGTCGCATCCGCAGCGCCCGGCCCGCCCGCCTCGCACCCACCCGCCCCGCACCCGTGGGCACCCACCCGTGGGGGCGCCCACGCTGGACGACATGCTGACCGCCCGGCCGACGCTTTCGGCTGCACGCGCTGCGGACGACGTCGCCGCTGCCGCGGTGGACGCCGCCAACGACGTGGCGCGTGCTGGCGCCGAGCACACCGGCGACACCACGCGGTTCGGCACCCCGGGGCGTGCCTTCAGCCGGAACCACCCGTTCTACCTGGGGTTCGTCGGGGCCTTCGGCGTCCTGATCGCGTACGGCCTGTGGCAGGTGCTCGGCGCGCTCTCACAGGTGATCACACTGCTCGTGGTCTCGTTGTTCCTGGCGCTAGGCCTCGAGCCGCTGGTCCAGTGGCTGGAGAAGCGGGGCCTGCCGCGACCGGCCGCGATAGGCACCGTCTTCGCCGCCGTGATCCTGCTCGTCGGCGGCTTCATCTCGGCCATTGTCCCGATCATCGTGGGGCAGGCCACCGACCTCGCCGGCCAGGTGCCGGCGTCGATCGAGAGCGTGCAGCAGCAACGCTGGTTCATCGACCTCGACTCCCGTTTCGACGTCGTCAGCAGGCTCACCAACGAGATCGAGGCGCGGGCGACCAGCGGCGAGACGGTGACGGCGCTGTTCGGCGGGGTCTTCGGCGCCGGCGCCGCCGTCCTGTCCGGCTTCTTCAGCACGTTCACCGTGCTGGTCCTCACGCTGTACTTCCTTGCCTCGCTGCGGGGAACCCGGGCCGCGGCCTACCGGTTGGTGCCCCGCTCGCGGCGGCGACGCGTCGAGCTGCTCGGCGACGAGATCAGCAAGCGCATCGGCGGCTACGTCATCGGCCAGATCACCATCGCCACCATCAACGCGGTGGCCAGCTACGTCGTCCTGCTCGTCGTGGGTGTGCCGTACTCGCTCGTGCTGGCGGTGACCGTCGGGATCTTCGGGTTGATCCCGCTGGTCGGCGCCACGATCGGCGCGGTCATCGTCGTGGTCGTGGCGCTGTTCGGCTCGGTCACCGACGCGGCGATCATGGCGATCTACTACATCGCCTACCAGCAGCTCGAGAACTACGTGATCGCCCCGCGCATCATGCAGCGTGCCGTCGCGGTACCCGGGGCGGTGGCGATCGTCGCAGCGCTGGCGGGCGGGTCGCTCCTCGGGATCCTCGGCGCCCTGATCGCCATCCCCCTGGCCGCTGGCGTGCTGCTCGTCGTCCAGGAGGTCCTGATGCCGCGCCAGGAACGCACCTGACGATGGGTCGATGACCGGACCGGGTAAGCGCTGACCGGTCCGGGCAGCCGCTAACCGGTCCGGTTGCCGCGCAGGTCGTCCGCGACCTCGTAGGGCCCGTCCCAGGTGGTCGGCAGCGGCTCGCCGCCGCGCTCGGGCAGCACGACGCGCACGATCTCGTCCAGCACGCGGCGCACCGACGACTCGCCGACCCACAGGTGCTTGGCCCCCTGGACGCCGACCACCTCGGCCGAACCGGCGGCGGCGAACCGCTCCCGCGCCTCGGCCGGGCGCAGGTAGTCATCCAGCTCGGGCACCAGGGCCAGCACCGGCTTGCCGGAGGACTCCCACCGCGCCAGGTCCGCCGGTGCGGAGAAGCGCAGCGGCGGTGACAGCAGCACGGCGCCCTCGATGCCCGGGTCGCAGCCGTGCATCAGCGCGAGGTCCGTACCGAACGACCAGCCGACGAGCCAGCGCCGCGGCAGGTCCCGGAACTCGGCCAGCTCGATCGCGGCGGCGACGTCGAAGCGCTCAGAGTCACCGCCGTCGAAGACTCCACCGCTGGTGCCGCGCGGGCTGCTCACACCGCGCAGGTTGAACCGCAGCACCGCGACGTCGACGAGCGCAGGCAGGCGCCAGGAGGCCTTGCGGAAGACGTGGCTGTCCATGAAGCCGCCGTGGGTCGGCAGCGGGTGCAGCGTCACCAGCGTGGCCACCGGGTCGCGATCGGGCGGCAGCGCGAGCTCTCCCACCAGGGTCAGCCCGTCCGCGGTGTGCAGCTCCACGTCCTCGCGGCGGGCAGGCAGCACCGTCGACGCCCTGATCTCGGTCGGCTCGTCCACGGCGACGACCCTACCGACGGCTGGGGCCGTCGCCGTCCGGGGCCGCGGTGGCAGGATCGCCGGCATGCGCGTGCTGCACCTGGCCGGTGCCGACGACTGGGAGGCCGCCCGCCGGCGCGGAACCTGGACCGGGTCCGCCCGCGGCCTCGACCTGGCCGACGTCGGGTTCGTCCATGCCTGCACCGCAGGTCAGCTGCCGTGGGTGGCCGCACGCTTCCACGCCGATGACGTCCGCCGGCTCGTCGTCCTCGTGCTCGACGTCCCGACGCTCGAGGCAGCCGGGTCACCGGTCCGCTGGGAGGCGGTCGGTGATGCGCCGGGGCGCTTCCCGCACGTCTACGGGCCGGTCCCCGTCCGTGCCGTCGTCGCCGCCCTGCCCGCCGCGGTCGTCGGTGGCGAGCTGGTGACGCCGGACCTCAGCGGGTGGGACGCCGACGGCCGCGGGCGTCCCAGCACGCCCGGTGCCAGTGCCGGCGGTCCGACAGGGCCGCGTCCGGACCCGTGATGCCGGACGCCGGCCAGGCGACGACGTGGGCGACCCGGGCCGGGATCTCGTGGTCGCAGCCGGGACACCGGTAGGCCTTGCCGGACGCCGCCCCCGCCACCGGCCGGACGAGCCAGTCGCCGCCCGCGTCGCGCTCGGTGCGCGGCGCCCCACCGAGCGCCCGGTCGAGGTCCAGCGGTGCGACGTCCTCGCCGGACGTCGGCCTGCCCCGGCGCCGGGGACGGTTGCTGCGGGGCACGGACCCAGTCTCCCCGATGACGGCGACGCCGCGGGTCAGCCGGGGTACGCCTGCGGCAGTCCCGAGGCCACGAGCTTCTCATGAGCCCGCACCAACAGCTGGCGCGCCTCGGCAACGACCTCGTCCGGGGTGCCTGCCCGGGTGACCGAGACGGAGACGACCGTCCCGCCCTCGCGGACGCTGCCGACGGCCTCGTGGAACCCCGGCTCGCCGACGTCGCGCGCGAGGCCCAGCACCGACTGCTCCCCTGGGAGCCCCTCGGTGGACACCAGCTCCCGGGGGCTGTCCCCGCTGGGACAGCGCACGAGCGCGTCGGTGACGTAGTCCTGGACCTGCGCGGCTCCGGTGCCTGCCAGGACCCTGACGCTGGTCACGACACCCTCGCCGAGGTCCCCGGCGTAGTACAGGGACCGGCCGCCGAGGTCAGAGTCCGCCACCGGCTCCTGCTCGTCGGCGCAGATCATGGCGCCGAGCGTCTCGACACCCAGCCGCGAGCCCGCGTCGATGACGTCGTTCCCGAGGCCGGCGTCCAGCGCCGAGAGGTCCGGCGCCGCGAGCAGGGCGTCGAGCGGGATGTCGACCGACCCGTTGTCCAGCGTCGCGAAGGCGGAGGCGGACGGCGCCGGCACGGACGACGGGGTGACCGGCGGGACGAGGACTGCGGTCGGCGGCCCGGACGGCGTCGGCCCGGTGATGTCGGGTGACGTGGGCGCGGTGGCGGCGGGCGCCGGCGGGCGGGCGCCGTCGGTACCGAGCAGCCCCACCGCCACGGGGACGCCGCCTACGACCACCGCGGTCACGACGACCGCCGTGACCGCCGCGCGGCGACGTCGGATCCGGCGCGCGCCCCGGCGAGCGCCGACCAGCAGCGAGGCCACGTCGACCGATGCGTCGTCCAGCCCCCGCGTGATGGCGTCCGCCAGCCGGTCGTCCGGGCATGTCGTGCCCTCACCTCGCAGGCTCATCCCGGGTGCTCCGCGGGAAGTCCCGAGGCCACCAGGCGCTCGTGGGCACGGGTCAGCAGGACACGGGCGACGGCCGTCGCTGCTGCGGCGTCGCCATCGACGTCGATCTGGATCCCTGCCGTCGTGTTGCCCTCGCGCACGGCACCGACGACGGCGGTGCCACCCGAGACGAAGGCGGACGGCGCCGTCCCGACGACAGCGTCGTCACCAGGTAGCCCGCCCGCGTCCTGCGGCTCGTACGTCGTCACGTAGCTGCAGCTGCCGAGCGAGGCGCGCAGGTACTCCATCTGCTGGCGCGCCCCGTCGCCGGCGAAGACACGCACCACGGTTGCCAGGGAGTCCTGGCCGTCGCCGACGAAGAAGATCTGCCTCCCGCCGACGGCAAGGTCGTCACCGGGCTCGGCGCCGTCGCCGCACAGCGACGTGACCAGCGTGCGGTTCTTGAGGTACGGGCCGTAGTCGTTGGTCTCCGTCGGCGTGAACGGCAGCTCCGCTGCCCCCAGCAACGCTCCTGGCGGGACCAGCACGGTGCCCGCCAGCCCGTCCGGCACGTCGGGGTTGACCGGCGACTCGGCGGGAGGTACCGGGCCCGGAACGGGCTCGACGAAGGACGCCGTCGGGGCCGGTGTCCCGGTCAGGGTCGGAGTCTGGCTCGGCGCAGGCTGCCCGGACGGCCGGGGCCCGGACGGATCACCCGGCGCGGGGGCCGCGACCTGCCCAGGGTCCGCTCCCCCGGCCAGGACGGAGGACCCGAGCGGCACCGCCACCAGCACGAGGGCGATCAGTGCCGCGGTGCCGGCCGCGCGCCGGCGGCGGATGCGTCGTGCGCCGAGTCGGGCTCCGTCCAGCAGCCCGGCCGCCTGCACGGGGGCCTGGCCGGCGTCGTGGTCGAGGGCGTCGGCGAGCCGACGCTGGAGCTCATCGACCACCGTGACCACCCTCCTCGACCGGCGCCGCGCGCAGCTGCTCGCGCAGGGCAGCCAGACCGCGGTGCGCGTTGCTGCGCACGGTGACCGGGGAGCAGCCCAGCAGCTCGGCGATCTCGGCGTCCGGCAGTCCCTCGTAGTGCCGCAGCACCAGCACGGCGCGCTGCTTGGTGGGCAGACCGCGCAGCAGGATCATCATCTGCGTGCGCTCGGCGTGCGCGGCGGCACCGTCGGGATGCGGGCTCACCGGCAGCCGATCGTGCTCGTAGGCGCGCTCGCGCCGCACCGCCCGGCGGAAGAACGAGGTGGTCGCGTTGACGACCATGCGGCGCACGTAGGCGTCCGGGTCGTCGGCCCGCTGGATGCTGCTCCACTTCACCAGCGCCTTGGCGAGCACGTCCTGGACGACGTCCTCGGCGTGGTGGGGATCGCGCAGGAGGCCACGCGCCAGTCGCACCAGGGCAGGTCCGCGCGCGGCCACGAACTGCTCGAAGTCCAGCTCCACGGACGCTGCCCGGCTCCCGACGACGGCGTCGCCACCTCGGCCCCGGGCCTGCGGCATCACTTCAGCGCACCGCCGCTCACCGGGTCCGGTGACGACCGGCGCCGCGGGGAGGTCCAGAGCCATCACGTGGTCAGACGCAGCGGCGGCGGCGGACGTTGCATCCGCCGACGTGAGGCTATCGTGCCGATCATGAGACACGGTCCCGCGCGCGACCGCCGGCGACGCTGATGGCCTGTCCGCCGACGGTCCGCCGGGGTTCCTCCGGCCAGGTCGTCTCGGACCTGCAGCGGCGTCTCAACGCGTTCGGCGCGTCCCTGGTCGTCGACGGCGCGTTCGGCAGTGCCACGCACACCGCCGTCGTCTCGTTCCAACGGTCCCGCGGGCTCGCCCAGGACGGCGTGGTCGGGCCGATGACGTGGAGCGCACTCGGCGCCTGCTGAGCGGCTCAGGGACTCGGCACGTAGAGCTGCGCGGACGCCACCGGCACGAACCCGGCGGCCAGGAAGCTGCGCAGGCTCGCCGCGTTGCCCGGCGCCACCAGCGCGCACACCACATCACCGGCCGGCGCCGCCTCCACCGCCTGCGTGAGCAGCGCCCGGGCGTCGCCGCGACCGGGGCGCGTCACCTCGATGCTGATCTCGGCCAGTCCGCCGAGCCCGGTGCCCAGCGTCACCAGCCCGGTGTCCGCGGCGTCGGACATCACGCGGACGTCGTCGCGCAGCCGGCCCGCGTACCTGGCTCGCGGGTGGTCGCGGCGGTCCTCGCGCTCGACCAGGGACACCGGGCCACCGCGACCCCGGGCGACGAGCACGACGTCCAGGGAGTCGACCCAGCCGTCGGGACCGGCCAGCGCCGTGACGACCCGCGGGTGGTGCGCACCGCCGAAGCCGTGGGGGTCCAGGGCCGCGAGCGCATGGTCGTCCGTGTGGTCGCCCACGGCCAGCACCGCGTGACCCGTGAAGGCCAGCACGGCCTCCACGCCGACGCGCCACGGCGGCACGCGCCGCCAGCCACCGTCCGCGGCGGGGAAGACGCCGTCAGCGGCTTGGCGGAGCATCGCGCCGAGTGGATGTGCGCTCACGCGTACTGGCGGAAGCCGCGACCCACCTTGCGACCGAGGTAGCCGGCGGTGACGAGGTGCTCCAGCAGCGGCGCCGGCGCGAGCCCTCGCTCACGGAACTCCAGGTACAGCTCGCGCTCGATCGCCAGGGAGACGTCGAGGCCGACGGCGTCGAGCAACTCGAAGGGGCCCATCGGGTAGCCGCAGCCGGTCTTCATCGCGGTGTCGATGTCGTCGGTGCTGGCGTAGTGCGCCTCCAGCATCTTCACCGCGTCGTTGAGGTACGGGAACAGCAGGGCGTTGACGATGAAGCCGGCTCGGTCGCCGCACGTCACGGGGTGCTTGCCGAGCCGGCCGCACACCTCCAGCGCGGTGGCGACCACGTCGGCGGAGGTCGAGACCGTGTGCACGACCTCGACGAGCTTCATCACCTGCGCCGGGTTGAAGAAGTGCAGCCCGACGACGTCAGCGGGCCGGGACGTCGCCGCGGCACACCGGACGACGGGCAGGGACGACGTGGTCGTCGCC
>JBBSNO010000026.1:0-18088 GCA_038232615.1 Actinomycetales bacterium
GGCACCCGCCACGAGATCCGCGACGTCAACGTCTCGACGTCCCTGCGCGGGGACTTCGCCGCGGCGCACCTGTCGGGCGACCAGGCGACCGTGCTGCCGACGGACACCCAGAAGAACACGGCGTTCGCGTACGCGAGCGCCCACGGGCTGCGCGCGGTCGAGACGTACGCCCTCGACCTCGCGCGGCACTTCGTGGACGACGTCGCACCGGTCACCGGCGCCCGCGTCGAGGTCGAGGAGTACTTCTGGGACCGCGCGGTCGCCGACGGCGCCGAGCACGACCACACCTGGGTGCGGCGCGGCCAGGAGGTCCGTACCGCGGCGGTGACCGTCGAGGGAACAGGCAGCGACCAGGAGTCGTGGGTGGTCAGCGGCCTGGCGGACCTGGTGCTGCTGAAGTCGACCGGCTCGGAGTTCCACGGGTTCCTCACCGACGCCTACACGACGCTGCAACCCACGCACGACCGCGTGATGGCCACCGCGCTGGTGGCGCGATGGCGGCACGCGACGTCCGAGGTCGACTGGGACGCCTCCTACGCCTCGGTGCGGAGCCTGCTCGTCTCGCGGTTCGCGACCGTGCACAGCCTCGCCCTGCAGCAGACCCTGTGGAAGATGGGCCGTGCCGTGCTCGAGGCGCACGAACAGATCGCCGAGATCCGCCTGTCGGCGCCGAACCGGCACCACCACCTGGTGGACCTGGAGCCGTTCGGCCTGGCGAACCCCGGTGAGGTGTTCGTCGCCGCCGACCGCCCGTACGGCCTGATCGAGACGACCGTCCTGCGGGACGACGTGCCGCCGGCGCCGCAGGCCTGGCAGGACCTGCCAGGGTTCGTCTAGCACGCGCGTGCGGCGAACCGCTGTCCTCCCCGGGCGTGATCATGGTCAAATCGTCCACCGGACGACGAACGGTCGTCGATCTGGCCATGATCACCTTTGGGCAACCGGCGGAGGAGGGGGTGCGGTGGAGTTCCTGCAGCCGACGACGCTGGCAGACGCCCTGGCGCTCAAGGCGGAGCACCCGGACGCGTGCCCGGTCGTGGGCGGCACCGACGTCATGGTCGACATCAACTTCGACCGCCGCCGCCCGTCGGCGCTGCTGGACCTGACCCGGGTCGCCGAGCTCGCGGCGTGGGGTGTGGACGACGGCGTCGTCAGCCTGGGCGCCACGGTCACCTACGCGCGCGTCATCGACGAGCTGGGCCACCTGCTGCCGGGCCTGGCGATGGCGTCGCGCACCGTCGGCTCGCCGCAGATCCGCCACCGCGGGACGGTCGGCGGGAACCTCGGCTCCGCCTCGCCGGCCGGCGACGCCCACCCGGCCCTGCTCGCCGCCGCCGCCGAGGTCGAGCTGGCGTCCGTGCGAGGGACGCGCCGGGTCGCCGTCGCCGACTTCTTCACGGGTCCGAAGAAGCACGTCGGTGCACCCGACGAGCTCGTCACCGCCGTCCGGATCCGGCCGCCCTCGGGACCGCAGCAGTTCGCGAAGGTGGGCACGCGCAACGCGATGGTCATCTCCGTCTCCGCCTTCGGGTTCGCCCTGCACCCCGACCGGCGGCGGGTCGGCACCGGCATCGGCTCGGCGGCGCCGACCCCGCGGCGCGCTCTCGCCGCCGAGGAGCACCTCGCTGCGGAGCTGGAGGAGGCCGGCCTGTGGGACTCACGCACCGAGCTGCCGGCTGGGCTCGCCGAGGAGTTCGGGCGCCGCGTGCGCGAGACAGCCTCCCCGATCGACGACGTGCGCGGCACGGCCGCCTACCGCCTGCACTCGCTGGCGGTGATGGCCCGGCGATGTCTCACCTGGGCCTGGGACGACTACCGGAGGGCCGCGTAGACGATGCGCATCACCATGACGGTCAACGGCGAGCACCGCGAGGTCGACGACGTGTGGGAGGGCGAGAGCCTGCTCTACGCGCTGCGCGAGCGGATGGGGCTGCCCGGCTCGAAGAACGCGTGCGAGCAGGGTGAGTGCGGTTCGTGCACCGTGTACCTGGACGGCGTCCTGGCGTGCGCGTGCCTGGTCGCCGCCGGACAGGCTCAGGGCCGCGAGGTGGTCACGGTCGAGGGCCTCGCCGGCACCGACGAGCTGCACCCGGTGCAGCAGGCCTTCGTGGACGCCGGCGCGGTGCAGTGCGGCTTCTGCACGCCGGGCCTCGTCGTGGCGACGCACGAGCTGCTGGCGCGTGAACCGCGGCCGAGCGACCCCGTCGTCCGGGAGGCACTCGCCGGGAACCTGTGCCGCTGCACCGGTTACGAGAAGATCCTGGACGCCGTGCGCCTGGCCGCCGTCCGGCTCGAAGGGGTCGAGCGCCCATGACCCAGCTCGTCGTCGAGGGGTGCGCGATCGCCACGGTGGACGGCGCCGGCACCGAGCACGCGAGCGGCCACGTCGTGGTCGAGGGCACCCGCATCGTGGCCGTCGGGGCCGGCCCGGCGCCGGACGTGCCAGGGGCGCGACGCGTCGACGGCTCCGGGTGCCTGCTGACGCCGGGCTTCGTCAACACCCACCACCACCTCTACCAGTGGGCGACCCGGGGCATGGCCGTCGACGACACGCTGTTCGGCTGGCTGCAGGCCCTGTACCCGGTGTGGGCCCGCATCGACGCCGACACCGTGCGCGTCGCGGCCACCGGGGCCCTGGCGTGGCTCGCCCGGACCGGCTGCACGACGAGCACCGACCACCACTACGTGTTCCCCCGCACCGGCGGCGACGTCCTCGGCGCGACGGTCGAGGCCGCCGCCTCGGTCGGGCTGCGCTTCCACCCCACCCGCGGGTCCATGGACCTGGGGCGCAGCGCAGGCGGGCTCCCACCGGACGAGGTGGTCGAGGACCGTGACACGGTGCTGGCCGCCACCGAGGACGCCATCTCCCGCTGGCACGACCCCACGCCGGACTCGATGCTGCGCGTGGCCGTCGCGCCCTGCTCGCCGTTCTCGGTCACCGGCGAGCTGATGCGCGAGGTGGCGGACCTGGCACGGCGTACCGGGACACTGCTGCACACCCATCTCGCCGAGACGCTCGACGAGGACGACTTCTGCCGCGAGCGCTTCGGCTGCTCGCCCCTGGAGTACGTCGAGAGCCTGGGGTGGCTCGGCCACGACGTCTGGTTCGCCCACGCCGTGCACCTGGACGACCTCGCGGTGCAGCGGATCGGCGAGACGGGCACCGGGGTGGCGCACTGCCCGTCGTCCAACGCCAGGCTCGGTGCCGGCATCGCCCGAGCCCGCGACCTGCGGGACGCCGGGGCCCGCGTCGGTCTCGGTGTCGACGGGGCGGCCAGCAACGAGGCGGCCAGCCTGCTCGAGGAGGTCCGGCACGCGCTGCTGTTCGCGCGCGCACGGGGCGGGCCGGAGGCGCTGACGGTGCGTGACGCGCTGGAGATGGCCACGATGGGTGGCGCCGCCGTTCTCGGTCGTACCGACGACATCGGGTCCGTCGAGCCCGGCAAGCTCGCCGACCTGGCCCTGTGGCGCCTCGACACCGTGGCGCACGCCGGCATCGAGGACCCGGTGGCTGCCCTGGTGCTCGGTGCCCCGCCGCCGCTGGAGCTGCTGCTGGTCGGCGGGTCGCCGGTCGTGGAGCACGACCGTGTCACCGGCGTCGACGAGGCGGAGTTGGCCCGCGACGTCGCCGCCGTCCACCGCGCGCTCGTCGCCGAGGGAGCCCCACGATGACGACGACGACGACCAGGACGGCGACGACGGCTGCCGGCGTCGGGACGAACGCCGTCCGCCCCGACGGGACGCTGAAGGTGACGGGGGAGTTCGCCTTCTCCTCCGACCTGTGGATGGACGGGATGGTCTGGGGCACCACGCTGCGCAGCCCCCACCCCAGCGCACGCATCGTCTCGGTCGACACCTCGGCGGCGCTGAAGATGCCCGGGGTGCACGCGGTGCTGCTGGCGGACGACGTCCCGGGCGTCAACGCGGTCGGGCTCGAGCACCAGGACCAGCCGGTGCTCGCCGACGGTGTCGTCCGGTACCAGGGGGAGCCGGTGGCGCTGGTCGCCGCCGAGCACCCCGAGACCGCTCGCCGTGCCGCGGGGAGGATCGTGGTGGTCTACGAGGCGCTCGACGCGGTCACGGACGCGCGGACCGCGCTGGAGCCAGGGTCTCCGCTCGTGCAGCCGGGCGGCAACCTGGTGCGGCACCTGCGGTTGCGCAAGGGCGACGCCGACGCGACGGCGCCCGTCGTGGCCACCGTCGACTTCGAGGTCGGGATGCAGGACCAGGCCTTCCTCGGGCCGGAGTCGGGGCTCGCGGTCCCGGCCGAGGACGGTGGGGTCGACCTGTACGTGGCGACCCAGTGGCTGCACGTCGACCAGGCGCAGGTGGTGCGGGCGCTGGGTCTTCCGCCGGAGAAGGTGCGGCTGACGCTCGCCGGCGTCGGCGGCGCGTTCGGTGGCCGTGAGGACCTGTCGATGCACGTGCACGCCTGCCTGCTGGCGCTGCACACCGGCAAGCCCGTGAAGATGTCGTACTCGCGCGAGGAGTCGTTCTTCGGTCACGTCCACCGCCATCCCGCGTCGATGCAGTACTCCTACGGCGCCGAGCGCGACGGCACGCTCGTCTTCGCCCGCGCCGGGCTCGTGTTCGACGGAGGCGCCTACGCGTCGTCGACCGGCGCCGTCGTGGGCAACGGCGGCACGATGGGCATCGGGCCGTACCGGGTGCCGAACGTCAGCGTCGACAGCTACGGCGTCTACACCAACAACCCGCCGTGCGGGGCGATGCGCGGTTTCGGGTGCGTGCAGGCGGCCTTCGCGCACGAGGCGGTGATGGACGCCCTGGCGGACCAGCTCGGGATGGACCGGGTGGACCTGCGCCGGCTCAACGGCATGCGCGAGGGCGACGAGAACATCACCGGCCAGGTGATCGACTCGCCGGCCCCTGTGGCCGAGTTGATCGAGCGCGTGCGCGACATGCCGCTGCCCCCGACGCCGGGGGCCCCGTCCCGGGACACGGACCTGCGCTCGATGCCCGGCGGGGTGGCCAACACGACCCACGGCGAGGGGGTCGTCCGGGGGATCGGCTACTCGGTCACCTACAAGAACGTCGGCTTCTCCGAGGGCTTCGACGACTACTCGACGGCACGGGTACGGCTGGAGGTGACCGCAGGAGAGGCCGTGGCGACGGTCCACACCGCGGCGGCCGAGGTCGGGCAGGGGCTCGTCACCGTCGAGCAGCAGATCTGCCGGACCGAGCTCGGGGTCGACCAGGTGACCGTGCACCCCACGGACACGACGGTGGGGTCCGGCGGCTCGACCTCGGCCTCGCGCCAGACGTACGTGACCGGTGGCGCCGTCAAGGCAGCCTGCGAGGCGGTGCGCGCCCGGGTGCTCGCGCTCGCGGCCGACGCCACCGGGCACGCAGCCTCGGACCTGCTCCTGCGCGGCGGGTCCGTCGTGGATGCGTCGTCGCAGGACGTCGTGACGACCCTGGCCGAGCTCGTCGGGGACGGCGCGGTGGAGGAGACCGTCGAGTGGCGCCACCGACCGACGAAGGCGATCGACCCCGAGACGGGGCAGGGTGACGCGCACGTCCAGTTCGCGTTCTCGGCCCACCGCGCAGTCGTCGACGTCGACGTGGAGCTCGGCCTGGTCAAGGTCGTGGCGCTGGACACCGCCCAGGACGTCGGCAAGGCGATCAACCCCGACGCGGTGCTGGGGCAGATCCAGGGCGGAAGTGCCCAGGGCATGGGGCTGGCGCTGATGGAGGAGGTGCTGGTCGTCGACGGCACCGTGCGCAACCCGTCGTTCACCGACTACCTCATCCCGACGATCCTCGACGTGCCGCCGATGCGTATCGAGCTGCTGGAGAACCCCGATCCCTTCGCCCCGTATGGGTTGCGCGGTGTCGGGGAGCCCCCGACCGTGTCGTCCGGGCCCGCCGTGGCCGCGGCCGTGCGGCAGGCGTGCGGGGTCGCGCTGCACCGGGTGCCGATCCGTCCCGAGCACATCACGGGGACGGGCTGATGCTCGACCTGCTGGTGAGTGCGCGTCGCGCCGTCGTCGATGGAGCGCAGAGGCCCGCGGACGTGGCGGTCCGGGTCGGCCGCGTCGTCGACGTCCTGCCGTTCGGGAGCGCCGCGGACGCCGAAGAGGTCGTGCTCCTCGATGACGACGAGGTGCTGCTCCCGGGTCTGGTCGACACGCACGTGCACGTGAACGAGCCGGGCCGCACCGAGTGGGAGGGGTTCACGTCGGCGACGCGCGCGGCAGCGGCCGGTGGCGTGACGACGATCGTCGACATGCCCCTGAACAGCATCCCGCCCACGGTGGACGTCGCCGCCCTGGAGGCGAAACGTGCTGCCGCACAAGGCCAGTGCTATGTCGACGTCGCCTTCTGGGGCGGTGCGGTGCCCGGCAACGCCGGGTCGCTTCCCGCCCTGCACGAGGCGGGGGTCCTCGGGTTCAAGTGCTTCCTCGTCGACTCCGGTGTCGAGGAGTTCCCGCCGCTGGACGACGCGGGGCTGGTCGAGTCGCTCGAGGTGGTCGCCGGGCTGGGCTCGCTGCTCGTCGTGCACGCCGAGGACGCCGCGGTGATCGCCGGGGAGGCGCCGGTGGTCGGACCCGGGTACGCGGACTTCGAGCGGTCCCGCCCGCCGCACGCGGAGACCCGGGCGGTCTCAAGACTGCTCGACCTCGCGGAGCAGGCCGGCGCACGGGTGCACGTGCTGCACCTGTCGAGCGCGGACGCCCTCGGCCCGCTGGCGTCCGCTCGACGCCGTGGTGTGCGGGTGAGTGCCGAGACCTGCCCGCACTACCTGGCGCTCTCGGCCGAAGAGGTGCCCGACGACGCGACCCAGTTCAAGTGCTGCCCGCCGGTGCGTGGCGCCGCCAACCGCGACCGGCTCTGGGAGGCGTTGCGCGAGAACGTCATCGATGCCGTCGTCAGCGACCACTCTCCGTCCCCGCCCGAGCTCAAGGCCGGTGGCTTCGCGGGCGCGTGGGGAGGCATCTCCTCGCTGCAGCTCGGGCTGCCCGTGGTCTGGACGGCCGCCCGCGCGCGCGGGCACGGCCTCGCCGACGTCGTCCGCTGGATGGCGACCGGACCGGCGGCTGTGGCAGGTCTGTCCCACAAGGGCAGCATCGCCGTCGGCCGCGTCGCGGACCTCGTCGCGCTGGCACCGGACGAGACCTTCACCGTCGACGCCGCGACGCTCCACCACCGGCACGCGGTGACGCCGTACGCGGGGACGACGCTCGACGGCGTCGTGCGGCGCACCTGGCTACGGGGCCAGCGCGTCGACGTGGCCGGGGCCCCGAGGGGCCGGCTCCTGGGGCGTCAGGAGGTGCCCGTTGCCTGAGCCGGACTTCACGGACCTGCCCGACCTGGCCGTCCGCACGCTCGGCGGTAGCGTCATGGCCGCCAACGACGAGCTGTTCGCGTTGCGGGAGAACCTGGTCACGCCCGGTCCCGCAGTCTTCGACACCACCACGTTCGGGCACAAGGGCAAGGTCTACGACGGCTGGGAGACCCGGCGACGGCGTGAGCCCGGGCACGACGCCGCCGTCGTCCGGCTCGGTGTCCCCGGCGTCGTGCGGGGGGTCGTCGTCGACACTGCGTGGTTCCGCGGCAACTACCCGCCCGAGGCCTCGGTCGAGGGGTTGTGCGTCCTCGGCCACCCCAGTGCGGACGAGGTCGTGGCGCATCCGGGCTGGAAGACGCTGGTTCCGCGCAGCGACGTCGTCGGCGACGCGCAGAACGCCTTCGCAGTCGCCTCGGACCGGCGCTGGACGCACGTCCGGCTGTCGATCTACCCGGACGGTGGCGTGGCCCGGCTGCGGGTGCACGGTGAGGCGGTGCCCGACCCGCGGCTGCTCGACGTGGGCGCCGTCGACCTGGCCGCGGCGGAGAACGGGGGTCGCGTCGTCGGCTGCTCCGACCGCTTCTACGGCTCCCCGGGAAACCTGCTCGCACCGGGGCTGGCCCGGTCCATGGGCGAGGGATGGGAGACGGCCCGACGGCGCGGCGGCGGCAACGACTGGGTGCAGGTGGCGCTGGCCGGTGCCGGCACCGTGCGGCTCGCGGAGCTCGACACCTCGTACTTCGTCGGCAACGCGCCCGGCTGGGCGAGCGTGCGCGGTGCCGACGCGACGAGGGACGACCTGACCGACGACGGCGCGTGGCGGGACCTGTTGCCCCGCACCAGGTTGCTGCCCGACACGCGGCACCGTCTCGTCGTCCCCGACGCCGGCTCGGTCACGCACGTGCGGCTGGACGTGTTCCCCGACGGCGGGATGGCGCGGTTGCGGCTGCTCGGTTCGCTCACCCCCGCCGGGCGCGAGCGCGCCGGCCTGCGGTGGTTCAACGCCCTGTCCGCGGCCAGCGCCGCGCAGGTGCTCGTCGCCGCCGGCGGGGTCGACGAGAGCCTCGCCCTCGAGCTGGCCGGCCGCCGTCCGGTCAGCGCCGAGGACCTGCCGCCGTCGGTGCGGGCGACCATCGTCGGGGCAGGTCGGTGACACGCGCTCGGCTGGACGATGCCGATCTCGCTGCCGTCGACGCGCTCGTGGCACCCGCGGACGCCGTCCTGGCCGCCCGCTACCCGGGTGACCCGACGGGTCGTCAACCGGTGCACACCGTGTACGTCCCGGCGGGCGAGCAGGTGGACGACGACATCACCGGGCGCTGGGGGGAGCTGGCGTTGCAGGCGGTGACCGAGTACGCCGGGTCGCCGCCGGCCATGGCCGAGGCGACCGGCCTGGATGCCGGCGCGGTCGCCTCGGTGTGGGACGCGGTGCTGGCCAAGCTCGGCCGCCAGCCGGTCGAGGACCTGCGGGTCGACTTCGAGGACGGGTACGACGCGCCGGACGACGCCCGGGAGGACGCCGACGCCGTCGCGTCCGGGCGCGCGCTGGCGGCTGCGGTCACCCGGGACGACGGGCCGCCGTTCTGCGGCGTCCGGATCAAGTCGTTCGAGGCGCCGACCCGGCGCCGCGGGCTGCGCACCCTCGACCTGGTCCTCGCGGCCGTGCTCGAAGCCGGTCCCCTCCCGGACGGGTGGGTCGTCACCCTGCCCAAGGTGACCTCGGTCGAGCAGGTGCTGGGCATGGTCGAGGCCTGTGCCCGGCTGGAGCGGGCCCACGGGCTCGAACCAGGTCGGTTGCGCTTCGAGGTGCAGGTGGAGACGGCTCAGGCGGTGCTCGGCGCCGACGGGACGGCGACCGTGGCTCGGCTCGTGCACGCCGGCGCGGGCCGGGTCAGCGCACTGCACTACGGCACCTACGACTACAGCGCCGGGCTCGGCGTCCCCGCGGCGCAGCAGAGCCTCGAGCACCCGGCCGCCGACCATGCCAAGGCGGTCATGCAGGTCGCCGTCGCGGGCACGGGGGTGCGGCTCTCGGACGGGTCGACCAACGTGCTGCCGGTGGGGCCCCGCGACGACGTCCACGTCGCCTGGCGCCTGCACGCCCGGTTGGTGCGGCGCGCCCTCGAGCGGGGGTACTACCAGGGCTGGGACCTGCACCCCGCCCAGCTGCCGACGCGGTACCTGGCCACGTACCTGTTCTTCACCGGCGGCCTGCCGACCGTGGCCGACCGCCTGCGCCGCTACCTCGATCGCCGGGCCGGCGGGATCCTGGACGAGCCCGCGACCGCTGCGGCCCTGGGCGCCTTCGTGCTGCGCGGACTGCGGTGCGGCGCGCTCGACGACGCCGAGGTCGAGCGGCGGACCGGCACCGACCGGACGGGCCTGGACGCCCTCGTCCAGCGCCGTCCACCTCCTGCGCCGGGTCCGTCGCCCGCCGGGTGAGCCCGGTTCGCTGCGGTGGGCTACCTCTTGCCGGTGGACGCCGGGCGCTGGGACTTGTCGCCGTCCGCAGGCTGCTGGCCGGACGCCGGTCCTGCGGCACGCCCCTTGGCGGCGTCCTGCTGGGCGGGCTTGGCGTCCGCCTGACCGGCGGCGGCCGGCTCGGCCGTCGTGGCTCCGGTGCCCCCCTGCGGGGAGCCCTTCACGGGGTGGCCCTGCGGCGCGGCCGACTCCTTCGACCCGGTGTCCTTCGACCCGGTGTCCTTCGACCTGGTGTCCTTCGACCCGGCGTCGGTCGTCGCTCCGGCTGCCGACGGGGGCTCCTGGTCGTCCCCGAACGGGTCGATCGGGGCCGTGCCCGACAGCGTGGCGAGCATCTGGCGCACGTTGGTCAGCTGCGCGTTGATGCTGTCGCGGCGCTGGCTGGCTGCGGACAGCTCGCGGTCGGACTCGGCTCGGATCCGGTCCGCCCTGGACTTCGCCGCCGACAGGATCTCCTGCGCCTGCTGCTGCGCCTCCTCGACGAGGCGCTTGGCCTGGCGCTGCGTCTCGCCGTGGAGCCGCTCCGCCTCGCCGCGCAGCTGCTCCGCGCGGTCCGTGATCGCGGCGAGCTCCTGCTCGCTGCTGGCCGAGCGGGCGGTGAAGTCGTGCTCGGCCCGCTCGCGCCGCTGCGCCAACGTGGTCTCGAAGTCTGCGGCCGCCTGCGCCGCCCTGGCCCGCTGGTGCTCGTACACCGCGGAGGCCTCCTCGCGGCGAGCGGTCGCGTCGCGGTCCGCCTCGTCGAGGAGGTCGTCGGCCCTGCGCCGCGCGTCCTCCAGCACCCGCGCGGCGTCGGCGTCGGTGGTGCTGCGCTGCTCGGTCGCGTAGCGCTGGGCGTCGGCTCGCACCTGGGCACCCGCCTCCTCGGCCAGCCGGCGGTGGGTGTCCGCGTCTGCCTGTGCCTTGGCGCGCAGGTCCGCGGCCTCATCCTCCGCGAGCGCGAGGATCTTGCCGACGCGGGCACCGAAGTCGCTGAAGGTCGGCGCTGCCGGTTCGGCTGCCGGCGCCGGGGCGACGGCAGGGGCGCTCTCGATGGCCTGCACCCGGCGGTGCAGCTGCTCGGACTGCCGGTGGGCCGCGTGGAGCGACTCGGTCAGCTCGCTGACGCGCCGGTCGAGCTGCGCGGGGGCGTGGCCGCGCAGGACGGTCCGGAACTGGGGGTTGCTGGTCTCGCTCATGGCTGTCTGCTCACCTCGTGTTGCTGCTGGACGGCGGTCTGCTGGCGGTCGGTCTGCTGGCGGTCGGTCGGTCGGACGAGCCGCGTCGCCTCGGCCCGCGAGGTACGGAGCAGCTCCTGGGTGTCTCCCGCTGGGCGTCGGCCCGGTCGGCGGCCGCCCGCTCGCGCAGGGCGCGGGAGCCCGACTCCGCCTCTGCCTCCCGCCGCTCCGCACGGCCGTACGCCTCCGCGGCCAGTCGCTCGGCGTCCGCAGTGACCAGCTCGGCGTCGTGCCGCGCGCGGCCACGCTCGGCGTCGGCGTCCTGGCGAGCCTCTTGGCGTCTGCTCCGCCTGTTCGCGGGTCTGCGCGGCGTCGGTCTCGGTCGCCTGCTCGTGCAAGGCGGCGACCTCCTCGTGGGCCTCGGCCCGTGCGCGGTCGGCACCCTGACGGGCCGTCGCGAGCAGCTCCGCGCTCTGCGCCTGCGCGGCCTCGGCCTGCCGCCGCAGGTCCTCGCGGGACGCCACCAGCAGCTGCTCGCTGCGTCGGCCGGTCGCCTGCATCAGCAGGGCGGTCTGGTCACCGGCGTCGTCGACGAGCTGGCGCGCCTCGCGCGTGGCAGCCTCCAGGGTGGACCGGGCGGCCTCCCGGTCGCGCACCGCCACGCAGTGCAGCTCCTGGACCTGGGCCCGCAGTCGCTCACCCTCTGCGCGGAGGCGCTCGGCGTCCATGCCCCGATCGTCGCAGATGTTGGGCTCTGTGCGTGCCGCCGGACGGGTACCGGTGCCGGGCCGGGCGCCGTCAGGGAGTGTTGGCGCGGATGTCGTTGACGACCTTGCGGACGTCGTCCTCGAAGCCTTGCGGCGCCGTCATCCGGACGTAGACGTGGGTGTCCGGCGGGCCGCCCGGGCTCGAGGCGAACACGTGGCTCATCCGGATCCGGTACGTGCCCGCGGTGTCCGGCTCGGTGTCCTCGTGGACCACGGTCGCAACGTCGACGACCTGCCAGTCGGCGTCCGGCGCGTGCTCGGTGCGCAGGGACTGCCAGGCATCGTCCCCGCACGGCGCCGGGCACGGCTGCACGTGGATGACACCGCCCGGCGGGCTGCCCGGTCGCTCCTCGAGGATCCAGCGGTCGTCGAGGCACACCCACCGCACCGCGGGCGGGGTGGCGACGTCGCTGCGCTGGCACCCCCAGGTGGCCGGGGTGCGGAAGGGGAATGGGAGACCTTCCAGGCGCATCTCGCGCGTCTGCTCCTGGGCCCCGAAGGACGGGCCGGCCACCCCCGGCCCCGGCTGCAGCGGGCCCGTGGGCCCGCTGCCGGGTGCGGGCGACGTCGGCGGCTCGGCGGTCGGGGGCGCTGGGGTCGGGGGCGTGGCGGTCGGTTGTCCGGACGTCGGGGGCCCGGACGTCGGGGGTCCGGACGTCGGGGGTCCGGACGTCGGCGGGGCGGTGGAGCCCGGGGCCGGCGTCGCGAAGGGGTCCGCGGGCTCGTCCCCCGTTCGCTGCCACACCAGGGCGAGCACGAGCACCAGCAGCAGCGCCAGCAGCACAGCCAGCACGATGACCAGGGCGCGCCGGTCGGTACGAGCAGGTGCCGCCGTCACTGGCCCCGGGGCGGGAGGCGGCGGTGGGGGCAGGCGCCGCTCCCCCGTCCAGTGGGGGGCGAAGGCCGGGCCGCGAGCCACCGCCCCTACGGCGACGGCGGGCGTGACCGCGGAGAGCAGGTGCCCGACCGGTCCGGCGTCCGCAGGTTGCCCAGGCGCCGCCGGCAGCGCGGCCCAGGGCCACGGGCCGTCCGGGTCCGCCGTCAGCAGGGTGCCGGGGCCGGCGCGGGCGAGGCCGGCTACTGCGGCCGCGAACCGGTCACGGGCGGCGGCGTCGCGGCTGGGTCCAGGACCCAGGGCGACGACGGTGACGGCACGTCCGTCCGGGGCCAGGCCCTGGTAGGCGGTGCCGGCCTCGGAGCTGCTCCAGCGGCCGCGGAGCAGGAACGGTCCCAGCTGGGCCGGGTCGTCCGGCGCGGGCGGCGCGAGGGCGGGCACTACCGCATGAGATCACACGCACGCGAGGTGGGCGATCCCGTGCGGATGGTGGAATGGGGCGGTGACGACCGTTTCTCGCGACGAGGTGCTGCGCCCCGATGACGTTGCCGACCTGCGCAGGGCCGCCGCCGAGGTGAGCCGCGTCGTCGTCGGCCAGCACCCGATGGTGGAGCGGTTGATGGTCGCCGTGCTCGCCCGTGGCCACTGCCTGCTCGAGGGCGTGCCCGGCGTCGCCAAGACCCTCGCCGTCCGCACCTTCGCGACCGTCGTCGGTGGCACCTTCGCCCGCCTGCAGTTCACCCCCGACCTGGTGCCGTCGGACATCGTCGGGACCCGCATCTACCGACCGAGCGTCGAGACGTTCGAGGTCGAGCTCGGCCCGGTCTTCGTCAACTTCGTCCTCGCAGACGAGATCAACCGCGCGCCCGCCAAGGTCCAGGCGGCGATGCTGGAGCTGATGGGCGAGCGCCAGGTGTCCCTCGCCGGCGCCTCCTACCCGCTGCCCACACCCTTCATCGTGATCGCGACGCAGAACCCGATCGAGTCCGAGGGCGTGTACCCGCTGCCGGAGGCGCAGCGCGACCGTTTCCTGCTCAAGGTCGACGTGCCGCTGCCGCGGGCCCACGAGGAGGCGGAGATCCTGCGGCGGATGAGCGTCGACCCTCCGTCGGCCCAGCGGGTGCTCGATGCCGAGCGCGTGCAGCGCCTCGCCCGTGCGGCAGACGACGTGTACGTGCACCCGCTCGTGGCCGACTACGTCGTCCGGCTCGTGATGGCCACCCGCGCGCCGCGCGACTACGGCGTCGAGGGTGTGGACGGCGTCCTGGACGTCGGGGCCAGCCCGCGCGCGACGCTCGGTCTCGTCGCCGCGGCCCGGGCGCTCGCCCTGTTCCGTGGCCGCGACCACGTGCTGCCGTCGGACGTGCGCGAGCTCGCCCCCGATGTGATGGCCCACCGGCTCGTGCTCGGCTTCGACGCGGTCGCGGACGGCGTCTCGGCGTCATGGGTCGTCGATCGTGTCGTCGCCGCAGTCCGCCCGCCCCGGCCCGCGGACTCCCCGGGAGGGCCCGGCGCGCCCGGCGGCCAGCCGGGCCGGTGGTGAGCACGCGCCCGTCGCGGGTGGTGGGCGACTACGCCCCCGAGGAGGCCCTGCGGCGGCTCGAGCTCACGATCGTCCGCCGGCTCGAGGGGTACCTGCGCGGCGAGCACCTGGGGCTGCTGCCGGGGCCGGGCAGCGAGCTCGCGGAGGCACGCTCCTACCGGCCCGGTGAGGACGACGTCCGGCACATGGACTGGGCGGTCACGGCGCGGACGACGCAGCCGCACGTCCGCGACGTCGTGGCCGACCGCGAGCTGGAGACCTGGGCCCTGGTCGACCTCACGGCGTCCATGGACTTCGGCACCGCTGCCCACGACAAGCGCGAGCTCGCGGTCGCGGCGGTCGCGACCGTCGGCGTCCTGACCCAGCGCGCCGGGGACAGGTTCGGCGGCTACGTGCTGCGCGAGGGGCGGACGCGACGCTGGCCCGCCCGGTCTGGACGGCTGGCCCTGTACGGGCTGCTGCGCTCGCTGCTCGACGAGCCCCGCAGCCAGTCACCGCAGACGGCCGGAGCCGGCGCGGAGACGGGAAGCCTCGCGGGTGCCGTCCTGGCCCTGTCGCGGACCCAGACGCGCCGCGGTCTGCGCCTGGTCGTCTCGGACTTCGTCGAGCCGGGGACGTCGGTGCTGAGCGGGCCGCGCGCCCTGCCCTGGGAGGCGCCGCTGCGCCGGCTCGCGGCCAGGCACCAGGTGCTGGCCGTGGAGATCGTCGACCCGCGCGAGGGCGAGCTGCCGGACGTCGGCGTCGTCGAGCTCGTCGACCCCGAGACCGGGCAGGGGATCGAGGTCGACACCTCCCGCGCGTCCGTCCGGGAGGCGTTCACGGCGGGCGCCGCAGCCCACCGGCGGCAGGTGGCCGCGGCGCTGCGGCGGGCCGGGTGCGCGCACCTGGTGCGGCGCACCGACCAGGACTGGGTCAGCGAGACCGCCCGGTTCGTGCTGAGCCACCGCCGCGTCGCCCGTCAGCTGCACGCGCCGCGTCGGGGGATGGCATGAGCAGGAACCCTCTGCCGCTCGACGCGTTCCTCGCGCCGGGTCGGCTGTGGCTGCTGCTGCTCCTCCCGGTGCTGGCAGCCGCCTACGCGTGGCGGCAGCGTCGCCGTCGCTCGTACGCCCTGCGCTTCACCAGCGTCGCCCTGCTCGGCCAGGTGGCCCCCCGCCGTCCGGGCTGGCGCCGTCACGTCGCCGCAGCAGGCCTGCTGCTTTCGCTCGCCCTGCTGGTGCTGGCCTTCGCACGTCCCGCGGGCGAGGTGGAGGTGCCGCGCGAGCGCGCCACGATCATCGTGACCATCGACGTCTCGCTGTCGATGATGGCGCAGGACGTCGAGCCGAGCCGTCTGCGTGCCGCCCAGACCGCGGCGCGCGACTTCGTCGACGGGCTGCCGCCCCGGCTCAACGTCGGGCTGGTCTCCTTCGCCGGCTCGGCACAGGTGCTGGTGCCGCCCACGACCGACCGCGCGCAGGTCGACCGCGGCATCGATGACCTCGAGCTGCGCGAGTACACCGCTGTCGGGGAGGCCATCTTCACCTCGTTGCAGGCGATCGAGACCGTGCCCGACGACCCGTCCGCCCCGGACGAGGCGGTTCCGGCCAGGATCGTCCTGCTCTCGGACGGAGAGACGACGGTCGGGCGACCGAACACCGACGGGATCGAGGCCGCCCGGGCGGCCGGGGTGCCGGTCTTCACGATCGCGTTCGGCACGCCCACGGGGACGGTGGAGCGGGAGGGGATCGAGCAGGTGGTGCCCGTCGAGGTGGAGGACCTGCGCGAGATCGCCGAGGCCACGGGCGGCGCGGCCTACCAGGCCGAGACCGCCGGCGAGCTGGAGGGCGTCTACGCCGACATCGGCTCGTCGGTCGGCTTCGAGCTCGAGCAGCGCGAGGTCACGGACCGGTTCGTGGGCGTCGCGCTGGCGTCCCTGCTGCTGAGCGCGCTGGGGTCCCTCGCGTGGTTCGGCAGGCTGCCGTGAGGGCGGTTGGCTAGGTTCGCCTCGTGACGCACACACCTGGTCAGGACGTGGACCCCGTCGTCGTCGACGCGGTGATGATGGTCCGCGACCGGTTCGGCGCCTCCGGCCTGCGCGACGCGATCGCCCTGGCCCAGCGCGAGCTCGCGGTGGCCGAGGCCGCGGCTGCCCACCTCGCGGCCGTCGTCCGGGAGGACGAGCCGCCGGCCTGATCCCGACGGAGGACTCGCGCGGGTCCTTGATCACCACGAGGAGCTGTGGATCACCAGGCGGGGGACGGGTCAGTCGCGGGCATCCAGGGGGAGCGGGTGGGGTCGCTTCGCCGGTCGGCCGTCGCCGGAGGACTGGCCGCGCAGCCGCCGCCGCACCCACGGGCCGACGTAGCCGCGCACCCAGACCGCGTCCTCGCGCAGCGCCTGGGCCCGTGGGCGGGCCAGCACGCCGGCCCGGGGGACGTCGACCTCGTCCGGGACGTCGGCGGTCGCGTGGTCCCCGAGTCCGGCGGGCAGGATGCCGAGGGACCGCGCGGCCAGCTGAGCGACCAGCTCGTGCCCCTCCGCGTTGAGGTGCAGGCGGTCCGTGGCCCACACCCGCCAGTCCTTGAGCACCGGCATCCCCCAGAGGTCCAGCACGTGCGCGCCACGGCGTGCGGCGATCGACCAGATGTGGGCGTTGTACGTCGCAACCTTGCCGCGCGTCATCCGGATCAGCGGCGAGCCCTTGGGGTCGACGCCGGTGCCGAGCAGCACCTGCGCGCCGGAACGGCGCAGGCGGACCACCGCGTGCTCGAGGCTCTCGGCCAGCACGTCGGGGTCCGCCCCCGGCCGAAGCACGTCGTTGCCTCCGCCGATGAGGCTCACCAGGTCGGCGCCGACGTCCAGGGCCACCGGCAGCTGGTCGGCGAGGACCTGCGGCAGGAGCCGCCCGCGGACGGCGAGGTTCGCGTAGACCACTCCGGGTCCACCCGCAGCGAGCGACGACTCGTGCGCGATCTCGGCCAGCCGGTCCGCCCAGCCCCGCCACGGCCCCGGGTAGCCGGGCCCGGCTGCGGCGTCGGCCGGGACGCCGTCCGGGTCGCACAGGCCCTCGCTGAACGAGTCGCCGAGCGCGACGTAGACGGTGGGGGGCACAGGCTCGCTGGCGGGCACGTGGGCGATCCTGCCCGACGTCTCAGTCGACCGGGCCGGTGGCCCGGCGCAGAGCTCGTTGCTGCCACCTGTCGACCTCGGTGCGCAGTGGGCGGGTCAGGAACGTGCCGAGGCTGACCCCTGCGGCCAGGCCGATACCGACGCCCGCGGCACCGAGCAGCGTCGTGAAACCGACGACCGGGTCGGACGCCGACGGGTCGACCAGCCCGAACATGGCGCGGTAGAGCGTCAGCCCCGGCAGCAGCGGCACGATGCCGGAGACGCTGACGGCGAGGGCGGGCACCTGCAGCCGTCCGGCGAGGAACTGGGCCAGCCCGCCGACGACGCCTGCGGCCAGGGCGCTGGCGATGGCCGGGCCCAGCCCGAGGCGGCCGGCCAGCCCGAGCACGACCCACCCGAGACCGCCGGCGGCGGCCGCCAGGAGCACCGCCCTGGGCCTGGCGTAGGCCGAGGCCGCGAAGAACCCCGAGACGGCCGTCGCGGCGACGACCTGCACGACGAGGCTGCGACTCAGACCGGTGGCGGTCGCGATCTCGAGCGGGACGCCGACCCGGCGGGCGAGGTCCAGGACCCCGGCGATGCCGACGACGATGCCGAGGGTCATCAGGAGCACCTCGAAGCCACGGGCCCCGGCGGTCACGTAGTAGCCGTCGATGGCGTCCTGGGCGGCGCCCACCAACGACAGGCCGGCGAGCAGCACGATGATGCCCG
This sequence comes from Actinomycetales bacterium, assembly GCA_038232615.1. GTDB lineage: Bacteria > Actinomycetota > Actinomycetes > Actinomycetales > DASROP01 > DASROP01. The sequence continues at coordinate 17,912 of JBBSNO010000026.1, forward strand.
TGGCCACGACGAGGGACGGTCTCAGGGCCTCCGTCCCGGTGTCGGTCGCCGCTCGCAGCGCGATCAGGCAGACCGCGACCAGCGTGGGGATCGCGGCGCCGGCGGCTTGGGAGAAGAACGCCGGCAGGCCCCACTGACCCAGCCGGCGCTGCACGCGGTCGATGACGGCGGTCGTGA